>NVVG01000001.1 GCA_002402125.1 Moraxellaceae bacterium
CAAGTTAGTTAGTGCCCGTCCAGAAACAGCTATTTTTACTTGAATGTCGCAAAGTTAAGAAACAGTTAGTTAGCAAATTCAAGCATTTAGCAGGGCAGTAATCCGCTCGATTTTAGTTTCCGGATAAGAACTAGTTAGTTCCTGTCCAGAAATGGGCAAATCCGACTGAATGTAGCAGAACTAAATGTCAGTTGGTTAATAATATCAGGCGTCTACAAAGGACGTAACACGCTCAATCTTAGTTTTTGGATGGGCACAAATTAGTTTGAAAATATTTGAAAGGATAGACTTATGTTAGCGGCACTATGGGTAAGCAGAACCGGTCTGGGGGCACAGGATGTGGCCTTATCAACCATAGCTAACAATTTGGCTAATGTTAGTACTATTGGTTTTAAAAAAGACCGTGCGGTATTTCAGGATTTACTTTATCAGATCCAGCGTCAACCGGGCGCACAAGCATCTCAGGAAACCCAGCTGCCTTCAGGGCTGCAGTTAGGTACGGGGGTGCGAGCCGCAGGTACGCAAAAGATATTTACGACCGGCAGCTTGCAGGTAACCGATAATGCCCTGGATGTGGCGATAAATGGTCGTGGTTTTTTGCGAATTCTACAGCCAGATGGCACCTTGGCCTATACCCGTGACGGACAATTTCATATTGATGCCAATGGGCAAATCGTTACCGCAAACGGTGATCCTTTGCAGCCGGCTTTAACCATTCCGGATGGTGCGCAGTCAGTTACCATCGGTACTGATGGCACGGTTACCGTGGCCCTCGCAGGTCAGGTTGATCTTACCGGCATTGGCAATATCCAGTTGGTAGACTTTGTTAATCCCGCCGGCTTACAGTCCAGGGGTGGCAACTTATACCTGGAGACTGCAGCCAGTGGGGCGCCCCAGGAAGGTACGCCAGGACTAAACGGCCTGGGCTCGGTTATTCAAGGATCTCTCGAGAACTCGAATGTGAGTGTAGTAGAAGAGTTGGTGAGCATGATTGCGACCCAGCGTGCTTATGAGATGAATTCCAAAGTGGTCTCCACTGCAGATCAGATGTTGCAGTTTGTTAGTCAAAATCTTTAGATAAAATCTTTAGTCAAAATTCTAGTCAAAGCGCTAAATCGCATTCGCCTGTTTATTTCAGAGATTTATTGAAGGGATCCTTTGCTGTTCTTGTGAAGGATCTCTCCTCAAAACTAAAAGCTGGCCCGAATCCTGCAATCTTTAAGATTATACAAAGAAAGCGGCAACTTTTGTCGCATCACATTTTTGTTTTGGTCTAAAGGATATACCTGTGAAGATAATCAAAATTGCCTCAATGCTCTCAGTGCTCTGCATTCTCTTAAGTCTGGGTGCTTGCGCCGGTCTTCAGGATGCCACCATGAACGATCCTCTTTATGCGCCAAAATATCCGCATATTAAAACACCCAAACCAGATTCTGCCGGCAGTCTGTTTTCCAGTAATGGCTACCAGCCTTTATTTAACGATACCGTAGCAAAAAGGGTGGGCGATATTATCAATGTGCGCCTAAATGAAAGCACAGTGTCTAAAAAATCTGCGAGCACCAATATCAAGAAAGATACTTCAAATAAGATGAACGGAAGCATTGTGTTAGGTAAAGAGATCCTGGGTTTGGGTAACGCTGCCGGTGAAATTACCAATCTAGGCTCAGAAGGCGAATTTACCGGTAGTGCTGGCAGTGATCAAAGCAATAGTTTGCAAGGTAATATCGCAGTGACTATCGCTGAAGTGTTGCCTAACGGTAGTTTTGTGGTGCGAGGTGAGAAGTGGATGAAGCTAAATCAGGGTGATGAGTATATTCGTATCACTGGTATGATTAGACCCGTTGATATTGATGCCACCAATACCATTGACTCGACCAAAATTGCCAATGCCAGAATCACCTATGGCGGTCGTGGCGCGGTAGCTGACAGTAATCGAATTGGCTGGTTGGCCAGATTTTTTAATAGCCCCAAGTTTGGTTATTAAGCCCGTTTTGACCTGAATCAAGGATATTTACCGTGAAAAAAACTCGTTTATTTGCATTGGTTTTGATCAGCTTTTTGGTTTTGCCGGCATATGCCCAGAGATTAAAGGATATGGCGGCTATTGCTGGTGTGCGAAGTAATCAGCTGGTGGGCTACGGACTGGTAGTTGGCCTCGATGGTACGGGTGATCAAACGACACAGACACCCTTCACGGTGCAAACTTTTAACAACATGATGAAGCGATTTGGTATTACACCGGTTCCGGGTGTCACACCACAATTAAAGAATGTCGCATCGGTGGCTATTCATGCGACTTTGCCTGCTTTTGCTAAGCCTGGATTTGCAATCGATATCACGGTTTCATCCATTGGTAATGCAAAGAGTCTACGAGGTGGGAGTTTGCTGGTGACGCCCCTTAAAGGAATTGATGGCATCGTCTACGCCATTGCCCAGGGCAGTTTAGTTGTCGGTGGTTTTGGTGCCGAAGGCGCTGATGGATCATCCATTACGGTGAATGTGCCCAGTGTCGGACGCATACCCAATGGTGCAATGATTGAACGCATTGCACCTTCAGGTTTTATGCAGGGTGATCTTGTTTTCAATTTGCATCAACCTGACTTTACCACGGCGAAACGCATCTCAGACACGATTAACGATTTGTTGGGTCCAGACGTCGCCTATGCCATGGATGGCGGTTCTATCAGGGTTTCTGCGCCTTTAAGTGCACATGAACGGGTTTCTTATCTTTCCGTATTAGAAAACCTCACGATAGAAGCGGGCGAGACACCCGCTCGGGTCGTGATTAACTCTCGAACCGGCACCATTATTATTAGTAAGCATGTTGAAGTGGCAGCAGTTGCCGTGACCCACGGCAGCTTGACAGTAACGGTATCTGAGGATGCAGAAGCGAGTCAGCCCGGCGCCTTTGCGGAGGGTGGTGAGACGGTTGTTGTGCCGCGCTCCAATATTGATATCACCCAGGAAAATAATCGCATGTTTGAATTTAAGGCTGGTGTGTCGCTTGAGGAGATTGTGTCTGCCGTCAATCAGGTGGGCGCCGCCCCGGGGGATTTAATGGCAATACTGGAAGGGCTAAAACAAGCCGGTGCGCTTAAAGCAGAACTTGTGGTTATTTAAAAATGAATGTATCCCCTGCCAATCAATTTAACCTGGCTCACAGTTTTTCCCAGGCTTCTGATTTTCAAAATCTGGCTGGTTTGCAACTCGCTAGTGCCAATCTGGATGAAAGTGATTCAGCTGAGCTTGAGCAAGTGGCCAAAAAGTTCGAATCCTTGTTTATGCACATGATGCTGAAGTCCATGCGCAAAGCGAATCGCTCTTTTAGTGAAGGTAATTATTTCGATAGCTTTGAATCCAAAATGTATGAGGATATGTTGGATGAGAAACTCAGTACTCATTTAACTCAGTCGCATTCGATTGGTATTGCAGAATCGTTCACGCTTGAATGAGCTGTACCGTAACCATAAAAACTCGACGTATTATTGGCTTATTTTTTTAGTGCTTGGCTTGTTGGTGGTCACGTTTTTTGACCTGTCTATATTTGCGATCAACGGTATCCGGTCATTTAGAAGTACTTTAGTAGTTTAGGCTTTAGCTGGCTCTCGTAAAGCTGCTCAGAGGGTTTTTTCATGAAACATGACTTTAGAAACCTCAAAACCTGCTTGCTGATTTTTGATGTGTTTTTGTAAAACAGAAAATGCCAAGGCACTGTTGTTCGGTCACTTCCAGGCTGGCGGGAATTTAGTAGTTTATCATTAAATCGATTCTCTTGTTTTTTTAGCGACTTCTCATCAAAAATTCCCCAGTCAGACATATGCTTATTCACAAAAATAGCGACTAATATTGAAGTTATAACAGCAAGAAATGTTTGGTTCCTTAAAGCTGTTTTTGAATTGCCCCATGCTTTTAGCTGAGAAAAATCATTCTTCCATGTATCAAAGCACTTCTCTTCATCCCAGCGGCGAAGATATAGGAACGCGACAACCCCAGGCTCCAAATCGAAATTATTTGTCAGGTACCTATACTCTTGACCTTCAGGCGTGCGGTAAGTGACTAAACGCCAAACCTTGTTGCTAGCTTTAAGTTTCACCGTCTCATCCGCAATTATTCCTTCGTTTTGAAGTAAAGGACGAATTTTATTTTTTTCTGATTCTTCAATCACCATATTGATCTTATAACGGGTTATAACTTCAATTTCTCTGGAGCTTTTAACACTATCCCAGAAGGGGCAGTCAACTAACCCTCTATCAGCTATAACTAATGCGCCGGTATCATAAAAAATACCGCGCCGATCTAAAACTTGACTTTTTAATATTGAAATCTCGTGCTTACTGCTTATTTCAATATAGGCGTTTATCGGTATTCCCAGTCTCACGTCGAAACAAGGCAATAAACAATGTCCTTTTGGGCTATGAGATCCACCGTCTTTCTTCGTTTTTTTCTTGAAATGACAACTTTCAATTTGGTAAGTCCCGTCAAAAGCATACACTGAGCGGCTCGCTAAGCCCGGCACGCCAGACAAGCGATCAGGTAAATTTAATTTTGCACTTTCCACCAATGCAGGTAAAATGTCCTGCAATACTTCAAATCTATCGCTTGAGTGCAGAGCATCAGACCAAGTGGATCGCGCTAGAGGGTAATTTTTATGTTCTGTGATATGTTGTAATTCTTGCAGGTACTCATTAGATGTTTTAGTGCCCTTTAGGTGACGCAAAAATCCGAACATGAAAAATAACGGCATTGTTAGTATTGGATAATTTTTGGTGTATCGGGTAGAGCTCAATATGTTCGATAACGGTTTTATTAATTCAGACAAAACGGTATTATTCGTTAGCATTCTTTCAAGTTCATTTAGTTCTACTCTAGACATTAAATATTCCAAGGTGGCTGGTTAGTAAATTTTTTTCGCACACCTGACTGCCAATGTCAACAAGATTTACTCTTTAAAGATGGTTTGTTGTTATTTTGTTAAGTGCCATTATGGCCGCATATTTTCAAAAATGGAGCTTTCATTCAGCCTGGGCCATTGAGGTCGACCATGGTTAAGTGTTTTAAGCCATTGCCGTACCTTCACCGGATACCGTTGATCTCGGGGTTAGAATTTGAGTACCATATTTTTATACCAATACACCATAATATTATATGAAAAAGGAAAACTTACCAAAGGAGAGGAGCATATCCATGGCTATCCAATCTGCCGGCATACTGCTATCAGCC
>NVVG01000173.1 GCA_002402125.1 Moraxellaceae bacterium
CTTTGAGGGGATTTAATGTCAAACTTCAATGAACTAATAGAAAAGAGTCGAGGGAACACACTCGTTACCTAATATTTGAATAGTAAAGGACTATAAGAAATCTGGATCAGAGAAGAAATCTATACCTAATGAGCAATTACTTTCCTGCGAATTGTTTACAACTCTTTGAAATGGAGATCTATTTCGTGATTTTTTTCCGTCATCCCATAGCAGCCGGCCAAAATTAAATTTGTGTTCATTCCAACCAAAGTTGCCCGCCCATATTCGCTAGATATAACGCACCCTCCTCCGCGACCTATGTTTATAATAAATAGTTATTACTTTCAACAAAATACTATATAGGCCACTGCTCTGCGTATTTCCCTGTCAGTTTTTTTTACACATTGAACCTCAGGACAACACCAGCCGCCATCAAACCGTTAATTTCAATACAAAAATATTTACTGGTATCAATATTGCAATTTTTAATCCGGCAAAGAAAAAACCATCCGTACTCAATTAGTTGTTAACCCATCGGTGAATCAAATGAATAAAATACTAAGTACCATTTTTATAATGATGATTATGGCTTCTAGTGCAGCAAATGCAGTTATAATCGATGTGTTTGCCAAAGCAAACAGCATATCCGGCGGTTCCGGCGCATCAACAGGAGTTTTCCTAACCGCAGGTGACGCGTTTACTACCACTACTGCTGCAGGTGACTTATGGAATGCTGGTGCTTTACCTCGCTGGTCCAATGCTGATGGTTTAACTGGAGTATTACTTGCCACAGGCGCTGATGAGTCGGGTCAAGCAGCCGGCACTCAAATCGGAGTAGACTTTGGTACTTTTAGTAAATCAGGTACAACCCTCCCTTATGGTACTCTAGTCGGTTCTATTGATGGTAACCTCTTCGGTTTGGGCACCAACTTTGCGGGCAACGCAGTAGCAACTGGAGAGCTCTTACTTTGGTATTGGGACTCAAACAATGGTGACAATAGTGAGTTTATTCGCGTAACTATTAATTCTGGTGTTAGAGCGATTCCAGAACCAGCGACTATTTCTCTATTTGCACTAGGCCTAGCCGGTCTTGGCATGAGGCTTCAACGTAAACAATCATAGTTTTTGATAACACATAAAAGAAATAGAAGGCACATATATGGAGACTCCGCTACCGTCAAACTGATTTTAGTCAAAATCCTACTGGTGCCGTGTTTGATAAAACAAAGGCGGCACTAGCTGTTTGGCAGATGTACGGTACCTAATGCCGCCACGTCCGTATGCTGACCAATTCTCAGCGCAAGCTACCAACCCTATACTCAATCCATTGTTTCTTCTTGGCTCATGGTTTCTTTGCGAGGCTGTGAGAGCGCGATCAGCACAGAACCAACGATAGCAGAACACAATGATCCTACTAATACACCCAGTTTTACTTCACTCATGTAACTCACACCCTGTGCCTCGAAAGCGAGTGAGCCAATAAACAAACTCATGGTGAAACCAATGCCACATAACACGGTAACCGCGTAAAACTGTAACCAAGTAGTGCGATCCGGCAACCGAGCTAACCCGAGTTTAATGGCCAACCAACAAGCACCAAAGATCCCCACCTGTTTGCCGATAAACAGGCCGGCGGCGATACCAAACGGAACTGGGTTCAACAAAGTGTTCATTGAAACCCCGGTGAGTGATACACCTGCATTGGCAAACGCAAACAATGGCAAAATCACAAAAGACACCCACGGATTTAATGATTGCTCTAAGTGAGGCAGCATCGGGTGACCATATAGATTTTCAAGTTTTAACGGTATAAACCACGCAACTGCAAATCCCGCCAGGGTGGCGTGGACGCCAGATTTAAGCACTGACACCCAAACGATAACACCAATAATAAGGTATGCCGCCTGACTTCTGACTGAAAAACGATTCAGACCGAAGAGCAACATCAAGCCGGTACCCGCAACGACAAGTGACAGGAATGACTGTTCACTTGAATAAAAAATGGCAATAATAAAGATGGCTCCCAGGTCATCAAATATGGCAACGGATAATAAAAATAATTTTAGTGATAGAGAAAGACGACTTCCAAAGAGGCTAAATATTCCCAACGCAAAGGCAATATCGGTGGCAGATGGAATTGCCCAGCCTTGAATGGCAATACTTTCATGTCGATTAAACCAATAATAGATTAATGCCGGGGTAACTATTCCCGCTATTGCGGCAATGCCGGGTAGAACCACTTGAGATCGCGTCGACAAATGTCCAGTGAGTACTTCGCGCTTTACCTCCAGCCCCACCAAAAAGAAAAAAATTGCCATTAAACCATCATTAATCCAGAACAGCAGCGGCTTGGCAAGATTCAATTCTCCAATGCGAATTTCTAATGGCATTGACAATAGGCTTTCGTATAGGCTGGCAAAAGGACTGTTGGCCAGCAGCAAGGCTGCCCCCGCCATCAGCACAAGAAGAATGCCCGCGGCCGAGCCTTGTGCTATTGATTTTTTAATCGAAAAAACCAGCTGGCGAGGGGTCATAATATCCACATCGACTAAGCACTAGATTTAATTTTCTATTTAGATATAACTCACATTTAAGCAACGATATATTCAAATAATATTGTCTATATCGACGAAAAATACGCATAAATAGACTGATGATACCTCTCGATTATAACAGCTGGAGCACATTGATTCCCATTCAAATCATTAGCTGATGGATTTTAATGGGTACCCTGTATTCTCAAAATTAATATTTAAGCTTTCGATAGTTGCAGAATACTTCATCGTCCAGTGCTACTTCCGCCGCACCAAACCATCATCCAGTAACTGCTGAAAGTGATCAACAAAGGTCTGTTCTAAATCGTGATATTCCAACCCTAATCGTTGTTTACTTCGAGAATTATCAAACGCTAAAGGATAGCCCGCATTTTGCTGAATGAACTTTGGCGTAACACTAGCATCAATTATCCACGCCACCCATTTCAGCAACACTTTTGGCAATTCAAACATCGGAAATAGATAACCCTGATCAAAATGTTTTTTTAACATCTGGGTTATTTCCAACATGGAAGGCTCACCGTTTGACACTATATGACGGCCCTCTGCATCCGGGCGAAATGCCGCTTGCAAGTGTGCTTCTGCCACATCCCGAACATCTACCCAGCCTAAATGTATTTTTGGTACCGCTGGCCACAGTCGACCGCTTCCCAGTTTACGCAAGGTATCGATGCTGGTTGAGGCACTGGATTGGGTTAACGCTGGACCAGCCACCATGCTGGGGTTGATGGTAACTAGACGCCAGCGGGATTGACCGTGGTGAATTTTCCAGGCTTCTTTTTCTGCTAGGAACTTGGAATAGGAATAAGGTTGATGATTAACACTGCTAGAAAAATTCCAGTCTTCTTCGGTGAAGCAACCCCGTGGATTTGTCGTTAAGTCAGCGTTGTCTCCCATCACTGCCGCCACACTACTGGTCAACACCACGCGCTTGACTGAGTCTGTGCGATTGACCGCCGCCAGCACATTGCCGGTGCCTTCTACTGCTGGGCGAATCAGTGCTTCTTGGGCGTCTTTAAAACCCCTTACGATAAACGGTGACGCGGTATGAATGACAACTTCACAGCCCTGCATGGCGGCATCAAAGCTATCTTTGTCTAACAAATCTGCTTTGAATAATTTCAGTGTGCCGTTGGCTGCCGTTGAGGCTATTTTATTGAGCGGGCCAACGCTTTTTTCATTATCAAGATTCCGTACGGTGCCGTGCACAGTACAACCGGCATCAAGCAGCAGCTTTACTATCCAGTTGGCAATATAACCTGAAGCGCCGGTAACCATTATCGGCTTGGTTTTGTCGATTATTTGATCCATGGAATGAGCCTTTGGGTAAGCAATTATTGTAGCGAACCTTATACGATGCGGTGCATGGAGGCAACACCCTATGCATTCATGTCAGCATCACCATAAAAGCTATCTTTTTAACTTCACCCCCATTAACAATAACCGCCAAAAAATGCTTGCCTGGATAGTGCTTTCTAGTACTCATTTCCTTAAACGTTTGCTTACGCTGAATATCTTTATTTTTTGTCTGGACATCGCCTTCTGAAATTTTAAATATCTTTCTTGAATGTGATCCGTTTGATTTCATGTAATCGATAGCATATTCAATTCTTAACAATCCCAACGTGCTACGTTGACTGGACAACGAAAATGAAAATAGCAGATCATCTCCAATCTTTATCGATTTTCTATCGAGCTTTAGCCCTGACAAAATTACATCTTGGCCTGGAACAAAGCCGAATAACTGTAACGCCTCTGGATCACCTTGTTTAAGCAACGTCCGGCAACCATGCTTAACTATCCAATCGGTTTGTTTATTATTTCCTAGCCATCTCCCTGCTACTTCTTTCACCAGATCAGGGTTATCTTTGGAGATATCATTGATATTGTTTGCCACACTCTTACGCACATATTCTGACTCGTCTTGTTTTAGCCTTTCTAATATTGGAAGAATCAACGATGGATCTTTTTTAAACTCGGGCAATGCCATAGACCATGGCAATCGAGAGCGGCAACCCTCAGAAGCAAGGCGACGCACATGATGATTTTCATGTTTTGACCAGCGCAACATTTGTTTCATCATTTTCTTTGGGGCTTTAACGATAAATGGTCGTACGGCAAACTCGGAGCTGGAAAACTGCGTCATGTGTTCTAAGGCCGCAATGGATTCATGCCAGTGATCCACCCCGTATAATTCGACAAAGTGGGGGAAAAACATGGCTTCATAACCGCCAAAATCTTCACAAACAGGCAGGACAATTTCTAACGCAGAAACATAATCAACATCAAGTATTTTGTGAATCACCCGTGCTATATGATCCATACGGGCTTTTAGTTCTTTGTCTTCCCAGCTTTGATCAAACACATGTTGATGGAATTGTTTCTTATTAAATTTGTTACGGCCTTGTTTAACAAACTGCTTGGAAAAACTCGYGGCCAAGCGATYCATATAGGAAACATCATAGGAATTTTTTAGGGGCTCTGCCATAAYACACCGAAYACTGGAAGGATTTACAGYATACTGCCGGTAACATCACACACTGTCAATATGGTTAGCGATAATTTGCGGCCTATCCTAAAGACTTAATCTAGCGCCTATCACTTCAAATATCTTATGCCGTAGTGCCTCTTCTTCATTCACCATCTGGTGGCGAGCACGGGCAAAAAAAACAAAATCCGACTGTCGAAATARCTTTTTTATCACCCCAACATTATGCTTCCAATCTACCGTTTSATCTTTTTGRCCCTGAATAATGGTAATAGGAATATCGCTGCGCGTTCTATTTTCAATATAAGGCACCCAATTTTTTAAAGCACCCACCCAACGAGCGGACAACATCCTAGACTGTAAGGGATCCTTTTCTTTCAAAAAATGTAAGAAATCTTCATCATTGGAGTTTCTCGCAAATGCCCTGGCAATGTGCTGAGTAAAAAAGGTTACGAAAAAATGCGCGAGCTTTCCCAAAAACCAACTATGAGGTCGCACCAGTGGGGCTAGTAGGATCACTTTTTTGAAGGGGGAATTTTCCGGGGTGAATCTGCCTGACAATAAAAAATCCATAATAATCGCACAGCCGGTACTTTGCCCCACAACATGCCAAGGTCCCGCCATATTGCCCTTGGCTTTATCTAGCACCGAATTTAAAACAATCTGGTAACGATGAAAGTCCGGTATGGCCGCACTATCACCGGTTGACAAACCATGGCCTGGCAAATCAAACATTAAAACAGAAAAATTTTGATCGAGAAGGTATTCAATAATATGATCATAGATACCCACATGATCATAATAACCATGCATGACAAATACCGTACCCTTGCTGTGTTCTTGCTGAAAGGTATGCACAAAGATACGGTAGTCTGTGATATCAATATAACCTACGCTAGCCGTCAGGTTGTTTTTTTTGTTCTCAAAATCAATGCCATAGTATTCACGATAAGACGCAAGATGCTCATCCCCTAATGCAGGCTCCCCTATTACTAGCGGTGATATCGCTCGCCTTACCTTTTCTTTATCGAATGGCATATTGTCACATCAATGTAGCTTACGTCTTAACTATTTTATTCGAACTACAGGGCTAAATCGACAAGATCGCTTGAGCTCATAATGGATGGTTGATTGACCGTAAACATTTTCTTTTCAATCGCTTTGCAGGAATAACTTACCTGATAATCGCTCGAAATTGCTTGAGCAACGACGCGTTCCTTTATTTCCGTAGATGAGGTCTGGGGGTTATAACTAACTTGGACGATCTGTTTGCCTGCTGTTTTTAAATACGATTCCACCCCAAGGTTATGTGGCTTTTTGCCCCAATCCTCGCCGATCACAAAAATATCGACATTCAGTGCTTTACAGGCAGATGCGTATTCTAACTCATAGTAAGGCCGTACAATATCGACACATTGCAACGCTTTTAGCATTTCCATGCGCTGATTAAGAGGAACAACCGGCTCGTTGGGCTTATAACGACTAACGACATTATCGGAAGCTACCCCTACGGCAACAACCGCACCCAATGTTTTACAGTATTCTAACAATGCAAGGTGTCCAACGTGCAAGAGATCCCATGTACCTACGGTATACACTATCATTAATCAATCTATCCTTTGGTTATAGTCATTTTCGCTGCTATCATAGCACACCTGAATTTTAAGGTTTACAAAACATGATTAAAAATTACCCACACGAAAATATGTTGTTAATATTTTGACAATCCCTGTAAAGCAACAAATAGGATCTACGATGCCAACGGAAAACCCTGCACCTGAGGTATTACAGCCTAACTCCATTCTTTCCTATGTCAAAGATATTCCCAATATTTGTTCACTAGCAGGGTTGGCTTGCACATTAGCGGCTATTTATTATGCAATTTTGGGTGTTTACTCCTTGGCAATGATAGGAATGATCTGGGCCGTTGCTTTTGACTGGGGCGATGGGCTCATTGCCCGACGAATGAAAGGCCGAACGGGTGCAGACCGAACGTTTGGCGGACAGCTTGATTTACTCATAGACATCGTGAGCTATGGTGTCACTCCTGCCATCCTGCTGTTAAGTTATGGCAAATTCGACCCTATTTTTCTTCCCGGGGCCTTTCTAATACTGGCAGGCAGTGCGATTCGACTGTGCTATTTTAGTACGTTTGGGCTTGCTGACGGCGCAAAATACACTGGCCTAGCACTTGATAACAACAATATTTTTCTGGTTTTCTTGTTTTTATTCGAAGGTCTTTTTACCCAGAGCAGCTTTTCGGTAATCCTCTATGCTTGCTGCTTAGGGCTCACGGCCTTAAATGTATCGCAGATCAAAACACCAAAACTTTCCGGCAATCCGGTTAATGTTCTGATCCTTGCTGCTTATACTCTTGGATTAACCGCTATCTATAGTTGGGGCTTATTTACGACCGATGTACTCACATTGAACGCCCTTTAGACAACCTGTCTGCTGGGCATTCTTGTTAATACTACGGTTAATTCATTGGATGCGGTTAAAATCCAGACAATACGATTTTACCTTTGGATTTACCAGATTCCAACAAGGTATGAGCCCGAATTAGGTTATCCGCATTAATCGCCCCAAAGTTACTCGCGATGGTAGATTGTAATTCACCCGCATCCACCATGTTGGCAATGGTTGATAGCAGCTTGTGTTGTTCAAGCATATCTTCGGTTTCAAATAATGAACGGGTAAACATGAGCTCCCAGTGCACGGAAACGCTTTTACGTTTAAACGGCATGATATCAAAGGTTTCAAGATCATCAATAACGCCCAACTTGCCCTGCGGCGCTATGATGTCAACGATCGCAGCTAGATGATCACTGGTGTTGGTGAGGCTTGCGATATATTTAACCTGCTCCAGGCCAATGGACGCTAATTCATTGCTTAACGGTTTACTGTGATCAATCACATGATCGGCGCCAAGCGAGCTTACCCATTCTTTGGTTTCGGGTCTTGATGCCGTGGCAATCACTGTCAACTTTGTTAGTTTTTTGGCCAATTGAATCATCATCGATCCAACCCCTCCCGCTGCGCCAATAATTAACAGCTCTCCGCTACTCTCACCAGTTAAATTGAGGCGATCAAACAAAAGCTCCCATGCTGTGATTGACGTCAGCGGTAATGCGGCGGCATCGACAAAATCCAGTGATTCAGGCATTTTGGCGACAATTCGTTGGTCTACCAGATGATACTCCGCATTGGAACCAGAACGATTAATCGCACCTGCGTACCAAACTTTATCGCCGAGTTTAAACAGGGTTACATCTTCCCCTACCGCCTCAACAATACCCGTAGCATCCCAACCGAGTACTTTGTATTCACTTCCTTCTGGGTTAGCGTTACGTCGAATTTTGGTATCTACCGGATTAACTGAAATCGCCTCTACTCGCACCAATAAATCTTTTCCTGTAACCGTAGGTTTCGGCAATTCAATATCGATCAACGCGTCTGCGGCATTGATCGGCAAAGGTTGTTGATAGCCAATAGCTTTCATCTTCGTTTCCTCAATTGGTTGGTTTAAAACAATCCATTAAAAAAGGGGATGGGATGCCTATATTCGATAAGCTCCACACCCCCATTGGTATATTACGACCGCCTTACTTCACTTGTGGGTCTAACTCGCCACTTTCATAACGGACAAACATGGCTTCAAGATTAATCGGCTTAATCTTGTCTGCATTGCCTGCAGTACCAAAGGCTTCATAACGCTCGATGGTAATGTCTTTCATCGCTTGTGTTGCTACTGCCAAGTATTTACGAGGATCAAACTCCGCTGGATTTTCGCTCAAGAATCGACGAATAGCGCCAGTAGATGCCAAACGTAAGTCGGTATCGATATTGATCTTACGTACACCGTGTTTGATGCCTTCTTGGATCTCGGAAACCGGCACGCCATAAGTTTCTGGTATCTTGCCACCGTTTTCATTAATCACGGCTAACCATTCTTGTGGTACGGACGAAGAACCGTGCATCACCAGGTGAGTGTTAGGGATGCGTGCATGAATCGCTTTGATACGCTCAATTGCCAATATATCACCGGTGGGCGGACGAGAAAATTTGTACGCGCCATGACTCGTTCCAATGGCGATGGCTAATGCATCCACGTGAGTTGCTCTGACAAAATCCGCCGCTTCTTCGGGGTCTGTTAGCATTTGCTCTTGAGTAAGGATGCCCTCTGCACCGATGCCATCTTCTTCTCCGGCTTCACCGGTCTCTAAAGACCCTAAACAACCCAATTCACCTTCTACCGAAACTCCGCAGGCGTGGGCCATGGCGACGGTTTTTTGGGTGACGTCTACGTTGTAGTCATAATCTTTTGGGGTTTTTCCGTCGGTTCCTAATGAACCATCCATCATTACTGAGGAGAAACCTAATTGAATTGAGCGCTGACATACCGCGGGTGATGTACCGTGATCCTGGTGCATACAGACGGGAATATGAGGAAACTCTTCAATTGCGGCGAGGATTAGATGGCGCAAGAAATTTGACCCTGCGTACTTACGGGCGCCGGCAGAAGCTTGCACAATCACCGGACTGTTGGTCTGGTCTGCCGCTTCCATGATGGCGCGCATTTGCTCGAGGTTATTGACGTTAAATGCGGGTATGCCGTATCCGTTTTCTGCTGCGTGATCTAGCAGCTGTCTCATACTTACCAAAGCCATGTTAATCTCCTTTTTCTATTTATCTGTTAGTTGACGTTTGTGCCGAGCCTTTTTTAAGCGCCTTTTGCACAAGCTTCTAATGCTGCTACTGCTGGCAGTGTTTTACCTTCTAAAAATTCTAAGAAGGCACCACCACCGGTGGAAATATAGGATATTTGTTGTTTAATGCCGTACTTATCAACTGCCGCAAGGGTGTCACCACCACCTGCGATTGAGAACGCGCTGCTTTCGGCGATAGCCAATGCCATTGCTTTAGTGCCTTCACCAAACTGATCGAACTCAAATACTCCAACAGGCCCGTTCCATACGATGGTTTTGGCGCCGGCTAAAATCTCGTTAAATGCTTGCTGGGTTTGTGGGCCAACATCGAGAATCATATCATCCTCAGCGACATCGGCGACGGCTTTGATGGTTGCCTCGGCGTCTTCGGCAAAGGCTTTTGCGACGACTACGTCTGTTGGCAAAGGAATATTGGTTTCTGCCATCAAGCGTTTGGCATCTTCGATTAGATCTTTTTCATACAGTGATTTTCCTACGGGAAAACCGGCTGCGGCTAAGAACGTATTAGCGATACCGCCACCCACAATCAGTTGGTCTGCCATGTTTTTTAGTGAGTCTAATACGGTGAGTTTAGTCGATACTTTTGAGCCGCCAACTATGGCGACAACCGGTGCTGCTGGTTGATTCATTGCTTTGGCGAGTGCTTCTAGTTCATTGGCTAACAAAGGTCCTGCGCAAGCAATCGGTGCGAACTTGGCGACACCATGGGTTGATGCTTGTGCGCGGTGTGCG
>NVVG01000174.1 GCA_002402125.1 Moraxellaceae bacterium
TCAAACTTCTCTGTCATTTCGACTAACTCTAATGGTTGACGAACAACCATTCGAGACGTCTCACGACCAAAATATGTGTCTAATGGGCGACCATTAACAACGATGCTACCCGAACCTGCACGAAGAAATACTCGCGCTGCAGAGCTCTTACGTCGACCTGTACCGTAATTTGTTTCCACGATTTCGCTTCCGTTTAGATATTCAATTCTTTAGGCTGTTGAGCCGCGTGATTATGCTCAGTTCCTGCATACACTTTGAGCTTGCGGAACATCGCACGGCCTAAAGGGTTGTGAGGAAGCATACCTTTAACTGCTAATTCAATGACCATTTCTGGCTTTTGAGCGTTTAACTTCTCAAAGTTGATTGATTTCAAGCCGCCAGGATAWCCACTGTGMCGATAATARATCTTATCGGTACGTTTTTTTCCRGTTACTTCAATTTTTTCAGCATTGATTACAACGATGTAATCACCTGTATCAACRTGAGGTGTATACACCGGCTTATGCTTGCCACGCAAACGTAATGCGATGGCTGCAGCCAAACGGCCCAGTGTTTTTCCTTCTGCATCAACTACATACCAGTCACGTTCTACTGTCTCTGGCTTAGCGCTATAAGTTTTCATCTATTCTACCCTAGAATACTTGGTCATGATTCACTAACTCATGAAGAGCGCGAATACTACCCAACCTGCCTGAATTTGACAAGCGATTTTGTATTGAATTTTGAGTTTACAATTAAACGAGAGAGAAACTGCTTCGGGGGGGGAGCTCGCTACTTGAATAAAACTCATATTTTTAGCGTAATAATAGGCATACGCCTCTATTCGCACTGCATGCTAACGTGTGCGGTTGATCTCCGCTGCAGATTTTGGGGGATTGTAACAAAGACTTTAGCGAACGTCAGTATCTTCTGTAGTTCTWACTCACCTTTTTCACAMCAAYATCAAAAACAAAGCTCATAAGGCGATTTTTAGAGGCRTCCTAAGGTTTATGCTCTCGCGCCARRTACTCATGTGACTGCATCTCCARCAAYCGGCTCTGGGTTCGCTTAAATTCRAARTCAAGCTGCCCTCCYCCATAGAGTTTTTCTATAGRTGCTTCSGCTGACAGGATRAGTTTRACGTTRCGATCATAAAATTCATCCACAAGRTTGATAAAGCGCCTTGCCAAATCATCRGTYAAWCCRGTCATTACCGGCACATTCGATATTAATACCGCATGATAGATACGAGAAAGCTCAATATAGTCATTTTGGCTACGAGGGCCATCACACAAGGCTGCAAACTCACACCAGAGCACATCATCCGCCAGCATGATTGTTTCTATCGGGCGTCCTTCAATCTCAATAACCTCTCTGGCATGACCCGGCTCGGGGGCCAGCGAATCAAAGCTCTTACGTAGACTCTCGCCTGCTTCTTTATCCAGCGGAGCATGAAAGATCTCTGCCTTCTCTAGGGCCCGAAGCCGATAATCTATACCGCTATCAACATTCACAATCTCTGTATATTTGTTAATGAGCTCAATTGCGGGTAAAAATCGAGCCCGTTGCAGACCATTCTCATAAAGCCTATCGGGTACGATGTTTGAAGTTGCCACCAAGGTGACGCCGCGCGCAAAGAGCTGCTCCATCATGCCGCTCAAAATCATCGCATCGGTAATATCGGAGACAAAAAACTCATCGAAGCAAATAACCCGCGCCTCAGCCGCTAACCTATCAGCAACAACAGATAAGGGGTTTTTACTGCCTTGCAATTGAGTCAGCTCTTTATGAACTCGCTGCATAAAACGATGAAAGTGGATGCGCATTTTCTGCTCGAATGGCAAACATTCATAGAAGGTATCAACCAAATAGGTTTTGCCGCGTCCAACACCACCCCAAAAATACAACCCCATGACAGGTTTATTCGCCGCCGCTTTGGTTTTTCCGCTAAATTTAGCAAAAACCCCCTTAGGTTTACTTTTTTGCCTCGTAACAAGGTCGTAATATAGTCGATCTAGATGAGTTACCGCCCGTTCCTGGGCCACATCATAACTAAAGTCGGGCCGCTCCAGGTCGCGTTTGTACTTTTCTAGGGGGGTCATAATTTTTACCATTATTCTCGGGCCAGCATTAACCTAGAAACTTCGGGAGATGGTACTGACTAATGTGGCGACACTCTATAGAAGCGCCCAGCCGTTGTCTATGGGGCTATGGCTACAAAATAACCATCCTTAACCACACCTCAGCTCGACAACTGCTCCACCAACCCTCTCAGTTCCGTTAGCTGGCCATGGAAGAAATGGCCGGCCCCCTTTAGGGTTAACAATTGCTTTGATGTAGCTACCGTATCAAACCAATGATAAATTGCAGCTGGATCCACTACTTCGTCGCTATCACCAACAACCACCCCAAGCGGAACATCAAATGAGGTAAACGCGTCAAAGTCATAATTCTCTACTGCAGGCGCAATTAGCAACAACGAGATAACATCAAAACCTAGGCTTAATGCTTGCTGCAACGCCCGGGTAACCACATAGGAACCGAAGGAAAAACCCGCCAACACAATACGGTCATTTGGCCTTACTAATTTAACCCAAGACAATACGGCCATCAAATCATCAACTTCCCCTATACCATTGGCATATTCGCCCTCGCTCTTTTCTACACCACGAAAATTAAAGCGTACCACTCTACGCCCAAGGTCCCGGTGACTACGCGCTACTGTGTGCACGACTTTATTATTCATTGTGCCACCCATTAATGAGTGGGGATGACACACAACTGTCACAACTCCTTGAAGATCAGCAGATTCTGACACATCAGACTTAACCATCGATGCCGCCTGCAGCTGACCACAGGGGCCACTGATAAAAAAACGACTCTCCCCATCTGGAAATTCCAACATTACCACCCCTCTATATTTCAGGTAAAACTTGCCTAAAGAGCACCATATCCCACCAACTTCCCGTAAGTTAGCGTAAATTGTTACAGCCTATTGATTCAGCAGCGTTTTATAGGCGTAAGTTTTCTAGGCTTTAGGCTGTCTTATTTAAGAATATGGTTATATTATCAAAACAACGGGCTAACGAAAGGATAATAAAAAATCCGGTTGAATAACCCGAAAAACCGTCATCGAAAGTAATTAGTAGCGCAGGGGATCAAAATGGGATGGGTTGAAATTGCGAGTTTTATCGTTGGTTCAAGTTTAGGGGCGCTGATATGCTATTTTAGCCTTACGCGAAAGCGTGAAGAAAGCACGGTAGAAAGGCAGATGAGAGAACTTCAAGAAGAGTTCACCGTATACCGAGAAAATGTAAACCAGCATTTCCACAAAACAGCAGACCTTGTTAACAATTTGTCAGAAAGCTACATTTCTGTGCAAAAACATCTCGAAAATGCCGCGTCATCACTCACCGAACCTCCTAAGAGTTTTTCAATTGACGAGACTAGCCACGCCGCACTGCTTACAACAAAACCTGAATTCAATTCACTTAACGTACAAATATCTGACGATGAGGATGATGCCGACTTTAATGACGCAGCCACGGCAGCACCAAGGGATTACGCGCCACCACACGCACCTCAAGAACCGGGCACACTTGACGAAGGTTTTGGATTACATGAAAAAGAAGATATCCCACCCAGCGTAAGCTAAACCCTATCCAATTTACTTCGGCCCCTAGAGATAGGGGCACCCTCCTACCTTTTCAAGCCTCAATGCAATTATAGTAACTTTATTATTGCCTTCCATTGAATTGTATTTTTACTCCCCAAGTTCTTATAGCAACGGAGGCAATCTGCCTTACGCTTAAAGACTAATTTTAATTCATTGGAGTAACAAATATGAGCATCGCTACCCTAAATCCTTGGCAAGTACTTGATCAACTACAGCAAGATGCTATTCGCCGCCATTCTGGAAAAAACACCACAACCTCCACCCGCCGCTGGCACCCGGCCGTTGATATCAACGAATCAGAAGACAGCTTTCATATTGTCATGGACCTACCAGGCATACAGCCGGAGAACGTATCAATTGAGATAGAAGACAATCAATTGAAGATTAGTGGCGAAAGAACTCAGCCAAGTAACGATTCAAATAAAAGCCATCATAACGAGCGGGTCATTGGGGCATTTTCAAGACAGTTTCGCTTACCAAAAGATGCCGATGTAACTCAGGTTAATGCATCTTTTGATTTGGGTGTACTATCAATAGAAATTGCGAAACAAGAAGAGAGTAAACCGCGCAAGATTTCTATTAATGTGAAAGGATAGTTTCTTCAGTTCAACTCCACCTTGAGAACGTACAGTATCGCTCTACCGTAATTTTCTCTAACCCCATACATTTCAGACAAAAAAACCCTTGCTAGATTCACTTCTATACAAGGGTATTTTTTACTACAACGAATTCTTACTTGGCTGAGTGCCCTGTAAGTTTCACTTCAACTTTTTCATGATCTTCTAAGCTTGCATAATATGCTCGTAATATTTTAAGTACCTCAGGGCGACTGAAGTTATCTTGAACTTCTTCACCTTCGGATAGAGCCTTACGCAACTTAGTACCAGAAACCAATACACGATCTTTAGCCTCATGTGGGCAGGTCTTCATCGATGCCATGGTGCCACATTCATTACACCAGAASGTCCAGTCAATACGTAAAGGCAAAGTTTCCAACGCATCTTTTTCTATCTCGTCAAAGATATGGTGCGCATCAAACGGGCCRTAAWARTCGCCAACACCRGCATGATCACGTCCAACGATCARRTGAGAGCAACCATAGTTYTGACGGAACAAYGCATGCAACAARGCTTCACGAGGWCCTGCATAACGCATATCCARYGGGTAACCTGATTGCACAACRGTGTTATCAACAAAATAATTWTCAATCAAGGTACCAATGGCTTCTTGACGAACTTCTGCMGGAATATCACCAGGYTTAAGCTTACCCAACAATGAATGRACCATCACACCATCACAAATCTCTATGGCAATCTTTGCGAGATATTCGTGAGAGCGGTGCATAGGGTTACGGGTTTGGAAGGCGGCAATGGTGCTCCAACCTTTACTTTCAAATAAAGCGCGGGTCTCAGCCGGTGTCATATATACTCCTTGATACTTCACTGGGAAGTCACCTTGAGAGAACACTTTTACTGGACCAGCAAGGTTAATTTCACCCTGCGCCATCACCATCTGTACACCAGGATGCTCTTCATCGGTGGTTTTAAACACCGTGGCGCACTCATGGGATTTATCAATGCTGTATTTCTCGGTAACGGTCATGATACCCATAACTTCACCGGTTTCACCGTCCACTAAGGCGATGTCGGAACCTTCCGCAATTGCTTCAGCTGTGTCAGCAGAAACTGACTTAGTGATAGGGATCGGCCAAAATAAACCGTTGGCCATTTTCATATCATCACAAACACCCTGCCAATCCGCCTTTCCCATAAAACCGTCAAGAGGTGTGAATCCACCGATACCTAGCATGATTAAATCGCCAGTTTCACGCGAACTAAGCTCAATTTGAGGTAGAGTTTCTGCTCGCGCCTTTTCCGACGCCAGGGCGTCGCCTTCAAGCAACAGTGGTTTTAGGTCTTTGCTTCCATGGGGGTTCACTAATTTTGACATCGGCTTTATTGCAACCTTTTTACTTTATATAGAGGGGTGGAATACGACTCGCCGGCAAAAACACCTTCAATTTGGCAAGTCTATGGAAATTCGGGGCCGATTATACCCCTGTTTTTCCCATCTTTTTACACCCAACCACTATATATTTATAACAAGACAACAAACCTGACGTTACACCGGGTTATCGATATCGATAAACTCATGTTTTATATCATATTTCTCCGCAATCATGGCTCCCACCGCCGCCACGCCATAACGCTCCGTCGCGTGATGCCCCGCAGCAAAAAAGTGAATGCCATTTTCCCTTGCTATATGTGTTGTCTGCTCTGACGCCTCGCCCGTGATATAAGCATCAACACCACAGGCTATCGCTTGCTCGATATACCCTTGCGCGCCCCCAGTGCACCATGCAACGGTGCGAATGGGTTTCTGAGGTGCATCGATATGTAATGGTACTCGCCCTAATACATCGGCAATCCTCTGTGAAAGCTGTTGCCCCGTAAGCTCCTCCGAGAATTCGCCAATATTGCCAATACTGTATGGATTCCCCTTATCCAAACCATCTACAATATGGATACCCAACCGCCCTGCTAGCTGGGCGTTATTGCCTAACGTTGGATGAGCATCGATCGGCAGATGATAAGCAAAAAGACTAATGTCGTGTTCCATCAACTGCTTTATTCGACGATATTTCATCCCAACTAAACAGGGGTTTTCGCCTTTCCAGAAGTATCCATGGTGCACTAATATTGCTTGTGCTTTTTGTGTAATAGCAGCCTCAATGAGTGCTTGAGTAGCCGACACTCCTGTCACCAACCGACTAATCAATTGGTCACTGGCAATTTGCATTCCGTTTGGCGCATAGTCCCGGAAGTTTTCTGGAACCAACAATCGGTTTAATTCACGCTCCAATTCTTTTGGTGATACCATACCTAATATTCTCATCAGTGATTCTTTACGGATAATTATATTATGGCACGTTTTTTTATTATCCCTGCGACAGTTGGGCTATTGGTTGCCGCATTATTTATCTATTACAACATGCCATCTGCTAACGGCCTGCAACAACCGACAATAGTACAAATAGCAGAAGCACCCGTCGTAGCCGCCCCAAATACCACACAACCCACCAGGAAGACACTAGAACCCGTATCCTACGCCGATGCTGTAGCCATTGCCCAACCTGCTGTAGTTAACATCTACGCGGGAAAAATCATTACCCGTCGCTATAACCCGCTATACGACGATCCACGTATACGCCGTTACTTTGGCCTCAATACCGCCCCCAAACGACAACGTATGGAGCGCAGTTTAGGATCTGGCGTTATCCTGAGCGAATCAGGCTATGTTGTAACCAACAACCATGTCATTGCTGGCGCAGTTGAGATTGTTGTGGCTCTGAATGACGGGCGCCAAGTTGTCGCGTCTGTCATCGGTACCGACCCAGAAACTGACCTCGCCGTCTTATTTATCGAAGCGCCTAACTTACCGGCAATTACTTTCGCCCACACCAACAACATCCGTGTGGGAGATGTTGCATTAGCCATTGGTAACCCATTTGGTATTGGCCAAACCGTCACCAAAGGCATTGTTAGTGCACTCGGTCGAAGCCAGGACAATTTAAGCGCCTTTGTCGATTTTATCCAAACCGATGCCGCCATCAATCCGGGGAATTCTGGAGGCGCCCTGATTAATGCTCTGGGCCAATTGATAGGCATAAACACCGCCATCTATTCAAAATCAGGAGGTTCTCAAGGCATTGGATTCGCTATCCCCATCAGCATTGCTAAAAAAGTGTTAATCGAATTGGTTCAACACGGGGAAGTTGTGCGTGGCTGGTTAGGCATTGAGCCTGTCATCCTTACCCCTCAAATCGCCAAATCACTGAATCTACCGTTGATTCCCGGCCTGTTAGTCTCTGGGATATTTAAAGGTGGCCCAGCCCATCTGGCAGGATTACAACCTGGTGATATCATTACCAGCCTAAACGATAGCCCCATCGAAGATGCTAAAGTCGCAATGACACTAGTTACAGATATGAGGCCAGGTGAAACAGTTGTTATTGGAATCATCCGCAAAGATGAGAACCACCGATTAGTAGCCACAGTGGGCTCAAGACCCCCTCTCAATCAATAATGTGAATAACAGTGCAAGTAGCCGTGTATTAAACCTCACCAAAGCAGCCCCGCTTGCCAAATTTCAGAATGCACTCACTACCGGAGATAACAATGAACGAATCAAAAAAAGAAAGCCATGATCGTTGGGCACTAATCACCGGAGCCTCCGCTGGTATTGGAGAAGCATTTGCCAGGGTATTTGCCAACAATGGTTTCAACCTTGTGTTGGTCGCGCGACGTAAAGATAAATTAGAAAACATCGCCTCGCAGTTAAAAGAATCACTTAATATAAAAGTCGAGGTACTCACCGCTGACTTAGCTGATCCCTCATCACCGCAAAAAATTTACAATACACTACAGTCAAAACACATCAAACCTAGCGCACTGGTGAATAACGCCGGTTACGCGGTGAAAACTGGCTTTGCTGACACTCCTTGGAAAGCCCATGCGGATATGCTGCAAGTAATGATGACTGCTGTTACTGAACTGTGTTATCTGTTTGCCGACGACATGAAAGAACAACAATATGGTCGTATCATTAACGTTTCCTCCGTTGCCGCATTCACTCCTCAAATGCCAGGTAGCCTATACGGCGGAGTAAAATCATTTGTTGCCTGCTTATCTGAAGCACTGCATTTGGAGATGTCCGATTTTGGCGTTAACTGTACAGCCCTATGCCCAGGCTTTACCAGAAGTGAATTTCATGACGTAATGGAAGTACGTGACGCAACCAACAAATTCCCAAACTTTATATGGAGCAGCGCAGAAGATGTTGCAACACAAGGTTATCAATCGGTAATGGCGGGAAAACCGCTGTGTATTCCAGGGCGAATAAATAAAACAATAACTGGGCTAATGAACTTTCTACCGAAGTCCCTAAAGTTCAAAGCCGCTAAGCAACAATCTATCTTCGAGAATTAGAGGTTGAAATTTAGAGGTTGTGGTTTGAAAGGGGGGAGTGCCCCCTTTTTTCACTAATGACGCACTAAACATGTCAAGACCAGCAAGCCAACTTTTCCTTAAGTTCATCTGTACTCACTGGTTTAGCGATATAGTCATCCATCCCCGCCTCTAAACATGCATATTTATCGCCAGACAAGGCATTCGCTGTGACTGCTATAATCGGTATTTTAGACACTCGCCCCCCCAACTTTCGGATAGCCCTTGTAGCCTCGAACCCGTCCATAACAGGCATTTGGCAATCCATGAGAACGACATCAAAATCCTGCTCAACTATTTTCTCTATTGCCTCTCTACCATTGCCGGCAACTTCCACAGAACAACCAATCTTAGATAACATCTTCGACTCGATAGCCTGATTAATTTTATTGTCCTCAACAAGCAGCACTCGTCGCGGATGAACCTCAAAAACCCTCTCGGGTACATGAGGCAACTTATCCAATCCAGAACCAGCGGAAACAACTATCATTTCAAAAGGAAATTGGATATCTATACAGGTCCCACCGTCGCTTACGTTTTCAATTTTCATCTGTGCACCAAGCAACCGCACTCCTCCCATCGCAATCGACAAACCAATGCCTAACCCATCAAATCGACGAGAAAACCCTTGCTCACCTTGGCGAAAGGTTTCACTTATATATTTCACTTTGTCTGCTGGAAAGCCTGGACCACTATCCACTAACCTGACGAATAACCTGGAAGCAGAATTCACACCAAACTCACAATAACTTGCGTCGATATCACAGAATTTCACCTGATTATCTAATAGTTGCCTCAAAACTTGATACGTCAAACTTATATCATATTTAAATTCACTCTCGGAAACGGATGGCTCACACCTCAAATCAACCTCTGGATAATCATTTTTTATTCGATCCAGAAGTTTCGAAATAGGCAGTTTTTCAAGATGCAATTGAAAACAACAGGAATTTATCTCACTGAACAACAACATGTCACTCAATTTTTCTACCAACAAATTCGCCGACTCATAAGCATCTTCTACATAGGAATACTCCGCCCGGTCAACTTTCTGTTTTAGTAAATCCAAATTCCCCAATACCGAGTTCATTGGCGTACGAAGTTCATGACTTAATACATTAAGAATCTCTTGCTTTAACTCATCATCTTCTTTTACCCGCGATATTGATTGCTGAGCTGACTCAAAAAGGCGCTGAACCCCGCCCATTAACGCCTGCATTTCTGTACTAGTATCGGTATATTGATCCTTAGAAATAAAGCAGTCTACTATTTTTTGTTCGGCGTCATCAGGATCCAATTTACCGAGTCCACGCACAACTTTTTTAAGGGGCCTAACCAGCATATAGTTATACAAAACAACCAGAAGAAATCCGAAACAAATATTACGCACCATGCCTGCGACAAAGGTAACCAACGATCTCGAGATGAAATCACTCACAATTGGATAACTATCAATTAGCACAATAAGCGAACCTACATGCATATTCCCATTCCGGGTATTCACAGACAAAGGATACCGAAACTCATGCTCACGTCCAAAAGTCAGGTCTACTAGAAATTGATAAGAGAAAACATCCACAACTTTTGATTTTGACGCGAGAATACTCTCCACTTCATCACGAATCTCAGCTTGTTTCACGGCGGGGTAATGCATCAAACCAGAGAGTGTTTTACCTGCCTGGCCGGTATCGAGATTATAGGCGGATTGAGCAGCTGAATCCTTCACAAAAAAAACAACGTCATT
>NVVG01000175.1 GCA_002402125.1 Moraxellaceae bacterium
AGAGAGCTTGATGCCTTGGAATATCGACCCGTTAGCTATTAAGCCGAGCTAGCACATAGGGGGTTAGCCGGACGCTTACGATTATCTGGATGGTTAGTATTCATTATAAACACTGCAGCCTCACCAATAGTGATCGAGGGAAAATCCCCAGCACCCCTATCAGGGGTTCTTCTGCAGGACCCCCTGTTATCTCCTCAGATAAAGCTGGGTTGTGCTGCATTGGGTTATGCGCCCATTCCCTATTAAAGTACAGATCATAAAAAGAGCACAAAAAACTAACCACTACACATGGTATCAGAAGTGCCAAAGAAATCCGGCCATATAACCTCGTCCTTCGTGGTGCCTTAATACTTGTGTCGTATTACTATCAACATCTGGATTGGTAATATCATCATCAAAAGCATTTTCTATATTGAAATACGCTTCCCAAGACCTTTTCACATATTGATATTGCAGATTAAGCCAATGATATTCCTCAATGTCGGAAGTATTTTCAGACAAACGTTCATCGACAAATCGCCATGAACTGCCGACAAAATGCGGGCCGCTGATATGGTAGCGCGCGCCAACTGATGCTGTGTAACGGGGGGCAGATCTGGCCTGTATATCATCCTCTATGATTCGTCTGCCTTGATGATGGTAGGAAAGATTAATGAAGTAGCGTGATTTTTTACTCCCTGCCTGATAATCGACCTCATAGCCCCAGCGATCAAAATCCAGAGAGTTTCTGAAGGTGACTTCGGTGCCCGTGTTAACTCTTTGTACGAAGTTTATGGCCTCCAAATAATATATGTTAAAAACGAATAAACTGTTTAGATCTAAGTGGGTATAGGATAAATCTATAGAGCCTACCTTTTCAGCATCTAGTTTGGGATTACCAACAGTGGGTGGAGGCGGGTTTGGTATTAAGATAGATGTCTGAAAGAAATTAGGCGCGTTAAAACCCACGGAATAAAGTGCTTTAATCGACTGCTTCTCGTCTATGGAATAAACTACAGACACTTGTGGCAGGTATTCTTCCCCTGCATTATTGTTGTTTACATAACGAACACCTAAGATGCTGCGCCAATCGCCTATCGACCAATCTAATTGGCTGTAAATTGATTGCTCATTTGCCTGATCGGCCTGTATGGCTACACCAAATAGTACACCTAAATTAACGCTCGAGATTTCATAGTCACCAGTTTCTCTGTGTTCATATTCATAGCCTAAAACCCAGTTCATATTGTCGTTCAACGTCCATGCAACCCTAGCACCGGAACGCCAGCGAAAATTTTTATTGCCGCTATCGGAAAATTTAATACGTCCCTGGGAGCCAGCAAAAGGAAAATCTTGAATATCAAAGGAAAGAAAATGTTTATTGTAATCCGAGTACATTGTCAACAGCAGATCACTAGACCAATACTTATCATAGGACAGGGCAAATAGATCGCCTCGGTAGGTCAGTTGATTTGGTAATAAGCTAGATGGGTTGTTGACGCCATTTACTTGTGACTCATAACTATGGGCCGTGACGTTGAGGAGGCTATTATCAGTCTCCCATTCATATCGTGCCAATAAGGAATTGAAATCTTGTGCCCGTTTATTTTCGGACTGCACACCCAAATCGATATTTTCATATTGGGCATTAAACCCATCCTCATCCTGGTATTCAGCGCTAAGTACCAAGCTATGGCCCGGGGCAATTGTCATTTTGGCGAAGCCGCCAAGATTGACTAAATCGTCTGAACCAAGTTGTAGGCGAATATCTTTGGTAAGATGATCTTTAGTTACAATTTTGATTACTCCGGTGGTTGCTCCTGACCCCTGCGTCGCCAAACCCGGCCCTCTTATCACCTCAATATGGTCGATGGCATCCAGCGGGATACCCAATAAAGGTATGGCAGAATGAACGGGCTGCCAATAAGGCACGTCATCCAGCATAAAAAGTACTTTTTGAGCGAAGTTCTCACTGATGCCACGCACCATTAACTGACCATTGCCAAAAGCACCTTCATCCCAGACTATACCTGGCACAAAGGACAGAAAGTCTTTTAACGTTCTTAGTCCCATGCCCAATAAATCAACTGCTTCATAGCGAGAGACGATAGCCGGTGTCTGCAGGATGCTTTTTTCCCTATCGCTTGCTTCCGATATACTTACCATCATATTACTCAGGAGTTCGTCTATGGAAAGATCAAAGAGGTCCGTAAGGGCTGTTTTCTCCGAAGCATTTATTAATTCAGCTTTGGCAGAAAGTATCGGCAAGGGTCCAATCGTTAAAAGCAGGAATGCAATATAAGGAAAACAAGGATAATAACTTAGTGATGGTTTTTTCTTTAACTTCATTTAATGTCTCCTTCTCACTCAATATAATGAACTAGGCATAGAACATAAATAGACAAGACATATAAACTCTGTTGTAACTATAATTGATTTTTGGGTATCACGACAACAATGGAGGGGTTATATTCGCATGAGTATTTATAAGAAACTGTATTTTATTGAAAATACTCGACATATTTCATCACACCGATAAAAGTAGTTATTAGACCAATATTGCATCACGTAATTCAATTCAGCACTATGGATGACTAGCCTTGTTCCGTTCGGGAACTCCAATACGCCTAGAATTTTCTCTGTTTCTATTAGGGGTTTGGATTTTGCGGTGTTTGGGGCTGTTACGTTAACCGCGACAAAAAAATTGTGAGATTCATTACTGTTAACCAGATAGAATTTAGGATCTACCATGAAGCTCAACAACGATAAATCATCCAGCCTGCAAATACTTCAAAGCGTAATGGCTGCAATAGCGGGCATTCAAACCGAAGCCAAACTGAAAGAGGTTTTCGAAAAAAAAACCTGGACCAAATGATATTTTCCGCCATCTTTTTAGTAGGCTCGTTTATAGCCACGGCTCTTACTCTTGTCCATTTCGCTCTTGCTGCGTATACCTAAATGATCTTTGTAAAAGTGTGAATACCACACACTTTTAACCCGTATTAGTCCCCCTCTTCTCTTATCATTCAGTATTAAAATGGTAACATTCAATCCAAATACAATCTTACCGGGCAGTATTTTCGGTAAGATCATAGGGGCAAGATATGTTTGACCAGTTAGCCGTGAAGGATGTGTTAGAAATTAGAAATATTGAAGGCGAAACGCTTTGTATTACACCGATTTGTTCTATCGATAAGGATATGATCGAAACCGACTTTGGCTTGTTTAACATTACCGGAAAGAAAAACATCGCTGGCATTGAAACCTACCAGCACGTTGCCGACAATGAAGAAGTTAATTCTATATTTCATGCCGTTGCAGTTGAGCTTACACTGTTAGAAGAAACTCTCATTAACACGGCCGTCTTGTATTATGATAAAGCAGAGGCTTTTTCCATTGAAGATGGTCGCGGTGAATATATGGAGATTTCGATCGCCTCTTGCTTGACCTTATGTCGACTTGCCCACTGTGTCGATAGCGGTTTTTCGACACGTGCCGAGTGTCAATTGAGAATGATTGAAGAAAAAGCAGGGAGAATCTCACACAAACATAGTAACCTGCCCTCTTTCAGGCGCTAGAATTCATTGCTTCCCACTAAGGAACCCTAGTCAACGTTATACTACCTGAAGAACCCAGTTTTTTCTCAAGACTCTCCCCTGCTAGGATTTTTGTATCAATTAGATCCATTCTAGGAGCCCATATTTTTACTTCAGAAAATTCTTGAGGAAAATCGCTGATAATCACATCCTTCATTATTTCATCTTCATCAAAATGGATAATGGTATAGTAGCGACTGGAAATTGAACCCGCCCAAGCACTCATATACAAATGTAATCGGCACCGAAGTTCTACAAACACATCATCCTCCCAGAACAGCGCTTGCTCAAAACTGGATCCTGGCGGCATGTAACTCAATTGCCAATGAATTTTACGTCGTTTGTCTTTTACATATATTGTATGACCTACATCATCAGAATTTTTTAACTGCATGATACTGCCTTGATTGCCAACTATCAGTTTATTGTCGAAGTAGCCGTCCTTATGATCCATTATGGGTTTTGCACTAAGACCTTTATCTTCCGGCCAATACACAATCATTACCGGAGGAATATTTTTCACCTCGTCAAAATCAATATGCAAATGCAAACCTGACGTAGTCGTATCAGGCGGTACATACGCTTTCTTTACTTTACTCGGCTTTCCAGGTATTTTTTTCAGCCCTAGTTGTGTGCTGGATTTTTTATCGAAGCCAAAATCATATTCCTGTGGCGTTGGTAATGTCAGCATCCATTGGTGCATTAATTCAAGCGCGGGATAATCCACTACCTCTCGTGCCACCATTGGCATACGATAGTCTTCATCAACACTATTCATTCGCACAAAAAGCGCACTAAGGTACAAAGCCATCTCTTCATATTTTGCCCCCATGACTATATAGGGTGTAATGGTAAAATTTTGAGTTGGCTGATTCACTGCTGTCCGGTAGACATCAGTCTGCTCAACCGTCTGAAATTCCAATTTATGGCGAAAGACTAGATGGTCAGCTTCATTGTCAGCAGCATGACCTAAGGGGTTATGACAATTGCCACAATTTGAATGCAGATAACCCAGCACCTTTTGTTCCAACGCGGTGCCTGGAAGCGTTGCTTTTTTGACGGGAGAACTAAGTAATTTTCGGTTGGAAAGACTTTTTAAACTCAAATCCTTATCGGAGCCCTCTGACCCGTAACCGAATGCATTTTTTGCTTGCTGGTCACTTAATTGAATCGCTTCAAATCCTAAAATTCCATCCACATTACCTTTATGGCAGAAAACACATTCTTCTTCAGTTGGGATATCATGGGTTGTTCCCAATACGTTTTTTTCTCCATCTGTAAGTACCGCATCCTGCTGACCTTTACGCCATGCATAACTTTTAACCGACCATGAATCTAAGCCTTTTCCAGGGCGGATTTTCATTAAATGACGAGTTTCCAGCTTCACCCAGCGCTCTACCCCGTTGTTGTCTCTAGTTTTTCTTCGGAACTCCTTGAAAAATTGTGTACCTAGGGGGAATATCCAACGATCAGGGTCGGTCGTATCAATTTGTGTATTTGGCGGAAAATATATCCAACGCTTTTTATCCGCACCGTCACTCCATAATGGATAGTTTGGGGTAAACGTTTGGAGTTCCCGAGAAACCTTAAAATCAGAAATAGAAGAGTAAAGACAGGTGTTTGACAGGTATTGGGGTACCTCCTTTTTATAAGCGTCTGAGCACGTTGATGCTGATACGTCAGGCATTGATTCGCCCACTGAACACCCGACCAATGGCGCCGAAAGAACGAGCAAGCACATTACAATCTTAATAAATATGCATAGGTTGCAGCTATTGAGACGATTAGAGATGACCACTTCAGGCTCCACTAAAACAACCGTGATGACACGATGTTTGGCTGATTGATTGTCTTCCGGTTTGGGGATCGCTTATCTAATGACAGTTAAGAATAACCATAGTAGAAAATGGTCTAATTGAAACCTGCGGTTTACCGATATTGTATAGATATTGGCTACGGTTAATGGTTTGAAAAAAACAACTATCGCCCTTGTGTACTAAGCTTAACATATGAAAATATTGTTGGTAGATCACTCTCCTGCTGTACGCCGTATTGAAGTACACATATTGAGCCTAATGGGGTTGTCCGACGTAAAGCAAGCTGAAGATGGAGCGAGTGCTCTAAAAAGGTTACAAAGCGAGGCATATGGTTTGGTAATTGCGGATTGGGATCTTCCGAATATGAGTGGATTGGAACTATTAGAAAAGATTCGAACACAAGATGCCCTTAAAAAAATTCCGGTGCTTATGGTTGTCACTGAAGTAAATGACAAAATAATAATGCTATCGGCTAGAGCCGGGGTTAGCAGCCTTATTGTAAAACCATTCACGATTAATTCCTTAAGAGAAAAAATCGATAATTTGTTTCCATACATCCCCAAATAAGATTAATAACATACTCCCATCGGACTATTTTTAATACCGGAAAGTGAAGTGGAAAATAGTGTACAAAAAGGTTAATTTATATGGTATTCATAAGAACAACCTATACATTTATCCGGCCTTACATCTTAATCATACTATTTTTTTCAATTGGATTACCCGCATCAGCACAGGATGAGGTAACAGACGTTGATGAAACATTCAGCACGGACCTAGACGAATTAATATTAACCATTCTTGCGACTATGACAGAGCAAACAGCCGAAGAAACTCCTGCGAGTGTTACCGTAGTAAGTGGTGATACTATTCGAAGCCGTGGATACACGACCATTAAGCAGGTAATGAAAAATGTCCGGGGTTTTAATGACCTCGCAGATTCAAACGAAGATACCACTGCTATTCGAGGAGTGTTTACCAGTACCAATAACAAATATATAGTAATGATAAACAGCCACCGCATGAATGACTTAACCCTAGGGCGTTATGATCTTGACGCCCTAATAGGCATGGGGGCAGTAGAACGCATTGAATTTTTACGCGGTGCAGCATCTTCGATCTACGGTGCAGGAGCATTGATAGGTGCAATTAATGTAATTACCCGAAATAGATATGAAGGAGAAGAGTTATCCTACCGCACAGGTAATAACAGTTACCATAAAGCAGAGTACACCAAAGGGTTCACACTTGATAACGCGCACTTTCTGATAAACTTTTCTTATCTTGATASCAAAGGTGARGACATTGACCAACCRGCTTTTCTAGACCAATCGTTAAACAAAGAAGGATTCGTTAATGTAGGTCGTTATCCTGACAACTGGGTCTTAAACCTGATAACCACCACAAAAGCATCTGAACTAACAATYCACGCAGAACATAAGCAACGAGCCACACCACGCTTACCTGGTAGCACACCAGGCTTTTTTGATTATGACAAAGAACCCATCAAGGTAAAATGGGAAGACACCCGATTTTTTATCGATTACAAATCAATCATTGAATTTGAAAATTCTTCTATCGTGATTAATCCTAGTTACCATTATTCCGACATGAACAACCTTAGCTTCTTGCTCGAAACAGCTGAAATAGCACCACCTGACGGAAAGTTGGTTGGTGAAACAGCGAAAGAAAACCGTTTCCAACTTAAAATAATTTACAAAACACAACTTAAGGACAACTTGTTATTCATGGCCGGAATCGACCACCTGCATGTAAAATTCTCTGATGCAAAAAATTATTCCGCCTCTGCCGGCCAGAATCTAACAGTTGGTAACGATGGTTCGTTCTTTCCTGATGCTCGTTGGACCATGGGAGGATATTTTTTACAGGCTATTTGGCAAGTAACCAGCACGTTTGAAGTAACAGCGAACACCCGCTACGATACTTTTCAGAGTCAGGCTGATTCTCGTATTACCAATAAACTTGCCTTTGTTTATTCTCCCAACGGCCCGTTCACATCCAAGTTAATCTATGCTGAATCTTACATGTCGCCTATGTGGCAGCATAAACATTCTGGAAACCCAAGCTTTAGCGCCAACCCAAATCTTGATTCTGAAACATTTAGTGGTATCAACTGGATTACCCACTACTACTTCAATATGAACACTACAATTACAGCAGATATATTTAAAAACGATGCAAAAGATATTATTAACTCTACCAATAACATATACGTCAATAGTGGCGATATCACCGTGTGGGGTGTAGAAGTAGAGCTGGATGTACGCTATTCAGAAGCACTAAACTACGGGGGATCAATTAGTTACGTCGATCCAGATAAGAGCGAAACTTCTGATAATTTGATTGCTGATAATAAGATAAAATCGATCTCGCCAATCACCACACGATATTTCGTAAGTTACCAAGCTTTTGATAATCATCGAATACAATTGCAAGGGCGAATAGCAAACGAATTTGTGATGAACGACAACGCGTTTAACAATGACGTTGTGGATGTAAATGCATATCATGTGTTAGATTTTCAATACAATTATCAGGCATTTTCGAATTTAACGCTGGATCTCTTTGCCGACAATGTATTTGATGAGACTTACGAAATTGGAGGATCAAAACGACCAATGCCCCAGCCAGGCCGTCTTATTGGTCTGCAGGCAACATGGATATTCTAAGTCAATTTAACTGAATAAGACATCACATACCAACCAAGAAAGTGTTATCTAGCCGGATTTTTTCTCCTGAGCATCATTGGTGGATGAAATTTCTCTGAAATCGGGATTGGTGTCTCTATTTCTAAATTCACTTAAGGTTTTTGATATTKCAGCCGCAGTCCCTCCCCCTAACGCATCTTCAATTGCCTTAAWMGTTGSYGTYTTACCYTCWGCWGTTAAAGATYTCGCGGCTTGCATGATTTCCARTTTAGTAAATGCCATTATTCATTTKACCCTYTGTGTTTTRAAATCTTWACATAATCACGGTAGGATAAATTAGTCTAAAAGGATATTTCGTTTTGTTATAGATTAATAACTAATAGTTGTATTGATGTTAATTGCCATTTTATAGAAGTGTATTGAGCTTAAATCGCTCTTCTTTACATTACTCTTCTTTACTTCAGCCTGCTAACACTCCCCATTTATGGCACCTAAATAAATGTTGCCTATACTAATATTACGCCGTCAATCGACAATCGAGCGTTGTGATCTTTTAAACGCCAAGGACTACTCATGAACAGCTCTAAGATCGCTCTGCATAGACGATTAACCAGCAAATTCATTATCATCGCTATTTTCCTTTCTCTCATGCCGCTGCTTTTCCTCTTTTACTTCTCTACCAGCAGCGCTAAAGAGATGTTAATCAACACNCKGYRWKWTKMMMKAWAGKAAAAGTCGTTCCTAGTGGGTGCCGATATTGACCGTTATTTTACTCAGCGCGAACATGATGTGAGAGTCCTATCGCAGGCCGACGTGCTGGAAACTGAAAATATAGCGAACATGGTTAAGTATTTAACCGAGGTCATTCAAGAGACTCCCTACTTGAATGATATCGACATCATTGACGCGTCTGGTATCGTGATTGCTAGTTCTGGAGAACAAAATGAAATCGGAAGCCATGTCCTAGAGCTGTATCCCTCATTAAACCATTTATTTAAAAAGAGTCAGCATGCCAAGCAGGGCGATATTTTTGTCTCGAACATACTGGACTTGGATAGTGGTGCCGGCTTAGCTTTTCTCACCCCAATCACCGATGATAGCAACACAACGGTTATCAAGACGTTGCTGGTAGAAATCAATTTGGATACGGTGAAGAAAATAGTGGCTGACTTTGATGAGCGCGTGATCGGCGATAAATATGTCTACCTTGTAGACAATGACGGCCGGGTCATCGTAACACCCGATCCAAATGTTAAATTGTTAGACCTCTACCCCGACCTTTTCTCCCAACCTGATCTGTTGACTAAGTTTTCCGACCAGGGTGAAGTTGGTAGCATTATTTATACAGACGTAAGCGGCGATCAAGTAATGGCTGGGTTCGCCGATATGGCAGAATTTGGAATCAACAAAGCCATGGACTGGAGTATTATTGCCGTGGCACCCATTGCAGACATTGCCCAACCCGTCGTCGAATTTCAACGAACTCTCATGGTATTCACGCTAATTGCCTTTAGTATTGCAACTGCTTTCTTGTATATGACCAGCCACTCCATCCTCAAATCAGTGAACCGATTGGTGGACGGTGCCCGTAGGGTCGGCGCTGGAGACTTGGAATACAGAGTCCAAGTTGGGGCTGCAGATGAATTTGGTTATCTTGCCAAAACTATCAATCATACGCTGGACAACCTAATTAGCTCTCAAGAAAAGGCTAAAATTGCAAGCAATACGAAGTCGGAATTTCTTGCCGCTATGAGCCACGAAATCCGCACACCTATGGCTGGGGTTATGGGCATGGCAGATCTACTTGTTAAAACTAAACTAACGGCAGAACAATTAACGTTGACCCGCAACATAATTGGCTCCAGTCGAAGCCTGCTCTACATACTTAATGAAATCTTAGATCAATCCAAACTCGAGGCGGGAAAAATGAAAATCGAAAACAACGATTTCCATTTAGCTGCTTTCATTGAGGAAACTGTAAACCTATTTATCCCAAAAATGGATTTGAAATCTATCGCCTACGAAATTGAAATCGAGCCCGATGTACCTGAAGGCATCTGTGCAGACAAAAATCGCATTAGCCAGATCCTCTCCAATCTGATCAGTAATGCGATTAAGTTTACCAGCAGCGGGCGCATTAGCGTTAGCGTTAGCGTTAGCGTTAGCGATGACGAATCAACCTCGATTGTCAAGAAAAAACCCAACAAAGAAAGTTTCCCCCTCGATGCGCCT
>NVVG01000176.1 GCA_002402125.1 Moraxellaceae bacterium
AAATGGCATTGCAATTATATGATCAAGCCTTATTGCAAGATTAATATCAAAGCCCAAAGTGGTACTGCAACTCAAATCAGATTGATTCAATAAGCGGACTTGCACCCAATATCGCAAAGAAACCTGACGATGTAAGGTTGGAGCCGCCCTAATAGTATTTTAAAACTAACCCGTTATACGGATAGTTTACTATCGATATCGGTGGTGCGATTCCTGCGTTTTGCCTATCTTTAAATCGACCACCTCCTCCGGATATCTGACCAGCAATTTGTTGATTCGTTGTTGCCAAACCGATGAACGCCTAATCTCTGAAAAAGTCGATGCCTTGATTTGCTGAATAGATAGATAGTTGTGTTTAGGGATGAATCTTATCGTAGGTAGCGGTCTGAGTGGCTTTGTGGCGCAAGTTGTAAAGCCGTTATGGCCATTTTTTCTGGAAAGCAATAGGAGAGAATTCAGTTTTTTATACCGTTTTGTGAATAAAACAAACTTTGCATTTTGACTGCACAATTGATCGCTAGCCTGAGAGTAGAAGATTGGTACTGACGCCAAACAGCAGGTGTTAGCTTCCAATAGCTATTATGAATTGCTAGAGAAGTATGTGATGTTTAAGAGTCCAAAAGTTGTAAATAAGCTCTTTTTGTTGGCGGTTGTTCCGTTACTCATAGTGGCGTTATTGGTACTAAATACGCTGTCTTCCTTTTCGAAAATCAATCAAGGGATTGGGCGAATTTATGACGACCGCCTTGTTCCTCTAACACATCTTAAATCCATCACTGATGGATATGCCATGATTATTAATGCGATTAATAAGGCCGATAACGGTTTGCTAGATCCAAATGATGCATTAAGTGAATTACGCACGGGTCAAGACATCATTAAAGTTGGTTGGAAAAATTACACCAAGCAGGAACTTAATGCTGATGAGCTTACTCTGGTAAAGGAAACGGAAGTACTATTTAGCGATGCCAATGCGATTATCGATGAAGCCATTGCTATCTTGGAGCCCCTGGGGCGGGACATGTCATATGATGAGGATGGTGAATCCGTTATTACGGATTATAACGGGGACTTGTTTGAATATGTTGATCCAATTGCAATAAATGTACAGGCCCTTACATTCTTACAGATCGATATCGCTAAAGAAGAACGAGAAAAATCCCAAACTCTCTATGATAATTCATTCAATTTCAATCTTGTAGTCTGCCTTATTTCATCGGTAATGATGCTGGCGTTAGGTTTGCTGGTTGGAAAAAGCATTACCAACCCTCTTAATGAACTTGAAAAAAATATATCCAATGCAGTCAAAAACAGAGATCTAACCATTAATGTGGCGATGAATAGGCACGATGAAATTGGAATGGTTTCTTATGCCTTTCAAAACATGATGGATCAATTTCGAGAAATCATATCCGATGTAAATCATGCCAGCGATCAGTTGGAAGGGTTCTCCCAGCAGCTGTCTTATAACACACAAAAGACCCGGGACGGTTTTGTTACCCAGTCACGTCAAACAAGTAATGCCGCGATTGCCAGTAGCCAGATGACCAAAGCAATAGAAGAAATAAGTGGTAACGCTCATAGCGCTTTAGACTCCGTTAGTTTAGCAAATGATGAGACGATATTAGGCAATAAAATACTGGACGATACAATCAAGTCTATTGCTGTATTAGAAATACGAATGAATGTTGCGGACGAAATTATTGGTCGAGTAGCCCTTGAGAGCGTGGCGATTGGTACGGTATTAGATGTTATACGAGGCATTGCGGAACAAACTAATCTGTTAGCACTAAACGCAGCGATAGAGGCCGCCAGAGCGGGGGATGAAGGGCGAGGGTTTGCTGTTGTTGCTGACGAAGTTCGCTCGCTTGCTAAGCGTACTCAAGAGTCTACTGAGATAATCCAAAAGACCATAGGAAAATTACAGGAAAATACCAAAGAAGCTGTAGATTCCATGGAGGAGGGGACGAATGAAATGAAAATAACCACGAAAAATGCCGAGAAGGCAGTTGAGTCATTAAAGAAAATTGCGACTTCAGTTTCCATTATCCACGAGATGAATATTCAAACCGCTGGGGCGACGGAAGAGCAAACCGCAACGTCCAAAGAGATTTCAGATAATGTGAATACCATTAATTCTGTCGCTCAGGAGTCGGCWACAAATTTGGATGCTGTAGAYAAAACAAGTGAAGAAATAAAAAATATATCGGTGAATTTGGCGAATAAAGTGAACCTRTTTACAACGTCAATGATTGCTTCTTAATATTAAGGGATAGAGTAGGAAAACGGTATGAAAATAGTCCAACGAGTATGTGTTTGTTTGCTRATRGCAGGAGTTAGTGCTCCTCTATATGCSGATRAACTTAATGCAGTRYTAGATACAAGTAATAAKAAAATAATWGCGGGTCAAAARTCTCAGAAAGAGATCGACAAGATAAGYGAAAAAATAACTGGGCTAATGTCGGAGTAYCGCCAGCTTAATAAGCAAATTTATGGACTAAAAGTGTATAACTCTCAACTTGATTCACAAGTGCATAAACAGMAGCTTCAAATGCAAGAGATTGAAGATTCCATAAAGCAGGTTACAGTTATGGAGCGACAAATTACGCCGTTAATTCAGCATATGATTGAGTCGTTGGAGAAATTTGTAGAGCTAGATAAACCATTTCACCTGAAGGAGCGTCGTGAACGTGTTGCGTTTTTATATTCTAATCTCGCGAGAAGCGATATTTCATCAGCAGAAAAGTTTCGTCAGGTATTGGAGGCATACAAAATAGAAAATGAATTCGGTCGTAAGATTGATCAATACAAAGATAAGGTTTTGGTTGATGGTCAAAGCCGAGAAGTTGATGTTCTCCAGGTCGGTCGTGTGGCGCTTATTTACCAGACCGCAGATGGAAAGATTACTGGTTCGTGGAATCAAGAGCATCGTCAGTGGGAAGTGATCGATAGCAATACCTACCGCAGTACCGTCGCTAAAGGCCTGCGCATGGCACGTAAACAGGCGGCAATTGACTTGTTGAAGGTTCCCGTCATTACTCCGGTATTAGTCTCAATGGAGATGAAAAAATGAAAATAAGAATCTGGATATTAAGTGCTCTGATTTGTGTTGTATTTGGTTCAACATCGACTGTTGCCGCAGTAAATGCTGCCAATCTTGACGAGCTACTGGGGTTAGTGAAAAAATCGAAGATTGGTGATGACCGAGAAAATCGTGCTCGAGCGAATGCTTTTAAGAAGTCAAAAACCGACCAGGTTCGTCTTCTTTCTGAAGCAAAGAAAACTCTTTCTAAGGAAGAAAAACGCAGTATTGAATTAGAGAGAACTTTCGACGGAAACGAGATATCTATCACAGCAAAAACAGAATTGCTACACAAACGAATGGGGTCTCTAAAAGAGTTGTTTGGCCACTTAACCGCAACAACTGGTGATTTACGTTCATTATTCGAAGGCTCAATAATAAGTGCGCAATATCCAAATCGTAACGCTGCGTTATCAAACCTGATTGACAAAATGGGCAGTGGAACACAGTTGCCTACCATAGAAGAAATCGAAGGTTTATGGTTTGAAATGCAAAGAGAAATGACCGAATCTGGAAAGGTGGTTAAATTTAATGCCACAGTCGTGAAGCCGGATGGCAGTGAAAGCACACAGGAAGTCATACGGATAGGGTCGTTTAATCTTGTCTCGAATGGGAAATACCTGCAATACATTGCGGATAACAACAGTATTCTAGAGCTTTCTCGTCAGCCAGCCTCTCGCTATTTGTCTTCTCTAAATGATCTACAGCAGTCCAGTTCTGGTCTTACACCCATCGGTTTAGATCCGACTGGCCCTAGCGGCGGATCGTATTTGGCTGCACTTATTAACACACCGTCATGGGTAGAACGTTGGCATCAAGGGAACTTGGTTGGTTACATCATTACAGGTGTGGGGTTTTTTGCGTTATGTGTAGCACTTTGGAGAATTCTGGTGCTGGCCGTTGTCGGTTTTAAGGTAAAAACCCAAGTAGCCTCAAACACAGCTAATAAGGGCAATCCATTAGGCCGAATTTTACTGGTAAATGAAAATAATGAAGGCGTTGATACCGAAACCTTAGAGCTGAGGGTCGCCGAAGCCATCTTAAAGGAAAGGCCTAAAATCGAGCGAGGTGTCGCTACCTTAAAACTGATAGCGATGGTCGCGCCATTGCTGGGTCTTCTTGGCACGGTGACCGGAATGATACTCACCTTTCAGGCTATTACAATTTTTGGATCAGGCGATCCGCAAGCGATGGCGTCAGGTATATCCAGTGCGCTGGTAACTACTGTGTTGGGTCTTTGTGTCGCGATACCGACAGTGCTGTTACATACGATGGTAAAAGGTCGAGCACAATCTATTCTCCAGGTTGTAGAAGAGCAGAGTATGGGCATTATTGCTGAACATAATGAAACAATGGTAGCGCATCGCTAAATTATCAATGTTGTGGAAATGATTGGTACTGAAAAATGAATAGTATGATCTGGTTTGAAACAGCAATTGAAGCAATCGAAGACTTTATGCTAGCCGGTGGTAGTGTTTTATGGCTTATCGCATTGTTGATGTTATTGCTTTGGGGATTCGTGTTTGAGCGAATACTCTTTTTTAATTTTTCTCTATCTAAAGACGTGTCGGAAGTTATGAAAACGTGGCAACAACGATCCGAGCGAAAATCCTGGTCTGCACATCAGATACGTTTTGGCATGATTTCAAAAATGAACTCGAAGATACGAATGCATCTTCCTTTGATAAAAGCGTTAACCGCTTTATGTCCACTGATGGGGTTGCTTGGCACAGTAACGGGCATGATTGAAGTGTTTAATGTCATGGCGGTTACGGGAGGTGGTGACGCGCGCTCTATGGCAGGCGGTGTTTCAAAAGCAACAATTCCTTGTATGGCCGGGATGGTGGCTGCGTTGTCTGGCGTTTTTGCAGGAGCGTATTTAACCGGAGTCGCAGAGCGAGAAAGTGAATTGTTAGAAGATCACCTAACCGCGGATGGCTGATGTAAGCGTGTAAAAGTCCCGTCAAAATTAACAGAATTAAAGAATTTACCAAGAGTAACATCACTATGAGACAAAATTTAATTAGTAAGTCAGTAGAAGAAGACGCAGGCATAGATTTAACTCCGATGTTAGATGTTATTTTTATCATGCTTATCTTCTTTATCGTTACCGCATCTTTCGTTAAAGAAACCGGTATAGAAATAAATAGACCAGCAGCCTCTACTGCGGAGCAAAAGGATAATGCAAATATTTTGGTGGCAATTAATGCCAATAACGAAATTTGGATTGATAGACGTAGAATTGATATTCGTTCAGTGAGAGCTAATATCGAGCGTTTACATGCAGAAAATCCTAGGGGCGCTGTAGTTGTGCAGGCGGATAACAAGGCCAGCGTAGAAACYTTAACTGCGGTAGTTGACTCMGCAAGAGAGGCGGGTGTTGTTGATGTTTCCGTCGCAACAGAAGACAGGTGATTKKCAGACATGATTCGACGTTTACTTGCTTTACTTTGCGCTATTCCCGTCACACTTGGACTTTTTAGTGTCATGGTCATACTTATTGAAACCGCCGATCAGCGTATCGATGACAAAAAGTCTCAAAAACTAGTAGAGATAATAATGTCAGAGCGAAGCATTGAAACGCATTTAAAAGAGGTGAAGCCAGATAAACCTCAAGGGCCTCAAGAGCAACCGGACATRCCCGCACCAATYACATCAACGCCTCATGTGTCATCGGGCGCWATTGAGATGACACCGCCATCATTCAAGGCAGAGGTTAATATTAGTCGTGGTGGTTGGAATTCTGGAGAGGGGGATTTTATGCCAATATTTACGATCCCTCCTAAATATCCTCGCCGAGCGGAAAGAAGCGGTATTACTGGGTATGTGGTCGTTAAATTTACCGTAACAAAGAATGGTTCTGTACGTAATCCGCAAGTGATTGAGTCTAAGCCTAATAAAATATTTGACGCGGCCGCAATTAAAGCCGTCGCGAAATATAAATTCAAACCCAGGGTGATTGAAGGCGAGGCGCTTGAGGTTGCTGGGGTTACACAAACGATAAAATTTGGACCGAAAACATGATGYTAATGAATCYTAATCCAATTATATATTTTCGAGCRCTCTATTTAATCGCTACCTTTGTAGCTTGTTTCATGYTTAGCGTTCCTCAGGYAGTGTATGCRGMCTCTGAAAAACGAAAGGTACCTGCTCTKACMCAAMAAACCATAAAAAARYTGGTYAAAGCTCAGAAACTGATAGARGGAGAAAARCCYCRCARGGCRMTTAAATTACTCAACAAGTATATGGAWGYAAAGAAAAAACTTAATGGGTTTGAAATAGCKCAAGTCGCCAATATGYWGGGTTATATTTACTAYTCTGAAGATAGATTTGGYATGGCAATTTCGKCMTTTMAAAMRGTYATTCARCARAAAAATATTCCCRTTACTTTAGARAATGGAACKCGATATCAGTTATCTCAATTGTATTACGCAGAGGARCGTTATGCAGAATCYTTAACYTCTCTTAATCGATGGGTGAGAGATACAAAATCAGAAAATGCAAAGGCATTTTCTCAACTTGGAAGAATTTACTATCAGTTAGAGATGTATGAAAGTGCCATAAGTCCTCTAAAGAGAGCGATTAGTTTGATGGAAACTAGTGATGGGATTGCTAAGGAAGATTGGTATTCCTTGTTGAGGATTGTTTACTACAAAATGGAGGACTATAGAAATGTAGTTGACGTCTTAGAAACACTCGTTAAAAATTATCCTAAAAAGGAATATTGGTTACAGCTTTCAGAAATATACGGAAGAATTGGTGATGAACCAACGCGACTTAGTACCCTGGATACCGCTTACCTTCAAGGTTATGTTGATACCGAGAATAGACTCTTGGCTTTGGCCGGATTATATATAGATTTCAATTTGCCGTTTAAGGCCGCAAAGGTCATTGAAAAAGGACTGTTGGAAAAAAAAATTGAAAATACTGCCAGTAACTTGAATTTTTTAGCAAACGCTTGGTTTCAGTCTCAAGAAGTGGATAAAAGTATTTCTGCCATGAGTCGTGCCGCCGTCCTATCGGGTAAGGGGCGGATTTATGCAGCGCTCACTTCGATCTATTTGGAAGATGAGCGGTATGAAGAGGCCATTGCTTCTGCTAAAGAGGCAATAAATAAAGGTGAGTTAAAAAATCCAGGGCTGGTTTGGTTAGATATGGGAAGGGCTTTTTTTGGCCTCAACCGCTATAAGGAGGCAACGAACTCATTTGAACATGCGCTCCATGAAGGCTCAAGCAAGAAATATGCGACTCAGTGGATAAGTTATGTCGATAGTGAGCGTGTTCGAAAAGAAAGTCTGAAGAAATTAATTGATTAGTAAACGTAATTACGAAACTAGATTTGTAACAGTAAATTTTGGAGTGTGATAGATGAGATGTAATAGCTTACTTTATAAGAAATCAATGTGGATTCTAGCAGTCTTTCTTGTTGCCATAAGTAGCATGGCTCATGGAGAGTTGGTGGTTGAAGAATTTGAAGAAAAAGAGTCGATCGCGCTAGAGGATTTGATAGTTACGGCGCAAAAACGTATTCAGAGTACTCAGGATGTTGCAATTTCTATGGCGGCTTACGATGAGTCCTTAATGAAAGACCTTGGCATAGAAAAGACATGGGATGTAGCCTCGAAAATCCCAAATTTCGACATATCCTTTGCATTTGGAAATAGCAGCCCAGTGATAACTATGCGGGGCTTGGGCATTAACGATGTTAACTCCAATAATAATCCTTCAGCAGGTGTGTACTTTGACGAAGTTTACCTCGGTTCGACGTCGATGTTAGGTATGGCACTTTTTGATACTGAGCGGGTTGAGGTTCTAATGGGGCCACAGGGTACGCTGTATGGGCGTAATACTACCGCTGGCGCGATTAGTTTTTACAGTAAGATGCCGACAGAGGAGCTAGAGGGTTATGTAAAAGTTGGGGCAGGAAACTACGCGAGTAAATCCATAGAAGCGGCTATTTCCGGGCCGTTAGTGGAGGACAAACTGCTTGCCCGGTTAGCCATAAACGGACATAAACAAGAGGGGCATTTTAAAAATCGCACCACTGGCGACGATAAAGTCGGTGATGCAGACATGCGTGCGTATCGTGCTACTTTACAATTTAATGCTTCGGATGATTTGACAGTAACCGCTAGCTTTCATCAGGGTGAGGATAGGTCAGAGGGTTGGCCCTATGAACATTTTATCCCTGATGGAGGCTCAACAGGCATAGGTTTTTTTACAGGCGACTATGTTGACACTGACAATGACCCATTTAGCGTAGATTCCAATTTAATTAGTCCAAATAAATTGGACTCCAAAGGTGGCTATTTAAAGTTTGAGTATGTGTTAGATGATTGGGAATTTGTGTCCGTTTCTGCGGTGGAATCTGTTGATAGAATTACTGCTGATGATACGGATGCTGGGCCGGCATTTATATTTAATCAGGTTTTTACCGATGAAATTGATCAAGTTTCGCAGGAATTTCGAGGTGTATATTCCGGTGATAATGTTGAGCTAATTCTTGGTGCATTCTATTCACGAGATATAGTGGAAGGTCTTAAAGAAGTGCCCATTGGGCCGGCGTTAGCGGGTGGGATTTCTAGGGCTATCTATACAGATTATGAACAGTTGGCGAAATCTAAGTCGATATTCGCTCATTCAGAATGGGTTCTTACGGATTCCCTGAATTTCATCGCAGGTATTCGGTATACCGATGAGGAAAAAGAGTTCGATGTTGTTAATAATAGCGCTAACTTTAGTGATGAAAATGAACCGTTGTTACAAGAGCGTAGGAAGCTTAAGGAAGATGATGTATCTGGTACGGTAGGATTACAATACTACCCTAGCTTTATGGAAAGCAGCATGGTTTACGGTTCTGTTAGTAAGGGGTTTAAGAGTGGCGGATTTGATGGCTCAACAATCTCAGAGCCCGCGCAAGCGGATCCCTTTGTTGCCGAAACAGTAATCGCTTATGAAATAGGAATAAAATCAGATTTTCTAAATTCAACGTTGCGATGGAGCGCGGCTGTTTTTGTTTATGATTACCAAGATATGCAATTAAACAGTGTGACTTCCGAAGGAGATTCGGTGTTAACAAACGCAGGTAAGGCCGAAATTAAAGGTTTGGATACTACCATTAGGTGGCGAGCATCTACGGAGTTGGAATTTCAGCTTGCTTTGGGGTATATCGATGCCGAACTCGTTAAATATACTAGCGATGAATTGGGCGGGGATGATCTAACGGGTAATGAGATTCCAAATGCGCCTAAATTTTCCTTAAATGGATATATTCGTTACGGAAAATATTTCGAAGGCCATGAAGCCTTCGCAGTTCTTGGTATTGAACGTATGAGTAGCATGTATAAAACTATTCAGAATAACGAGCATTTAGAATCAGATAGCCGGACACTTCTAAATCTCACATTGGGAATTGCTCCTGCATCAGAAAAATGGGATGTACGACTATGGGCGAAGAACCTCACTGATGAAGAATATATTGTATATGGATATGACCGAACTAGTTCCCTCATCGGTGATGTTTATCCACAAATTTATGGAATGCCGCGCACAGTTGGGTTGGACGTAGAGTTTCGTTGGGAATAATAAACAAAACAACAACCAAGTTTAAAACAATACTGAAAATTTATAATAGGATTTCCCATGAATAGATTTCTAATAGTACTAATCGCTACATTTTTAATTTGCAGCCAAAGTTTCGCCGCAAAACCTAAGAGTATAAGATATTTGAATGAAATATTTGTTAATGATGTTACCTATGTCCACTACGTAGTTACCTGTTCAAACTCAAAGGAGTTTGACCTGTCGGCGTGGAATAACAAGAAACTTTGGTGCGAAGGCAAGGGACTAAAAGATAAGTGTAACAAGAAGAAAGTTAAAGCAGCGAAGAAACTCTGCAAGAAAAAGTAGCTCGTACATATCCTGTGTTTTGGCGGTGTCAAGTTATCCAAAGTGAACATTTGACTAGTTTGTCCCCGGCAAACTACGGAGTAAGTTTAATGGCAGTACGATATATTTTTAATGCTTGCATATTCATTGCACATTCAACTGTTATCATTATTGCTAACTTGAATAGCATAGCCAATTTTAGACACTCTATTAACGGTGAAAGATAATGACAGCATCAACAGCTACTAATTTGGCACAACTCCTTATGCAAGCATTTTTTTGGGCA
>NVVG01000177.1 GCA_002402125.1 Moraxellaceae bacterium
TAAGCATGGTCTCACCGCCGACCATGCCTTTGGATTCAGTGCCTATGGTATATTCTATACCGTCGGATTACATGATTATAATCGGGGGATAGAATACGGTAAATTGGGATTTAAGATTATTGATAAACTCGGCGCAACAAAACAACTGGTTAGGACGACATTCGTATACAACACCCTATTACGCCACTGGACATCCCCCCTTCAAGACACGCTAACCCCGCTTCTGGATGGATACAGTAATGGCCTTGAATCAGGTGACCTTGATTATGCGGCATTTAATTTACACATCCTTGATTTACACTATCTCTTTACCGGCAAAGAGCTATCTGAGCTAAAGATCAACCTAGAGAAAAACAACCAGATTATCGGTGATCTCAACCAGCAATATATTCATATCATCCATTCAATAATGAGCGAGGGAATTACCAACCTCATAGATCCCAGAGAAAATTCCATCGAATTAACCGGTAAATTCATTAACGCGGACAAATCAGAACAATTATGGATTCGTGAAGAGAACAATGCGGCCCTTGCCGTCTTCTATGTCACAAAAGTCTTGTTAAGTGGTATTTTTAATCGATATTCAAGTGGCTTAGAGAACATGCGGCAGTATAGGAAATACCAGGAATCTATACAGGGAGCGGTGTTAACTCGATATGCGACGATGTTTGATACCTTATGCAGAGCAATGTTATATCCAGAGGTTTCTTTGCTAAAAAAGATCACCTATCGAATTCGGATTAAGCTCAATCAAATACAAATAAAACACTGGAAAAAACATGCCCCATCCAATACCAGTCATTTTTACTATGCTGCAGAAGCCGTCATTGCATGGCGCATTAAAAACAATACAGACCTCGCCATCAACAAGTTTAAAATTGCTCTAGAGCATTGCGTAAGGCCCGATGATTTGATGGTAGAAGGTCTTATCCACGAACAAGCGGCAATATTTTACCGAGCCAGAGGATACATGAAAACCGGAGAAACACACCTTAAGGCAGCCTATGCAGCCTTTGCCGGCTGGGGCGCAAATGCCTTGCTAGTCAAGCTTCGCGAAGAGTATCCCGACATTGACTTCGAGCTAGAAACAACACAACAACCCCCTCCAACCAATGCCCCCATGACCTCCCCCACATAACGTGAGAAACCAGGTTTTTTCCTCTATACTTGTCACAATAAGCATGTAAGGGAATCTCACGTTGCAAAACACTCAACATATCCAAAACTACCAGATCCTCGAAAAGCTAACTGAAACCATGAGTTCAGTAATCTATCGTGCTCGCAAAGAGGGTTCAAAAGATACCGTCATTGTTAAAGCCTTAAAAGCCCAAGCTCCTAAGGCATCTGATATTGCGAGATTCAAACAAGAATATAAACAAATCAAATCCTTAAACCAAGAAGGCATCGTTAACACCTTGGATGTGGTTGACTATGACGGTAGCTATGCCCTCATCCTAGAGGATTTTGACGGCACTTCCCTTGAAACACTGATGGCTGAAGAAGCAAAGATCTCCATCCATTCTTTTCTGGATACCACCACTAAAATTGCCGAAGCGCTTGGCAACCTGCATAAAGAAGATGTCATCCATAGAAACATAAAACCTGTCAACATACTGATCAATAACGTCACCGGCGGGGTGAAAATAACCGGCTTTGGATTGGCCACTGACTTTACCCATGTGAATGATGCCGTTTATGAACCCAAAATAATACGTGGCACCCTTCCCTATATGTCCCCAGAACAAACTGGGCGCATGAATAGAGCTGTGGACTACCGCACCGACATTTATTCTCTTGGCATCACCTGTTATGAAATGCTGACTGGAAAAGCTCCCTTTATATCCGATGACCCGCTGGCAATCATTCATTTTCATATCGCTAAAACGCCTGAAGCCCCCTCGCAGCTCCATCCCGATGTTCCACAGGTAATATCTGATATTGTAATGAAGTCGATGGCGAAGAACTGCGAAGACAGATATCAAAACAGTTTTGGTCTACTGGCAGACCTTAAACAATGTCAAAGGCAACTAACGAACAATGGCAAGATCGCCCCCTTTGAACTGGGCAAGTTTGATTTCCCCAATAAATTTATTGTACCGAAATTTCTATTTGGCAGAGAAAAACAAATAGAAAGCCTCGTCTCGGTCTTTGATAAACTATGCGCTCCCACTTCCGCAGAAGCTTCACTCCCGGGTGTAGAGATAACCCTGGTATCAGGCAGCCCTGGCATCGGAAAATCATCACTTATCGGTGAAATACAAAAAACCATTGCTGCCCGCAAAGGCTATTTTATTTCAGGCAAATATGAACAATACGCAGGAGACAAACCCTACAGCGCGATCACCCATGCCTTCCAAGGATTAGTCAAACAGATATTATCTGAGCGAAAAGAGAGCATCAGGTTCTGGAAAGAAAAACTGTTATACGCATTAGGTGCCAATGGTAAAATAATAACCAACATCATACCTGAGATTGAACTGATCATCGGCGAGCAACCAGAACCCGCCAACATTGACCCTGAAGAAGCAAGAAATCGCGTCAAATTTGTCGTTGAGAAATTTGTCAGCGTATTCCCATCGATACACCACCCTATCGCCCTGTGTTTGGATGACCTGCAATGGGCAGATGCTGCCAGCTTGCAACTGCTAAAAAACATTACCACCAGCCCCGACGTAAACTACCTATACCTCATTGGCAGTTATCGGGACAATGAAACTAACCGGCATCATCCATTAACTAGCACTATTCTCGATATAGAAAAATCCGGCATAACCATCAACAAGATACATCTTGGTCCGCTGCTGGAAGCTGACATTCAAGAACTCATTAAACACTGGTTACATAGCTCACACAAAAAGTGCACTCCTCTAGCAGAACTGGTGCATAGAAAGACCGGTGGCAATCCCTTTTTTGTAATTCAATTCTTAGAAAATCTATATCGCGAAAAACAGATAAACCTTGATCCCGAGCAAGGTTGGTTATGGGATATAGAACGTATCGTGCAGCTACAGGTCACCGACAATGTCGTAGAACTGTTGACCGGAAAGATTCAGAAACTACCGGAGAATACTCGCGAGATATTAAAAATAAGCGCAGCGATTGGCGGTAAATTTGATCTTGAGACCCTCGCGTTAGTGGTAGGGAAATCTGTTGAGGACATCCTTCACGACCTTACCGGTGCTATCAATGAAGGTTTAGTCAGCTATTCAGCGAACAAAGAACGATATCTATTCGATCATGACCGCATTCAAGAAGCATCCTACGCACTAGTACCCTCATCAAAGAAAGCAGAATTACATTACCGGATTGGCAATGCATCGCGCATAAAAGCATCGATTGAAGATGATCTAGAAAAAAAATTATTCTATATTGTTGACCAATTAATTCTAGGATCTGCGCTAATCACCCGTACCTCCGAACATGAAGACCTTGCTAAACTATGCCTTAGAGCAGGCATTAAAGCCAAAGCAGCGTCTGCATATGCTACTGCACTGCACTATTTTGAAACTGGGATTAGTCAATTATCAAATGATTGTTGGAATACACAGTATGAATTAACCCTTTCTCTATATACAGAAACCATAGAGACCGAGTATCTCCATGGCGATTTCCAGAAAATGGATCAGCTAGTGGAGGTAGCCCTAGAACATGCTAGAAGCACCCTCGATAAGGTGAAAATCACCTCTTCTCGGATTTATGCACGAAATAGCCAAGAAGACTTCAAGGGGGCTATCGATGCCGCTCTATCAATCTTAAAACTTCTCGGCATAAACCTCTCTAACAAGCCAAATAAGCTGCAGGTAGCCATCGAATTTTTGCGTACAAAATTCATTTTCAGAGGCATGAAAACAGAAGACCTGCTTAATTTACCGGTTGCTACCGATCCAAAATTCATTGCCATATCACGGATCATGGTCAGCATGGGAGTGAGTGCTTTTTTTGTCAATCCCAATCTACTCGCACTATCAGTAATGAAATCCCTCCAATTAGTGGTTAAGCATGGTCTCACAGCTGACCACGCATTTGGGTTTAGTGCCTATGGTATATTCCATACCGCCGGATTGCAGGATTACGATAAAGGCATTGAATTCGGTAAACTTGGGTTTCAGATTATTGATAAACTCGGCGCCACAAAGCAACTCGTTAAAACCACATTTGTATACAACACCCTATTACGCCACTGGAAATCCCCTCTTCAAGATACACTAGCCCCACTCCTAGATGGATACAGCAACGGCCTTGAATCAGGTGATCTCGATTACGCGTTATTTTGTCTATTTATACATGATTTGCACGGTATATTTACTAGCAAAGAGCTATCTGAGCTCAAGTGCGACCTAGAGAAACACAACCTAATCATCCGTGACCTCAACCAGCAATACATTCATATCCTCCATTCAATGATGACTGATGGAATTACCAACCTTATCGAACCAAGAGAAAACCCCATCGAACTATCCGGAAAATTCATAGACGCGGAAAAGTCAGAGCAATTATGGATTGATGAAGAGAACAATGCAGCCCTTGCCGTCTTCTATTTCTCAAAAATCGTGTTAAGTGGCGCGTTTAGTCGATATTCAACGGGCTTGGAGAATATCCGGCAGTATAGAAAATACCAGGATTCATTACAGGGATCGGTGACAACCCGATATGTGGTTATTTATGAAACCATCTGCAAAGCAATGTTATACCCAGAGGTTTCTTTTCTAAAAAAGATCGCCTATCGAATTCGGATTAAGTTCAATCAAATACAATTAAAACGCTGGACAAAATATGCCCCAGCCAATACCAAGCATTATTACCATGCCACAGAGGCAATGATCGCATGGCGCATTAAAAACGATACGGAACTCACCATTCACCACATTAATATTGCACTTGAGCACTGCGTAAGACCCGTTGATTTTTTGGTAGAGGGTATTATCCACGAACATGCGGCTATATTTCACCGAACCAGAGGCTACATGAAAACAGGAGAAATACACCTAAAGGCAGCCTATGCGGCCTTATCAGGTTGGGGCGCACATGCTTTACTTGCCAAGCTACGCAAAGATTACCCTGACGTTGACTTCGAGCAAGAAACAACGCCATAAACCCCACCAATCAACACCACCATGCCTCACCCTCACCACAAGGTGAGATAACAGACATTTTGCTTTATACTAGCCACAACAAGCATGTAAGGGAATCTCACTCTGCAAAACGTCCAAACTATCCAAAACTACCAGATCCTCGAAAAGGTAACTGAAACAATGAGTTCAGTAATCTATCGTGCTCGTAAAGAGGGGTCAAAAGATACAGTTATTGTTAAAACCTTAAAAGCCCAAGCCCCTAAGGCATCTGATATTGCGCGTTTTAAACAAGAATATAAGCTGATCAAAGCCTTAAACCAAACAGGCATCGTGAACACCTTGGATGTTGTTGACCATGAAGGTGGCTATGCATTAATCCTAGAGGATTTTGACGGCGTTCCCCTTGAAACCCTGATGGCTGAAGAACAAAAGCTCTCCCTCCATGTCTTTCTGGAAACCGCGACTAAAATTGCCGCCGCACTAGGCAACCTGCATAAAGAAAAGGTCATCCATAAAAACCTAAAACCTAGCAACATCCTAATCAATAAAGGCACCGGAGTAGTAAAGATAACCGGTTTTGGGTTAGCCACATACTTTACTCATGCAAATGAAGCGGTCTATGAGCCTAAAATCTTACGTGGCACCCTACCCTATATGTCACCAGAACAAACCGGGCGCATGAATCGAGCAGTGGACTACCGTACCGACATCTACTCTTTTGGCATCACCTGTTATGAAATGCTTACCGGAAAAGCCCCCTTTGTATCCGATGATCCGCTGGCAATCATTCATTTCCATATCGCAAAAACACCTAAAAGCCCCTCGCAGCAACACCCAGAGATACCACAGGTGATATCTGATATTGTTATGAAGTCGATGGCAAAAAACTGCGAAGACCGTTATCAAAACAGCTTTGGTCTTCTGGCAGACCTTAAACAATGTCAAAACCAGCTAATAGAAAATGGCAAGATCGAGCCCTTTACACTGGGTAAGTTTGATTTCCCCAATATTTTTATCGTACCGAAATTACTATTTGGTAGAAAAAAACAAATAGCAAACCTCATCTCGGTCTTTGATAAACTATGCGCACCCAGTGCGGCTGAAGATTCACACCCCGGTATTGAGATAACATTGGTATCAGGCAAACCCGGCATCGGCAAGTCGTCGCTTATCGGCGAAATACAAAAACCTATTGCTGCCCGCAACGGTTATTTTATCGCAGGAAAGTATGAACAATACGCTGGAGACAAACCCTACAGTGCGATCACCAATGCCTTCCAAGGMCTCGTYAAACARATATTATCTGAGCGAAAAGAAAGCATCACWCGCTGGAAAGAAACCCTTTTACACRCGYTAGGTGCAAACGGCAAGATAATAACCGACATCATACCCGAGATTGAAYTGATCATCGGCGAACAACCCGAACTCGCTACCATTGACCCTGAAGAAGCAAGAAAYCGCTTYAAATTTGTCTTTGAGAAATTTGTCAGCGTCTTCCCATCGATGCACCAYCCCGTTGTTCTCTGTCTGGATGACCTGCAATGGGCAGATACCGCAAGCTTGCAGCTACTAGAGAACATCACCACCAGCCCCAATGTAAACTATCTCTATCTTATTGGGGCATACAGGGATAATGAAACCAATGAACATCACCCATTAATAAGCACCATTCGCGCAATAGAAAAAACCGGCATATCCATCAACAAGATAGAACTTGGCCCGCTATTAGAGCCTGATATTCAGCAATTCATTAGTAACTTGTTGCATTGCTCACCAGAAAAAAGCKCACCACTCGCTGAATTAGTCCATAAAAAGACACATGGCAATCCATTTTTTGTCATTCAGTTTTTAGAGAATCTATATAGCGAACAACAGATAACACTTGATCCCGAACAAGGTTGGTTATGGGATATRGAGCGCATCCTGCAGCTACAGGTTACCGATAATGTCGTTGAACTGTTGACCGGAAAGATCGAAAAACTACCAGAGCATACTCGCAAGATTCTAAAAATATGCGCAGCTATTGGTGGGAAATTCGACCTTGAAACCCTCGCGTTAGTGGCAGGTAAATCGGTTGCGAACATTCTCAATGACCTTACCGACGCCATCAATGGGGGTTTAGTCAGTTATTCCGCGAGTAAAGAGCTATACCTATTCAATCACGACCGAGTTCAGGAAGCATCTTACGCACTAATACCCAGCGCCGAAAAAGAAGAACTGCATTACCAGATTGGCAATGCATCGCGCATAAAAGCCACGATTGAGAAAGATCTGGAAAATAAATTATTCTATGTGGTTGACCAATTGAGCCTAGGGTCAGCGCTGGTCACTACCACTCAAGAACATGAAGACCTTGCCAAGCTAAGCCTTAGAGCGGGTATTAAAGCCAAAGCATCATCGGCGTTTTCTCCAGCATTGCAATATTTTGAAACCGGGATAAGTCACTTATCAAAAGGTTGTTGGAACACTCAGTATCAATTAACCCTTTCACTATATACCGAGACCATAGAGGCCGCGTATCTCAATGGTGATTTCCAGAAAATGGACCAACTGGTAGAGGTAGCCCTACAGTATGCTAAAACCACCCTCGATAAAGTAAAAATTACCTCCACCCGAATTTATGCCCGCAATAGCCAAGAGGACTTCAAGGGGGCTATCGATGCCGCGCTATCAATAGTGAAAACTCTTGGGATAAATCTACCCAGAAAACCCAATAAATTACAGGTAGTCATCGTATTTTTGCAAACAAAGTTCGCTCTTAGAGGCATGGGTACACAAGACCTGCTTAATTTACCCGTCGCTACAGACCCAAAATCCATTGCCATATCACGAATCCTTGTCAGTGCGGGAGTGAGTGCTTTTTTTGTTAACCCCAATCTACTTGCACTAGCCGTAATGAAACAAGTTCAATTGACGGTTAAGAATGGCCTCACCGCAGACCAAGCATTTGGGGTTAGTGCCTACGGTATATTCTATACTGCCGGATTGCAGGATTTTGATAAGGGGATCGAATTCGGTAAGCTTGGATTTCAGATTATCGATAAACTCGGTGCCACAAAACAGCTCGTTAGAGCCACATTTGTATACAACACCTTATTACGCCATTGGAAGTCTCCCCTTCAAGATACCTTAGTCCCACTCATGGATGGATACGCCAGTGGCCTTGAATCGGGTGATCTCAATTACGCGGCATTTTGTCTGCTTATACATGATTTACACGGCCTCTTTACCAGCAAAGAAATCTCTGAACTCAAGAACGATGTAGAGAAAAACAACAAAATCATCCGTGACCTCAACCAGCAATATATTCATATCCTGCATTCAATAATGTGTGAAGGCATCATCAATTTCATAGAACCAAAAGAAAACCCCATCGAATTATCCGGGACATTCATTGACGCAGAAAAGTCAGAACAATTATGGATTGATGAAGAGAACAATGCTGCCCTTGCCGTCTTCTACATCGCCAAAGCCACATTAAGTCTCGCTTATAATAAATATTCAACTGGCCTGGAGAATATTCGCCAGTACACTAAATATCAAGATTCGTTACAGGGAGCAGTGACAACGCGATATAAGGTCATTTTTGAAACCTTCTTCAGAACAATGTTATACCCAGAGCTTTCATTGCTAAAAAAGCTCGCTTATCGAATTCGGATTAAGATCAATCAAATCCAATTAAAACGCTGGACCAAACATGCCCCATCCAATACCAAACATTATTACTATGCCACAGAAGCGATGATCGCATGGCGCATTAAAAACGATACTGAACTCACAATCCGCAACTTTGACATTGCACTAGAGCACTGCGTAAGACCCGGTGATTTAATGGTAGAAAGTATTATCCACGAACATGCAGCAATATTTCATCGAAACAGAGGTTACATGAAAACAGGTGAAACCCACCTAAAGGCCGCCTATGCAGTCTACGCAAGCTGGGGCGCGGATGCCTTACTGGCCAAGCTGCGCAAAGAATACCCCGAAGTTGACTTCGAGACCCAAACAACGCCATAACCCCCTCCCAGCAAACCTTCCATACCCTCCCCCCTCAAACCATAATCCCATACATGGCACAGTGCGTCTTATTTGAGCGGGCTAGATAATATTTTGGAACAATACTAAACTGCACTCTACTAAATGTATACACACCAACAAGAGGATACATCTGATGGTGGAAAGTTTTGCGAATGGTGTCATTAGATGGCGCTGGCTGATTATTGCGTTCACCTTACTCATGGTAATGGCGGCCGGCAAAGGCGCTGAAAACATTGTTTTCAGCTCTAACTACCGAGTATTTTTTGCCGAAGGCAACGACCAACTAAAAGACTTTACCTCGCTACAGAATACCTATTCCAAAAGCGACAACGTGATGATCATCATGACCCCCAAACAAGGGGACATCTTTGATAAGGACTTCTTGGCAGCGGTACATGATGTAACCGACCAGGCCTGGCAGCTGCCCTGGTCCACTCGAGTGGACTCCATCACCAATTACCAACACACCCAAGGGTTTGAAGACGACCTAATAGTGGGTGACATGGTGGAAGAACCCAGCGAACTCGATCAACAAGCCCTCGATAACATTCGGCAGGTCACCCTTAATGAGCCGGTCATTATCAAACGCCTACTGGCAGAAGACGGCCGCTTAGCCGTCGTCAATGTGACGGTGCAATTACCCGAAGAATCTGAAAGCGAAACACCAATAGTCGTTAAGAAAGTTCGCGCCCTAAAAGAAATCCTCGTCGCCAAATATCCCGATGTKGAATTTAGAATCTCWGGCACGGTATGGCTCAGCAATGCCTTCAGYGAAATGGCYCAAAAGGACATGACCACRCTGATGCCGATGATGTTTGTGATYCTRCTGATCACGCTGGGCATATTGCTRCGCTCACTATCCGCCACCATYGCCACCCTTATTGTGATTGTGYTATCCATCATGACCGCCATGGGCTTATTTGGYTGGTTAGGCTGGACCTTAACCCCGCCCGCCGCCTCGGCCCCTACCATTATCATGACCATGGCTGTGGCCGACTGCGTACACCTATTAGTAAGCTTCTTACAAAACATGCGCGCAGGCCAAACCAAACATCAAGCCATGAAAGGTAGGCAAAATCTCAATGAATGCAGATGTAATGATAGTCATAGGTGGTAAAAACTCTTCAAATACAAAAGAACTTTT
>NVVG01000178.1 GCA_002402125.1 Moraxellaceae bacterium
GTGAATGCCGTTAACGATGTACCGGTTGCCACTGGCAATACTGTTGTTGCCAGCGAAGATGTGCCACTTGTCATTAATGGCGGAGATTTCAGCTTTACCGATGTGGAAGGCGATGCCCTCGTCTCTGTTGTCATTAGTGGTTTAACCCTCAATGGCGGCACCTTAACCCACAGCGCCGGCGGTACCACCGTCACCAACGGCATGACCGTGACTGCGGCTGAATTGGCCGATCTCACTTTTACCTCCGCGGCAAACGACTCAACGAACTCCAGTTTCACCTACACCGTGAATGACGCTGGACTAGGGGTAACGTCGGACACCATGAACATCACCGTGAATGCCGTTAATGATGTACCAGTCGCCACCGGCAATACCGTTATTGCTAGCGAAGATGTGCCGCTAGTCATTGATGGCAGTGATTTCAGCTTTACGGATACCGAGGGCGATGCTTTGGTCTCTGTCACCATTAGTGGCCTAACCCTCAATGGCGGCACCTTAACGCACAGCGCCGGTGGTACCACTGTCACCAACGGCATGACCGTGACCGCAGCTGAACTGGTCGACCTCACCTTTACCTCGGCGGCTAACGATTCAACGAACTCCAGTTTCACCTACACCGTGAATGACGCCGGTCTAGGGATAACTTCGGACACCATGAACATTACCGTGAATGCCGTTAACGATGTACCGGTTGCCACTGGTAATACGGTTGTTGCCAGCGAAGATGTACCACTCATAATCGGTGCCGGCGATTTCAACTTTACCGATGTAGAAGGCGATGCCCTGGTCTCTGTCACCATTAGTGGTTTAACCCTCAATGGCGGCACCTTAACCCACAGTGGCGGTGGCACCACTGTTACCAACGGCATCACCGTGACCGCGGCAGAGCTAGCCGATCTTACCTTCACTTCCGCCGCTAACGATTCGACCAATTCCAGTTTCACCTATACCGTTAATGACGCTGATCTTGGCGTAGCCTCCGGCACCATGAACATTACCGTGAATGCGGTGAATGACGTACCGGTCGCCACAGGCAATACCGTCATCGCTACTGAAGATATTCCGTTAGTGATTGGTGTCGGTGATTTCAACTTTACCGATGTAGAAGGTGACGCCCTCGTCTCTGTTGTCATTAGTGGTTTAACCCTCAATGGCGGCACCTTGACCCACAGTGCTGGCGTTACCACCGTCACCAACGGCATGACCGTGACCGCGGCTGAATTGGCCGATCTCACCTTTACCTCCGCCGCTAACGATTCCACCAATTCTAGCTTCACCTATACCGTCAATGACGCCGGTCTAGGGGCAATTTCGGGCACCATGAACATCACAGTCATACCAGACGGAGGGGAAGCATCAACGACAACTATTTCTGGCAGCAGTCTAACTCCGACAACTGACGAAACCGTTACCATAACCGTACAAGCAAAAGATGGTGGTGGCACGAACCTCGGAACAGGCGGCGATAACGTCACCCTTACAATCAATCCTCCATGTGGCACCTGTTCTCTAGGATCAGTAATCGATAACGGGAATGGCACCTATACAGCACCACTCACTAACACGGGACTAGGTGCAGTTACCGTTGAAGGTACCATCGACGGCCAAGCAATTCCTACGGGTGATGTGACGGCTACTTTCTCTCCTGGCGCGGCTGATGAAAACACCTCAACCATCGCAATTTCTTTAAGCCCTGTTACTACAGATGACACTGTTACTATCACCGTTCAGGCGAAAGATCAATTCGGAAACGATTTAGTAGTATCCGGCGGCGCAGTATCACTGTCCTCAACAGGAACCGGTGCTATTGGAGTAATTTCCGATAATGCCAATGGAACGTATACCGCAACAATTACGAATATAACCGCAGAAACCGTGACAATTTCTGGAACCATCAATGGAAACATAATCGCAACGGGTAACCCTACCATTACCTTTAACCCGGGTATTCCCACTATTGCGCAAACTACCATTTCCCATTCACCAAGCACTGTTGTCGCTAATGGCGTTAACACGGCAACTGTGACGGTTCAGACTAAAGATACACAAGGTAACAACTTAACGACAGGTGGAGAAACCATTGTCATCACCGTAACGGGTAGCACTGTTGTAAGTGCTGTAGCAGACAATAGCGATGGTACTTATACAGCCACGGTGACCAATACCGTTTCAGAAAACGTTGATTTGGGCGCCACTATGAATGGCCCAACCATTACGGCAACCGATGCCATATTGTTTACGCCAAACATTCCAACCGCTGCGCAAACAATTATTACTGCGAGCTTAATCTCTATAACTGCAGATGATATCGCGACTTCAATTATTACGGTGCAACTAAAAGATGCGCTAGATAATAATATTACTACCGGTACCGATACTATAACCTTGGCTCAAAGCGGAAGCGCAACCATTACTGCAGTGACTAACAATGGTGATGGCACCCATACTGCCACTATTAAGAGCACAGTTGCAGAAGTCGTTACCATTAATGGTACGTTAAACGGTGACGCCATTACGGATACTGCTGACGTTACCTTTACACCGGGGGCAATGGTCATTGCGAACACCTTCGTTACCGCATCTCCAGTAGAGATAACCGCTGACGGGGTTACAGAGTCAACTGTCACGACCCAGCTTAAGGATGCCTATAACAACAATGTTTCCACCGCCGGGTTAACCGTTCTATTTTCAACGACGGGTGGCGCAATTATCGGCATAACTACTGATAATGGTAACGGTACTTACTCTGCAAAAGTCACAAACACTGTCGCTGAAGCAGTAACCATTAGTGCCACCGTTAGCGCTACCGCCACTCCTAACACAGCAGTCATTAACTTTATTCCTGGGCCGGTATCCGCTGCTCACTCGACCCTTACCGCTTCACCTTCCGTCGTTACCGCAAATGGTAGCGACATATCGTTACTCACAGTAAAAACCTATGACGTTTTCGGTAACGAGATTACCACTGGAGGCCATACGGTTGTATTAATCGACGGCAATGACGCAAGCATTAGCCCTGTCATTGACCAGCTAGATGGCACCTACACCTTCACTATTAGCAACAGCGTTGTGCAAAGCACCGTCGTCAATGGATCAATCAATGGCGATGCTATGACGGATAACGAAACCATTAACTTTGTTGAAGGCGGGCCTGCTGAAGTGGCAGCAAGCGATGGCCATTTCATTAGCGGCGTAGGCCCCATCGGTTCGACAATTGAAGTGCAGGATGCGGACGGCAACATCTTATGCAGCAACGTAGCCACCGATCCAATTACGGGAGAATATCACTGCCCTATTACGGAAATCCTCTCCAACGGTGAAACCCTAACGGTTGTAACCACCGACCTGGCGGGCAACACGGAAATCAGCACTACCATGGTCGATGTTGTTGATGATGATAACGATGGCATTTCAAATGTCATTGAAGCTGTAATTTCCGACGCTGGTGGAGACAGTAATGTTCAACCAGACACAGACACTGATGGTGATGGCCTACCAGATTATGCTGAAATCATTTTAGGCAGTGATTTCTTGGCGGTACACAGCCCAGTAATCGATGGCAACATCGATACCGATATGGATGGCATTTCTGATGCGGTGGAATACTTCTTCGACAATACCGGTGGCTCTATCGACAGTGACAGTGAAACCGATACCGATGGCGATGGCATCCCAGACGTCACCGAATTGACGGCTATCAAATCCAATTTTAATCAGGTTAATCTACCCATTGTTGATGGCGCTGGCGACGACGATGGCGATAACGTGACTAACGCTGTGGAATACTATCTATCCACCTATTATGGGTTCAATAACATTGATGATACCTCTGACTACGATCATGACGGATACAGCGACGCCTTGGAAGTTCGATTGGCCTCTGATCCGCTGTTAGCCAACGAGTCTGACATTGATCAAGACGGTGTGAGTGATGCAATTGAAGCGTATTTAACTGGCTCTATTAATGACGGCCTTGATACCTCACTATTGGATAGAGATAACGATGGTCTACCGGATATTTTAGAGCTGACGCTAAGCGCTGATTTGGCCGATCCATTTTCAGCCATTAATGATGCGCTCACCGGTGATATTGATGGTGACGGTATCACTGACGCAATTGAGTTGTACTTATCTGGCGACACCACTAGCGTTTTAGCTAACCAAGATACGGATAACGACGGCATCACCGACATTGCAGAAATTGCACAAGGCAGCAACCCACTGGTGAATTCTACGCCGGTTGTTTGGATAAATAGCCAAGACCTAGGTAGCGGTGACGTTGATCTATTCGCCCAGCTAGGTGGTTATCAAGCGCCATACCCAACATTTGACTGGGACGTTTCTGCAATACTGAACGCGGAACCTAGCGCCCTCATTGTGGACACTAGCAGCCAAAATCTATCCGTTAGTGGATTAAGCGAAGGCTTATACACTGTATCGTTAACGATTAGCAAAACGATAGCGGGCCAACTTCTATCCTCTAGCACTAGCCAGATCTTTAGTGTTTCCGAACTGGGCGTAGAAGATGATGACTCTGACGGCATCATCAATGCGTTTGATTCATCTGATGGTTTGATGGGTGCTGAAGAAAGACTTACCACCACTATCACAGCCGATGTTCCATATGACGTGCAACTGCAATATGGTGTAGGCGTTCGTGCTGGACTCATCGCGCGCATGGGCAACAACCAGATTAGTACTATAACTAGCGAACAGCTTGCGAACTACATCAATCAGGATTTCCCTATTACAGCCGGAGATACCAGTAAAAATACCAACATAGCGGCAACACCGAATATGTTTGATATCGATGTGGTTAATATCCCAAGTGCTGGGGATATGGTTAATGTGGTTATTCCGCTCAACAAACCACAAACGACTAGCGCTGCGGTATTACTGTTTGATCACATCACCCTTAGCTGGTTCTATATGGACACCTCCTCAACGGATAGCGTTAGCTCAGCGATGGGAAGTCCTGGTTCTTGCCCCGTACCAGGTGATGTGAGTTATACTACTGGCTTTGTAGAAGGTGCGTATTGTTTACAACTTAACATTACCGATGGCGGCCCTAACGATAGCGACACATCAATGAATGGTGCAATACCCATGCTGATAGGTATTGGGTCTAGCAGCCATCTAATCATTCCTACTGAGACAGTCAGTAATGAAGACATTGCTAATATTATTGGCAGTAGTGATTCGGAAGATCCGCTGGATACAAATAATATAGAAACAGAAATCGCCGCCGATGAAAGTGGTCAGGGTAGTGAGGGTGGTGGTAGCATCAATCCATTCACCCTACTCTTGTTAACGTTGTTGTCGCTTTATGGGGTTAAGAATAGAAGGGTTAGAGTTAGTCGTTGAGTTGATTGCAAGGTAACAAATTTTCCTCTCGTTCCCATGCTCCTGCGTGGGAATACATATTGATCTAAGTCAAAACGCTAAAAAACCCCGCACTTGACAGCTTTCTATCGAAAGGTATTGTTGTAATATTTTGGGCTAGTATGCATTCCCACGCGGGAGCATGGAGACGAGAAAGAAGTTAGAGAAATTCGTATGATTGAAACATAATTGAAGCTGGAAGCTTCTCATTCCTACGCTCCCACGTGTGATATGTTAAAAAGCTCGACGAGGGTCTCTGCGACTGTGCAAAACTCTGACAATATAAACGTGTTTGCTGTCGTAGCGGTAAAACACTATGTGCTCCCTAGCAGGAATGGAAAATAGATTTTTTGCTGTTTCATTCCGTTGACGACCAATAACAGGGTTTTCAGCGAGCCGTGCGAATACTATTTTGATGGCTTTTAAGTATGCATTTTTTTGAGCAATGCCCCACTGCTCTTTGGTGTATAAAGCTATCTCTCGCAAATCTTCCTTAGTTTCAAGAGATGCTTTCCATGTACGCTTTGCCACTAATTTGTTTCCTTCATTAGCGCGTCAAAATCTAAATCTGCGAATTGCCCCTTTTCTATTTGTTCTAGGCCAACATCAATATCCGCTTTCAATGCTTCCAATTGTTCGAAATATTCTCGATCACTCTTTATTTTCTCTCGAATGGCTTCTCGAACCCACTCACTGGCATTGTTATAGGTGATGTCTGTAGCGACCTTTTGAGAGATATATGCCTCTAAATCTTTACCTAAGTTCAAGTTCATAGCCGTTCCTCCGTTTGTTCAGCATAACGAATAATTCAATGATTGACAATCTTTGACATTTTATAGTTGATTTAGAAACATTAGCCCAACCGCTTAACTACCTCTCATTCCCACGCTCCCGCATGCGAATGCTCACTGAACTAAACTAAAACACAAATACTCCTAACTGGATCATTTTGCCTCGCCAGGCAGTATTGCTATATTCTTGTTGTATATGCGTTCCCACGCGGGAGCATGGGAACGATAATAAGTTCAGAGATAACCGTATTATGGAAACTCTCGTAACGCTGGGAGGAATTTATTACTGGGTATATCGAACACAATTAGATAGGAGTGATGTTTGGCAAGAACTACCAAACCAAGAATTTACTATTAATAAGAGTTAACTATTTTCCCACTGATAAATTTTGTAGTTGCCACGCCCAGCATCCTTCGCATGGTAAAGCGCAACATCAGCATTCTTCATAATTGAATTAGACGTATCATTGCCTGTCGACATCACAATTCCCAAACTTGCAGAGATATGCAGCTCGCGACCACCACCTATCAGTGTTGGCTCAAACTCTCTAAATATAGCATCGGCCGTTTCCACTATATCCTTCTCAGAATCGACACCCAATTGAATAACGGTAAATTCGTCACCACCAAGTCGGTACGCTGTCGCTTCTTCAGGTACGGCAGCCCTTAATCGCTTACCCACCTCTTTTAACAACAGATCGCCAATATCATGACCTAACTCATCATTCACTTGCTTGAATTTATCCAGATCGAGGAATATTAGCGCAATCTTCTTACCACCCTCTTTCGCAGCATCTTCCAAAGCGGCATCAATTTGCTCGGTAAACATTCGTCGATTGGGTAATTTTGTTAGCGGGTCATAGTAAGCTAGCTCTGTTAGCTGTTCCTTATCACTCTCGATCTCATTCAACATATTGTTGAAGGCATTCACCGTATCACCGAGCTCATCTTCATTCTCAGTGTAGGCTCGCATGGAGTAGTTATTGTTTCTGGTGATTTCCTTAGCGACGTTACCCAGCTGAATAATCGGTAAATAGATATAACTTTGCAATCGAGAGGTGAATCCAAACGCCAACATCAAGGAGAAAAACAATACCACCACGCTCACAACCAATTGCTGAACAAGGCGATCATTGAGTTCTTCTAAACCAGATCGAATAAATACATGGCCGATAATCTCCCCGTTTCTTTCAACGGATTGATAGACATCTAGAAATCCCCCTTCAAAATACTGCCCGCCTCTCTTATCATCGATTGGGCATTCTAGATCATGCTTACCTTGAGAAACGTACACAAACACAGCACCAGTATCATCATACAAACAAGCCAATCGGATGCTTTTACGTACTTTTAGGGTATCTAAGTTGGCTCTGGCGTTTTTGTCATCACCAAAACTCAAGGCGACAGCACTTCGCAACGAGACAACTTGCGACAGTATCTGCATTTCTTCTGATAAAGTTACCTTTCTCTTGATCCTATCGTAAGAAAGTAACGCAATACTCGCCAAAGTTAGACCAATACTTGCAGTGAGAAGCACCACAACGATCAACTTGTACTTAATGGGGAGTTTTCTAAATCGACTCATTTTTTATATTAGGGTTACCTAAGAAAGCGCTCAAATTCAAGCACTTGTGGTTATTACCCGAAGTATAGCCTGAAAATCTCCGAACGTGCACAGAAGTAACGCCAAACCGCATAAAATGCACATTATTAACGCAAAAATAACAATTTGTAACGTTATCGGTGCCTGGCTAAGCCGCTAAGGTTAATTTAGGGCGCCGAAATGCAAAAAAATAGAAAAGGTCGTAACTAATATAAAACCAAACCTAATATGACACACCCGTTCACTGCATTCTCATTTTTCACTTTAAAATTAGTAAAATACCTACCAAAACTCCTCACACCTCTGCCAACACCACCGAATCTTCGCCAATATAGCGGCCAAAAGATTCCATCTTCGCCATATTAGTCGAAACATGAACTAAAACAGGTAGACCACAGCATCCCCAGATCGAAAATTAACCTAGTACAGTTGGTAACCAGAATTAACGTAGCGTTACCTCACTCGRAAATAGTTCATTTTTTATTCACATAAACACAACAATTCCCCTCCGAAAGCTTGATTAGTGGACGTTGAATACACTAAAGTATATCCCACTTATAAATGGACGGTTTCTTATCGCGTTTTAATCTTTGCCAGAATTGCAGATCCCAACTAGAGGATCGCAGCTCACTAAAATCGTGATGGTTTCCTTTTACATTATCGGAATAAATGGGGTGGCTTGTGGATAAGTTGTTGGCTAAACACTTTGTGTACTTATTCGTTATACTTGGCTWTTTGCTTAGCCAATCAGTTCACGCGGTTAGTGCATCTACCGATCAAACCCTATCGGCGGCCTCCTCCGTCATTGGTAACCAATCCCCTACAATTTCTGACAACACCCATTCTGTAGATGTAGTACTTGTTGATGGTGCTTTAGAAGACCAAGCGTTACTGAGAGAAGCGGCCACAAACGCAGATCATTACTTTGCTTACGATAGTGAAAAAGATTCTGCTGCGGATGTTATTGCTAATATTACTGCTTGGGCTGAACTGACTCAGCAGAGTATCAATTCTATTAGTATATTGTCGCATGGTAGTGAAGGTGTGTTTCAGTTGGGTAGTGAGTCTGTAACTGCTCAGTCGATTAATGAGAATGCTGGGATTTGGGAAAGATTAGGTGGCTCGCTTGCGGAAGATGCGAGTATTTATATTTATAGTTGTGAGGCTGGCAAGGGGGATCAGGGGCAGGAGCTTTTGGATGCGTTGGCGGTTGCGGCTGGTGTAAGTGTTTTCGGTTCTACCAATATCACAGGGAAAAATGGCGACTGGTTTCTTGAATCGACATCGACCAAGACTAATTCTACCCTGGTAATAGGCAATCGCTCTCCTATAAACAAAGCACTCCTAACCCACTACAGCGAAACACTTAGCGAAACAGGCTTTACACTTCCAAGTAATGATATCGGCGATTTTAGCAATGCTTCCAATGTGTATGATGGTGTATATAACACCCGTGCTACCAGCTTTGGTGCCTCTCACCGCTTTTTTGAATTTGGGTTTGACCTACAATCCGACCACCCTGGCGCCAAAGTAACGGGGATTACTATTGGATATAGAGCCGGGGCAGGATTTCCTGCAATTGGGTTTATAAACGCTAATTACAGGTTATCTTGGGATGGCGGAACAAGTTGGAGTTCATCGAAGTCCCCCAGCCCCCAATACTTTTGCTTAGTTTTTTTCTGTTCAAGTTCAGAAAATACCAAAGGCAATAGCACGGATACATGGGGTGACCACAACTGGGTTTCAAGTGACTTCACTGACCTCAAATTTCTACTAGAACTTGATTCCGATGCGTTTTCCCTTGGCGGGAACTTATGGGTCGACTATCTACATATCAACGTTCATTATTTTGACGTATCTGGCGCCAATTCCTACCTTAAAGCCTCAACAACATCCGTCGCAGCAAACGGTAATTCCACCTCAACAATAACTATACAAGCCGTCGATGAAAATGTTGCAAATAATCCTAATGGCGACGACTTTACTACTGGTGGACACATAGTTGTATTATTCGACGATAGCGGAACCGCATTCATTAGCGAGGTTACTGACGAAGGCGACGGAACCTACACTGCAACTATTTCCAATACGGAATTAGAAACTGTGACTGTAAGCGGCACAATAAATGGGCAAAACATTTCGAATGATGTACAGATCACCTTTCGAGACACATCACCCGGCAACGTTGGTGACAATCTAAGAATCTGGCTTAACGCCGATATAGGAGTGACAGAAGACTCGAATGGCGTTAATAACTGGGAAGACCAAAGCGGTAGAAACAAGCACGCCACCCAAACCACTCAATCCCTCCAACCCTCTTTAATCCAATCCTCAGGCTCAATGAATTT
>NVVG01000179.1 GCA_002402125.1 Moraxellaceae bacterium
TTACCAGAAGTAGATGCTCTATTTGTCGTGGGTCTAACCGAAGGTGAACTTCAGGTACAGGTGAAATCTAGCCTGAAATTAATGTTTAGGGACCTCAGTAACTTGCATGTTTACGTCTACAAAAAGCAATTAATAATCACCGTAGAAGGATACGTGAAAAACCCAGGAGAATTCACTCTATCTGCAAACAGTTCAGTTCAACTTGCACTACACGCTGCTGGTGGCCTTAGAGCCGGTGCACAACTCGATAAAATACAACTTGTCCGATCCGGAAAAGTTGAGGTGTTTAATTACAAACAGTACTTGGATAGTGGAAATAGCAAACCGTTGCCAACACTACAATCCCTAGACACGCTCTTTGTACCAGCATCCCCAATGACAGGGAACATTGAAGTAGAGTTTGACCCGCTTAAAGTCGCCGACTCGGGGGATGCGGCAGAAGATGGGAAAGCCATTAAAGTATTTGGTGAAGTAAACAGCCCAGGTAGTTTTTCCTACAAACACTCAAGAAACTTGGTTGATCTACTGATGCGAGCTGGCGGTGTCACCCGCTTCGCGGGAGTTGAACAAATCAGAGTTATCAGCAATGGAGAACCAAAACTGTTTAATTTGAAGCAATACCTTGATATTGGGGATGAGAACATCCTGCCAAAGATTGCACCCGGAGCAACCATTTTTGTTCCAAAGCAAGAGGAAGAAATTAAAACTGGTGGCAATATGGTATATGTGATGGGGGAAGTATCTAGACCCGGTGCCTATGAAGGAAAAAAGGGCGCAACCTTTATGGATATACTCGCCAATGCCGGGGGACCTACTCGGTTTGCGGAATCCAGACAAATACGCATTATAAAATCGGGTGGTAAGGTTGTCCCTTTTGACCTGGCTGGCTACACCGAAGGCACCGTGCCAGGGTTACCGCCCGCCATTCAGCCAGGAGACGCCATTTTTGTTCCTGAAAAAACCGATTTAAACGAAAAATCTTGGCTAAAGGTCACACCAAATCGCGCAGTGCGAGTTATAGGAGAGGTGATACGCCCCAGTCGAGTAGAATGGTCTGATGAGATGTCACTACTAGATCTGTTAGCGCACGTCGGCGGTCCGAGTTCACGAGCAGATACAACCAATATAGAGATCCTTACTCCATCATCTAAAGGGGTTAATAGCCTCACTGTATTCAATTTGGACGAGTTCATTCAATCTGGGGGAGCTGAAGATAGCCTCCCCAAAATAAGAGCCGGTTCAACTGTTCGAGTGCATGATTTGCCGCAAGATCCAAGCGATAACAAAGCCCAGTGGGTACGTCAAGCAGCAGAAAAATCCATCTATATATTCGGCCAGGTAGGTGCACCCGGTCGATATATGTTCACAGACTCAATGGGTTTTCTTGATATACTTTCCGCAGCGGATGGTCCAACGGGAAATGCGGACATTCATAACATCCGCGTCAGTCATCGTAACGGAAAACACTCTGTGGTCAGTAAAATAAATCTAGCGCTATATTTCGAAACTGGCGACGAGAATATTTTACCCGATGTAAAGACTGGTGACACCATCTACGTCCCAGAGAAAGACCGTATGTGGCTAGACCAATCCAAAGAGAGCACTATTCGCGTATTAGGTGCTGTTCATAAACCCGGTCGATATCGATTTAATGACACGATGACCATATTGGACCTATTAGCACAGGCTGGTGGGCCTGAATCAAATGCCTATAAAGAAAAAATATCCGTTATAAATCTATCCTGTTGTAAGGACCAAGCGAGAACCTTTAACCTAGAACTATTCAGTAAGACTGCTGCTTTTGATGACCTCCCTGTACTACGTGCTGGTGACACAATATATGTACCGGATAAATCTGATAGCACCATTGAAAAACTGAGATTAGCACTAAAAGATATTTTTCAGCTAGTATCACTTAGCGCATTATTGGGTTTCTTATAATGAATATACCGCCTCAAAATATGGAAATTGAGAGTATATACGCACAGATACTAAATGGCTCCTATCGCTCAATTGCACTAACTTCCTCGAGTGCCAACGAAGGTGTTACTTCTATAGCATTCGCCTTGGCACAACGAAATCTACTTGCTGGTCACTCAACCTTATTTGTTGACCTTAATCTTCATCACCCTTCGCTTAGTTGCCAGCTTAAATTAGGACAATCAAAGTCAGATATAAGTGGCATGGCGTATGAATCCCTACTCCCCTCACCAGAGATTGTATCACCCAAGGTAGTATCCCATGGAAATGCGGATACGGTGATAACGGGGGTCACCAACCCCAACAGTCGAGATGCAATTATCAAACTGCGTAAACCAGGAGTATTGGAGGAATGCATTAAAGAATGGCAAATGCACTTTGATACTATCATCATCGACACATCTCCAGTAAACCGCGTTAACGCAAGTAACATACCTGCTGAACGCGTGGCTTCTGCTTGTGACGGTTGCATATTGGTTGTTTTGGCTAATCAAACAACGGAACCCATGATATCGGAAACAGCAAAAAAACTACTAACTGCAAATGCTAAATTACTTGGTTGCGTAATTAACGACCGAGAAAATCCGCCTTTACACAAAGAACTCATTCGGGAAATTGATAGGCTCCCGCGTTTCCTAGATAAACACGCTATAAAACTTAGACGCTGGGTAAACAACAACCTTTTACTAGCACTCAACATATAGTCAAAGAGCCTTGTTAAAAGTGACAGAGTCAAAATAATATTAAACACTACCAAAGCCAACTTTCAGCCGGAATCACTATGGAAAAAATACTATTCGAAGTTGAATTTCAAGCTAGTTTACATAAGGTCAGGGATACAAGAAGTGATCTTTCTAGAGCGATTAGTGCCTGTCACCTAGAAAAAGGAATGTTACGTAATATGCTAGTTTGTTTCTCTGAAGCTGCTACTAACCTAGTAATGTATAATCACCAAACGCCCCTATTGATCATTTTGCGATTCGGTTGCAACATAGATTTTTATTGGATAGAACTATGGGATAACGGTACAGTATGGGATCCAACCAACTACAAACCTTCTGAATACTGCCTAGAGTCCCTAGAACAAGAAAGCGGTAGAGGAATCACACTAGTGAACTTGATGTCTGATAATATTTGTTATTATCCAGAGGACATCTATAACAAAACTTCAACTTACAATAGATTACTAATTTGCTGGAATACACCTTACAAGCAATACCGATCAACAGTACTTATTGTTGAAGATGACCTTTCTACAGCACGGCTCTATGCTGCTTATCTAACGGATACATTTAATATTGAGTTAGTGAACAATGGAGAGGAAGCAATCGAGTATTTAACAAGGAATCGAGTTGATCTCGTTATTTCTGATATACAAATGCCACGAATGGACGGATTATCTTTACGTGAGGTGTTAAGCACTCACGAAGAAACAGAATCCGTCCCTTTTATATTTCTATCCGGCAAGTCAAATCACGATATCTTAGAGAAGGCTTGCTTATTAGGAATTGATGATTTTTTACTAAAACCGGTCTCAAAACTGCAGCTAAACAATGCCGTCATTAGAGTCAACAACCGGTCAAAACAGCTTTATAGACAATTATCTCGCCGACTTAATAGTAAAATATCATCACTACTCGCGCCAAAACTGCCTTCAACGACTAATGATTGGAATATGGCTGTCACATCTAGAAATACCGGCATTGGTGGAGGTGACCTCCTACTCTATGAAAAGAATGATAGTGGAATTATTTTAGCTATTGTAGACATTATGGGTCATGATGATAAAGCAAAGTTTTTTGCGTACGCCTATGGTGGCTATATCCGGGGGATTATGCAGTCTACATCGAATACACTTTCCCCATCAAAACTATTAGCTAACATATCACAAATCGCATTAAGTGATGGTCTATTATCGCAGGTAACACTTACATGTTGTGTGATCGCGCTAAAACATAATGGCACTATTTCAATTGCTAGTGCAGCACATCCGATGCCACTACTCCTATCAAAAGGTAAAGCCGCCAAAATTCAAGTAGGTGGAATACTACCAGGGCTAATCCCCCATGCAAGGTATGATACCGTTGATTTTTCGCTAAATGAAGGCGAAAGAATTGCTTTCTATACTGACGGATTATTTGAGTCCGCGTCAGACAACCAGTCTCGACATCAGCTGGAGTATGAAATTATTGAAAAATTGGTTTCTACAACAAAAAAGCCATTAAATAACGCACTAGATGAAACAATATCTACTTTTGACCGACTTACTGGTTCATCAGTCAACGATGATTCTTTGCTGCTTCTAATTGAACACCAGCCCAAGAGCGCGTAGCTTTAACAAGCAACCTAAGCGATTCTTCAATAAGCTAGGGACAAATGGTTTTTGTAGAAAATCACTTGCACCAGCACCAAACGCCGCATCGACAATATACGGTTGCGAGTTTCCAGATATCACAACAACCGGTATATTGTGGGTAGCAGCATGATTAGAAACAAATTCACAACCACGAACTCCATTTCCATCGGGCAAATTAACATCAAATAGAACCAGATCATATTTTGGTGCCGGTAAGGTTTCATCCTTTGAATAGTGCAGTTTTTTCATACCATCCACCAGCGTTGACGCGAATTCAACAGAATCAACGCCGAATTTCTTTAGTAGCTCTCCAGTAAGATTTTGAAAAGGTAACGAATCATCGATGACTAAGATCCTGGTTTTCTTTAGATACAAATCTACATCTTTAATACATTTCATACACTTCTCCAATTATTATCCTCCAATTATATTTTTAATATAGTGTGGAGAATCAATCAACTAATTGAGTGCACGAAGAACATAGAAAAACAGCGATACTATTACCACCCATTTTTTAGCACTAAACTGCACTCAAGGTTAATCAACGCAAAACTTATGCCGAAATCACTATAATTTACAACGCCGTTTATCAATAACTTAGCAATTTTTCTAAATGCAAATTTGGAACAGAATCTGATTTATTTCGCACAATGCGATGCAAACGACAACCATCGATTTTTCATTCACAGCAATCCATCCATACGATTCAACCTAACTCTTTGATTTTCATCTAATTATTAAACTTCAATTTCCGGCACTATCTTTGCATATTCTATTATCGTAATTAATCAAAATAATGGTAACCCTATGTTTTTTGGATCAAGCAAAAAAAAGATACTCGTAATTGATGACGATGAGAGTCTACAACGGCAGGTTGAATTTCGACTTAAACGACATGAAAATGCCAAAGTAATACAAGCTATAGATGGCACACATGGCGTTGAAATGGCGAAAAAGAAATTACCAGACCTCATTATTTTAGACTGGATGCTACCAGACATTTCTGGACCAGAAGTACTCATAAAACTCAAGGCTTGTGAAAACACGTCAAATATACCGGTACTAATGCTGACGGGGAAATCGAAAATAGGAGACATTGAAGATGCATTTGAACTTGGTGCCGAGGGATACCTAACAAAACCATTCTCCTTGAGCAATCTTGGATCAAAAGTACAAGATATTCTTAACTCGGTACCAACACCCTAGGAACCATACATGATCGCTACTAAAATCATATCAAAATTCAATAAAGATATTTCTCTACTAATAGCAGTAGTGTTTCTAACATTCCCATTACTGTCATTCAATAGTTATGCAGACATCGAGCTAAAATTCGGCATATACACATCGGACAAACCTACGACGATGGTTAAAATGTTTAGGCCAATCCTAAACGTAATAGAAGCATCATTAAGCGAAAAGTTATCAACGCCCACTAGAATCACCCTACAAGTAGCTAGCGACTATAAAAAAGGTATCGAAAACCTAGTTAACGGCAGGGTTGACTTCTCAAGAATGGGACCAGCATCGTATATTTTGAGTCAACAAAAAAATGAGGGTATAAGGCTAATTGCTATGGAAAGTAAAAATGGGAAGAAACATTTCTGGGGTATAGTCTGCGTAAACGAATCTAGTCCAATTAACACCATAGATCAGATAACTGGACGTTCCTTTGCTTTTGGAAACAAAAGATCGACGATAGGTCGATATTTGTCACAAGCCTTGCTAAGGGAACATGGAATAACATCAAACAAACTATCTCGTTTCGATTACCTTTCTAGACATGATCGTGTGGCCACGGCTGTCGGAGCCAATCAATTTGATGCTGGCGCACTTAAAGAAAGTACATTTAATAAAATGAAAAACCAAGGTGTACCTATCAGAGAAATTGCACGATTCAAAAACGTCACTAAACCTTGGATAGCCAGCAGTTCGATGGATAATGTTACATTTAAGGCTTTACAGGAAACTTTACTAGAAATGAAGGATACGGAAGCATTAAAAACAATTAACAAAAGTGGATTCCTCCCATCAACAAAAAACGACTACGCCATAATATGGGAATCAATGGCTAACAATAGCGACTTTTTCATAGCTAGTGAGTGAACTCACGGTCACCTAACCATTTTTTAAACTGCGGAGTATCTCATAGAAAAATGATATCGTTTGTGAATCAAAAAATCAGAAAACTTGGTCGTCTTCCCCTATGGCTTCAAATACCAATGTCTTTAGTCTTTTCACTAATTGTCATTAATCTTATGACGTCAACCGTTATTCGACAGGTTGGCTCTGGATTCCTATTTAAGCAAATCGATGAGCAGAGTAAGAATTCATTTGCTTTACTATCGGCAACCGCTTTAGATGCGGTAATATCAGAAGATTTACCGCTATTAAATACCATTTCCACACAAGCACTACTTCATTCTCCAAACATTGTTGGGTTAATAATTAACAATGAGAAAGGATATACCCTTACTCAACACAAGAGAAACTCAATACCGCTTGCCAATCGCATTCGGATATATAATTATCCAGTTCTATTTGAGGGAGAGTCATTTGGAACCATTAGCATCCACTGGGACCTAGAACCAGCGTACGCTGAAATTGAAAACCAGGTATCATCTATTGGCATCTTAGTTTCAGTCGCATTGTCAACATTGACCGGTCTCATTATTTTTCTCTTCTATATCTTAACTATTCGACCAATAACCCGCATTACACACTGCATAAAATCACTCGCTAATGGCCGCTTACCCTCTCTTCGATTGTCGTTTTTTGCTAGCAAGGAAATGGAATATCTGGCCGACGCTGTCAAGGATTTGTACTCCATCATGCAGCAACGAGACAAGAGAGAAAAAGAGCTTTTTGATACACGAGAGGAACTTCAAATCGCTCATGATCAAGCATTAAGTGCCAATCGAGCTAAGTCTGGGTTCCTTGCCACCATGAGTCATGAGATCAGAACACCAATGAATGCTGTGCTGGGCATACTCGGGTTATTATCCGATAGTCAGCTGGAGCCTAAGCAACGCTTATTAGTACAGACAGGTAAAGATTCTGGAGAGTTATTGCTAACAATAATTAACGACATTCTAGACTTTTCAAAAATGGAAGCGGACAGGTTAGATTTGGAAAATATAGGTTTCGATTTGTCGAATTTGCTGGCTGATTCAATTCGATTATTAAAACCCCAAGCAGAAAGAAAGAACCTAAAACTTATGCTTGATATAGACGATGAACTACCCCCATTTGTATTCGGTGATCCTGCCCGCATAAGGCAGGTACTAATTAACTTAATCAATAATGCAATTAAATTCACCACGACAGGAACAATAACGGTCTGCGCTAATGCATCACAAACCAGTAATAATCGAACATTGCTTCAATGTTCCGTTAAAGATACAGGTATAGGGATATCTTCCGATTCACAATCAATTTTATTCGATGAATTCACCATGGTAGATCAAAGCCACTCGCGTACTCATGAGGGAACGGGGCTAGGGTTAGCGATATGCAAACGATTGTTATCGTTAATGGGTGGTGAGATATCTGTTACTAGCGAAGAAAATATTGGCAGTATCTTTACATTTACCGCCGACCTGAAACTGGCTACCGAGGCCGATTGCATCAATATCGCTAAAACCGAAGACACATCTCTCACACCCGCTACTGACATACGCATCTTATTAGCAGAGGACAATCCAGCCAATCAAACGGTAATAAAAAGCATTTTAAACTTTGCTGGCCTTAAGGTAGATATAGCATCTACTGGTGTTGAAGCTATAGAAGCTGTAAAGCAACGGCCCTATGATATAGTCCTCATGGATATTTCTATGCCTATTATGGATGGAATTACTGCCACCAAAAAAATAAGGGCGCTAGACTCTCCAACCAATGAAATCCCGATTGTTGCTCTCACCGCTCACGCTTTAACGGGCGACAAAGAATGTTATATAGACGCAGGTATGAACGACTACTTGCAAAAACCAATCGATAGAAATGCAACCCTACATTGCATTGCGAAGTGGACAAGATGTAGTGATCCACAAAGGGTAAAATTGAGAAAGACTGATAACTATAGTCATATCGAAACTTCATTGATAAATAGCTTAATATTTGACACCTCGTTAGAATGCGCGGAGAGCTTAATCGAACTCTATATTGATGATGCGAAATGCCGTATTAGGCAGATCAGTAAAGCCCTAGAAAATACGGATATCCCCCTATTAATCACTGCCATACATATCTTGGCCAACAGTGCGTCGTTGCATGGCACCCCTAAACTGTGTGCCTTAGCAAGGGAGATAGAACATTTCATCCAACAAGGGCAACAAGAACAAGCCTTTTCGGTCACCAGGAAGCTTAACAACGTGGCTGAGTTATCGTTCCAGCAACTTAATCAATTTGTCCACAATCGAAATTCTCGATTAGCAGGATTGGCTTAAAAGTAGATATCCCTATACCATTTTCAAACGGTGTTTTGATATTCCCCCATGAAAGCCATCTCCTTTAGACAAGATAAACCCCATCTGATGTGACCAGTCGGTACACCTCTATTTAATAGGATAGGAGACGATAATTGGCGATACTAGCACACCCCTCTTTTTGTTATAGGGTGTACTAGTATCGTATACAATAAAGGCCTGGATTTGCGACAGAGCCCTAAACCACACCCTCTTACTCAACTCTCAGCGGGGCAGTCATTTCCTTGCTCGATATCATTTTCAACCATAGTGTCCCAAAGTAAATTTCCTAGAACATCTGAACCCGCGGAGGTTGGGTGAATACCATCAAATTTAATATAGGGTTGATCTAAAAACGCATCTCTTGGATCAACAAGAACAATTTTCATATCTGGAAGGTCAGCATCCAGTCGCTCAACTAACTCATCAACCCCTTCTAAAAACACATCAGTCACCTGCCAGAGATTAGCAAACTTTATGTAGTAGTAGGTTTGGAAGACAAAATTCTCAACTCCTGCTTCAGCCGCAACAAGTACCATTTCCTCAATCTTTTCCAGTACAGAATCCACCACGGCATTACATTCTGCACTTATGTCATCACCATAAGAAACCGAGCATGTTTTATTAGCACTAATAAGGACATCGTTTCCACCACCATCCAATATTAACGTGCGTACATATCCATCAGCCATCGCATCATCAAATTGCTTTTCAATTGGCTTAACGAAGCCTCCAACCATCTGTGCGCCTGCGACATAATACGTGCGATAGGTCTCACCAGAAAGCTCTGCCAAAACTTCTTCTTCTTCGCCCGAGAGTGCAAATATTGAATCACCCAGCATCGCAACACAAGGTTTCGAAGCGTCAACATTATGTTTACAAGCTGTTAGGGTTGAAGCGGCTAATAACGCCAAGGGGAGGTGCCATTTTTTAAAAAGCATCTTGAAATTCCTTATTATTATTATTTATTTTTATTTATGTTCTTTACTTATACAGAGTTACTTTTAACAAAGCGAGGATTTGTTGTTCTAAAAGAATCTGAATGTAATATATCTATAAGTGAAGCTGAGAAATATTGTGACCTGTTCGTATTCAATGGGCAAAGAGTATTATTTTGTTAACGAAAGTGATTCTCTCACTATTATTATTGCAACTGGTGAGTATTCCGCATTAACTGAAGGCTACCTCTGTCAGG
>NVVG01000180.1 GCA_002402125.1 Moraxellaceae bacterium
TTCAACAGGAATAGATTCAGCAATGACGGGGGTAACTCCAGCCTCGCTAATTTCGGCATGATGAATCTCAACTGCATCGACATCAACAGTAACATCGGCACTCTCACCCATTATTAGCACTAACGATATCACTAGCACCACGCCAACTATCAGCACAAACAGAAAAACCCAGCCTTTCTTAACCGTAAAAGATGAATCTTTGATGCCATTTTCCGTTTCTGAAATTTTTTCTGGCTGTAGCCGTTCATAACTGCGTATCAAGTCATCGCCGGACAACTTCAACAGGCGCGCGTAACTGCGGATATAACCACGAATAAAGGTGGGACTAGGTAATCGGTCGTAAGCATCATTTTCTATTGCAACAACAACTGAGGGTGACAAATTCAATCGATTAGCAACCACGTCAAGCTCCAACCTTAGTGCCTGCCGGGCTTTCTTTAACGCGAGGCCAGGAGGATCCACTAACAACCGGGCGGCATTAGGGATATCGGCTTCAGCTGCGGCTAAGTTGTCAGGCCTGTCGGAGGTTAAGGTCATTTTGTCTTCGGTGCTTTTCTAATTGCTGTCTTTTTTGTTTGTGTTGATGCCTGTATTGGTGCTGGCGCAGCGGCCTCGATAGCTGGCGGCTTGATTATCTGCGCTGGAGCCGGCACGGCAGCCTTTATTGGTGCTTGTGTTACGACCGACGGTTTTAAGCTCGACGGCTTTAAATTCAATAGTGACTCAACATAAGCCTTATACTCTGCTGAATCGGGGAATATATTTTTAAGCGCTAACACAAAACTAGCAAGCTTATTTTTATCCTCTAATATACGCTGTAATCGCACTGCAAGCCATAAATGGCGTGCATTTGGCGCGGAGAGCCTATCAAAATTAGCCAAATAGCGCTCCGCTTGTGGATAACTACCTCGGTTAAAATAGATTTCCGCTAATTCCAGGGTCGACCGGCCCATTCTTGCATCACGATGAAGCGCCTTTAAAAAATACTTCTCTGCATTTCTATCGTCATTCAATCTCAGATAACAGTAACCCAGGCTTTCTAACGACTGCTTACGCTGTGAATAGTTATAATCCTTCGTCACTTCTAACAGCTGATCACGGGCCTCAGCATATCGCTGCAGGTCAAACAAGAATGACGCATAATTGTTGCGCGCGATGGAAAAATCAGGCCTGGCCTTGATCGCTTTCTTATAGTATTTTTCTACCTGCTCCGGCTCATTATCCACGGAGTAAAACAGTGCAAGGGAGTTATTCGCATCGGGGCTGTCGGGGTTTAAGTCGTAGGCTTTCCTGAATTTTCGCCCAGCGGTACCAATATCACCGTCTTTCAAGTAATGCATGCCTGCGGCGATATAAGCCTCAACTGCCTTATCTATGTCTTTATTTCGCGCAAGCGAGCTATTGCTAATTGCCTCAACCATGCAGCCGTTCAATAGCAACGTCACCAACACTACGCCAATTAGCCGCTTTACCATCACTTCTCGCATACTGATTTGTTTATCCCTATTTATCGCTGTTTATCTCTATTTGTTTTGTGCCGGCCGCACTTCGACAACTTGTGATTCTATCGTAGCTTGCCAGCGTTCACTGCGCTTCGTTCTATCTTCAACCAACCCCACCAATTGACCACATGCGGCATCGATATCGTCACCTCGGGTGGTTCTTATCGGAGAGACATAACCAGCCTTCTGCAACACTTCTTGAAATGCCCTGACCCGCATGCCATTAGGCCTTTTATACGGATTATGGGGAAACGGATTAAACGGTATCAAATTTATCTTACAGGGTACCGGCCGTAGCAGTTCGATCAACTCATAAGCATGCTCAAAGGTATCGTTGACACCTTCTAATAACACATACTCGATAGTGACGCGGCGAGAGTCGCCAAATTTATCGACGTAAGCCCGACAGGCCTTAATCAACTCAGCCAACGGGTACTTCTTATTAACCGGCACTAATTCATCGCGTAGCGCGTCATTTGGAGCATGTAGCGACACCGCCAATGCCACATCAATTTTGTCATAGAGCTCGTACATTTTCGGTACGACACCTGATGTACTTAAGGTTAGACGTTTTTTGGCGATACCATAACCCAAGTCATCTTTCATCAACTCCATCGCATTCACCACGTTGTCAAAGTTTAACAATGGCTCCCCCATGCCCATCATCACCACGTTGGTAATATGTCGAACACCCCGATTTTCTGGGGTACCAAAGGAACGGTGGGCGATCCATACCTGAGCGATGATCTCCGCTACGGTCAGGTCACGTTGAAAACCCTGTTTACCGGTGGAGCAAAAACTACAATCTAACGCACAGCCCACTTGCGAGGAAACACATAGGGTGCCTCGCTTTCCGTCAGGGATAAAGACGGTTTCAATGCTATTCTTACTATCTAGCTGCACCACCCATTTTCGAGTACCGTCGGTGGACTCTTGAAAATGCGTCACCCTAGGGGCGACAATCTCTGCAACATTTTTTAACTTGGCCTTCAGCTCTTTGCCGACATTCTTCATGTCGTCAAAGTTATCCACGCCAAAATGGTGGACCCATTTCATTATTTGCTGGGAGCGAAACTTCTTCTCGCCAATCTCAACAAAAAACTGCTCCAACTCAGCACGGGTTAACCCAAGCAAATTCACTTTAGGTTGGTTGGGCTCTGTTTGTTTCAGTTCTGACATGGTTTAACCTTTGGCATCAATAAAAGCAGTAAAGAAAAGCCACGCGGCAGTTTGCCGAGTGGCTAGATCTGATCTTATCGAGTACGAGCACACAACTCGTTATCAGCAAAGAAATAGGCAATTTCACGGGTTGCAGATTCAACAGAATCAGAACCATGAACCGCATTCTCATCAATAGAGCTAGCAAAATCAGCACGAATAGTTCCCGCTTCTGCTTCTTTTGGGTTAGTAGCGCCCATTAGGCCACGGTGTGCTAATACAGCGTTGTCGCCCTCAAGTACCTGCACAACAACAGGACCAGACGTCATAAATGCAACCAAATCGCCATAGAAAGGACGTTCCTTGTGCTCAGCGTAAAAACCGCCAGCCTTAGTGTCGTCCATCTGCATCATCTTAGATGCAACAATCTTAAGACCTGCTTTCTCAAATCGGCTATAGATTTCTCCGATTACATTGTTTCCAACGGCATCAGGTTTAATGATTGATAATGTGCGTTCGATCGCCATGCTGTAAATCTCCAAATAAAGGATTATTTTTCAAAGGGTTATAAAATTGGTCCGTATCATAGAGTGTTAAACAGAGACTCTAGACAGAGGAAGGCGGCATTATACGTGGGATTGCGCTAATTGAATATTAGATTAGTGTTAAATTTAGGCGTTATTTGGCTGTTTTTTGACCGCACCAGATTAATTAATGGTTTAGCGCCGGCCTTTACCTGCGTTTCAGGATTATCAGGGGGATTATTGAGAAGTTAGGTTAGGTTTTTTGGCGCTAAATAAKCCCAATGGGTCCCAACCTAACTCAACAAACTAAGCCTTCAGTTCACCGCCTCAATCCATCTCCTCAATCCACGCCATCTGAATGCCTTCGAGTATCTTCTCGCCACAACGGGCAGGATCATCATCGAAGTTCTCCAGCGCTAGCACCCAATTGCGCAAATCCAGAAAATTAATGGTTTTAGGGTCCACCTCGGCATGCACWTCCATTAGATCCAGTGCGATATCCAGACTGTCGGTCCAACATAAACTCATGCGACACTTCCTCTATTATTGCGCTTCAGAAACCTGGTTAATGGTATATTTGGGTATCTCCACCACCAAATCTGCATCCGCCACGGCAACCTGGCAACTCAAGCGCGACTCTTGCTCTAAACCCCAAGCCTTATCCAACATATCATCTTCCAGCTCGTCAGATTCTTCTAACGAGTCAAAGCCTTCCCGCACAACCACATGACAGGTAGTACAAGCACAGGATTTTTCACAGGCGTGCTCTAGCTCGATACCATTGCGCAGCGCTGCATCCAGCACGGTCTCGCCCACTTCGGCTTCCACCACCAAACCATCGGGGCAATGTTCTTCATTCGGTAAAAATATAATCTGTGGCATAACTATTTCTCCTCACCCAAGCTATCAATCGACTGACCTGACAATGCTTGGTTTATGCTTTGGTCCATTCTGCGAGACGCAAATACTTCACTGGTAGTGTTTAGCTCATCGATGGCCTTACGGATGGCAACGGTATCATCACCTCGTCTAACCAGAGACAATTTATCCATCAAAGCGTGCAACTCACTACACTCTTCGGCAGTTAATAATACGTCACCATTTTCATTTAACGCTTGACGAATAGCCTCTAGCTGGCGATCCGCCTCCACCTGTTCTTCTGCCAAGGCCCGCGCATCTTTATCACCGGCGGCAAATTCAAAGGAATCTTTTAACATGCGAGTGACCTCATTATCACTTAAACCATAAGAAGGTTTCACCTGCACACTGCTTTCAACATCACTGGTTAATTCTTTGGCCGATACACTCAGTAAACCGTCCGCATCTACCTGATAGGTCACCCGAATTCTCGCGGCGCCGGCTACCATCGGCGGGATACCGCGTAATTCAAAGCGCGCCAGAGAACGATTGTCCGAAATCAACTCCCGCTCACCCTGGATCACATGCACCGCCAACGCGGTCTGGCCGTCTTTAAACGTAGTAAACTCTTGGGCTTTAGCGACCGGGATGGTGGTATTACGCTGGATGATTTTTTCCATCAAACCACCCATAGTTTCGATGCCTAATGACAATGGAATAACATCTAACAACACCATCTCATCATCAGGTTTATTGCCCGCTAACATATCTGCCTGAATCGATGCACCGACCGCAACCACTTTATCAGGGTCAATATCACACATCGGTGTGGCGCCAAAGAACTCCGCAATTTTTTCTCGCACCCGCGGTACCCGGGTCGAACCACCCACCATCACCACGTCATCAATTTCATCGACGGACAAGCCGGCATCGCGTAACGCACGTTTACAGGCGCGAACGGTTTTTACAATCAACGGATCGACCAAATTATTAAAGGTGTCTCTGCTAATGTCCCCAGCCCAAGAAAAACAGCCGGTAGCAATGTTAATATCGACGTTATCGTTATCGGTTAATTGCTCTTTAATACCACGGGCAATTTCCATTAGCTGACGTGCCACATCATTGCCCACACAAGCCTGGCCCGCCTGCTCTAAAATCCAATTAGCAATGGCATGATCAAAATCATCACCACCCAGGGCAGAGTCACCACCGGTAGACAACACCTCGAACACACCTTTATGCAGGTGTAATATTGAAATATCAAAGGTGCCACCGCCTAAATCATAGATGGCATGCACACCTTCCGCCCCCTTATCCAAACCATAAGCCACTGCCGCCGCGGTCGGTTCGTTTAACAAACGATACACGTGCAACCCCGCCAACTTTGCCGCATCTTTGGTAGCTTGGCGCTGCGCCTCATCAAAATAGGCAGGCACGGTGATCACCGCCCCACTAAGCTCACCACCCAAGGTTTCACGAGCTCTGGCCGCCAATACCTTTAGAATTTCACTGGAGACTTCGACCGGGCTTTTATCGCCGTTATCGGTGCGAATATACGGCATCTCGGTTTCGGAGGCGATGAATTCATAGGGCAAACACTCACCCAGGGTTTTTACATCGCTGATACCCCGGCCCATCAAACGTTTCACCGAACTGATGGTATTTTTTGGGTCTTCAAAAATTGCCGCTCGAGCCTCACTACCAACAACCACCCCTGCGTCCGCCACATAGCGCACCACCGAGGGTAAAATAGTATTGCCTTGCTCATCCGGCAAGGTCTCCGCTGACCCACTGCGTACAGTGGCGACCAAAGAATTGGTGGTACCCAAATCAATACCAACGGCGAGTTTGCGTTGATGGGGTTCAGGGGACTGTCCGGGTTCGGAAATTTGCATTAAAGCCATGGGATTAATCCAGTGTCTCTTCTAGTCTCTCGACATCAAACCGCAGCTTTTCGATAAACTGCATTTCTGCCACTATGTCCGCAGCTCCATTTAGGGCATCACTGTCCTCGGTACTATCCGCAGTACTATCCGCAGTACTACAGGCACGTTTAAAGTGCTCAATTCGCTCTTGTTGCATCCCGGCAATGCGATCATACAATGCATCAATCGACGCAAATGGATCCGGCTGTTGACCCACCACTTCTAACTGTTCCCGCAGCTCCATTTGTTCCATCAAGAACATCGGTGACATGGCGGTATTTTTTTCAAAATCAACCGCAACACCTTTTAGGCCTAACAAATAGATGGCCCGTTTCACCGGTTTTTTTAGGGTGTCTACACCTTCGTTAAGGTGCGCGGTCATCTCCATCGACAAACGCTTTTCTTTGTCGGTGCCCGAGGCAAAATGATCCGGGTGAACCACCTTCGCCAGACTACGATACGCATCCATCAGCTTCGACATATCAATATCGAAACTTTCTGGCAACGCAAAGAGTTGAAAGAAGTTCTTAGAAAGGTCCACCAAAGGATTCCTCAGACAGGTAACAAGTGAATCTTGAATAGTATGGCTATAAATCAGAGTTCAAACAGGCGATGGTCGTAAGCAAAATTAAACGGTAAAACTTTCCCCACAACCGCACTCACCCTTAGTATTAGGATTGGTGAATTCAAAACCTTCGTTTAAGCCACTTTTCACATAATCCATTTCTGTACCATCGATATACAGCAGGCTCTTGGGGTCGGTAACAATGTTCACACCATAACATTCAAACACGGCATCTTCTGTGTTGGCTTCATCAACAAATTCCAACACATAGGACATACCCGAGCAACCGGTGGTTTTAATAGCCACCCGAATACCCATGCCTTTCCCACGCTGCTCTAGATGAGCTTTAACGTGCTGAGCAGCTGCTTCTGTCATGGAAATTGCCACAATGTCTTCTCCCGTTATTTACTGCCATACTATACTACACYACACAACGCCGCAGATGGTTAACCATCATTAGCGTGGCATCYAACYTGTACTGATAACTTRTACCGAMAATCTGARCCGCTAMCTATGAAGCTTGCTTCTTCTTATAGTCGCTAACGGCGGCTTTAATGGCATCTTCCGCCAACACAGAACAATGTATTTTTACCGGTGGCAATGCTAACTCTTCAGCAATGGCGGTATTTTTAATTTCCGCCGCTTCATCTACAGTCTTACCTTTAACCCACTCGGTAATCAGTGAACTTGAAGCAATCGCCGACCCACAACCGTAGGTCTTGAATTTTGCATCTTCGATGATGCCTTCAGCATTCACCTTGATTTGTAGACGCATAACGTCACCACATGCCGGAGCGCCAACCATGCCTGTGCCCACATCATCGCCATCGGCATCCATCGCACCTACGTTACGCGGGTTTTCATAATGATCTAAAACTTTATCGCTATATGCCATGATTGTATCCTCTGAATTAGTGCGCGGCCCATTCAACCGTGCTCAAATCTATGCCGTCATTAAACATATCCCACAACGGAGATAGTTCACGTAATTTATTCACACCCTTGCTTGCCATCTCAATGACACGATCCACATCCTCTTCGGTAGTGAATCGTCCAATGGCAAAACGAATTGAACTGTGAGCCAGTTCGTCTGCCAATCCTAATGCCCGCAATACATAAGAGGGCTCTAAGCTAGCGGAAGTACAGGCAGAACCCGAAGAAACTGCAACATCTTTTAACGCCATCAACAACGATTCGCCTTCAACAAAGGCAAAGCTCACATTCAGGTTACCCGCTACACGCAGTTCAGGGTCACCGTTAACATGCACTTGCTCCATGTTATTTAGACCACTCCACAAACGATTTCGCAGAGTTAATAAGCGTTTATTTTCTTCCACCATCTCTTCTTTAGCAATGCGGAATGCTTCGCCCATACCGACAATTTGATGGGTTGGCAAGGTACCAGAGCGCATGCCGCGCTCGTGTCCACCACCGTGCATCTGTGCCTCTAAGCGGATACGAGGCTTACGGCGTACAAACAGCGCCCCCATACCTTTAGGGCCATATATTTTATGAGCCGACAAGGACAGCAAGTCCACCTTCATGGCTTGCATATCGATCGTGATTTTACCGGCACTTTGCGCCGCATCCACATGGAAGATGATCTTTTTAGCTCGGGTTATCTCACCGATTGCCGCGATATCGTTGATAGTACCAATTTCATTATTTACGTGCATGATCGACACCAACACAGTGTCTTCACGGATGGCACTCTCGACCTGCTCAGGGGTAACCACGCCATTGGTCTGCGGATCTAGATAGGTAACTTCAAAACCTTCTCGCTCCAACTGACGACAGGAATCCAATACCGCCTTATGTTCAATCTTGGAGGTAACAATGTGCTTGCCTTTTTTACTATAAAAATGCGCTGCACCTTTAATAGCCAAATTATCCGACTCGGTCGCACCGGAAGTCCAAACGATTTCTCGTGGGTCGGCATTAATAAGATCAGCCACCTGCTTACGCGCAGTCTCTACCGCCTCTTCTGCATGCCAGCCATAGATATGGGAACGGGATGCGGGATTACCAAAGTTGCCCTCCATAGAGAGACAATCTGTCATCTTTTCGACAACACGTGGGTCAACGGGTGTTGTTGCCGCATAATCTAAATAAATGGGGCGATTCATGCCAAATATTTCCTCTTTCAACCAAACACTATTAGGGTGCAATGTTTAGGTTATGATATTTACTGGAACCCGGTTATCAGGTGTTTTCTCTGCTTTAGCACCACCACTGGTGCCCTCTTGCTGGTACCGATCCTGACGTTCCGCCACTTTACGGATTTCTGATCGATCCACAAGGCTCTGCAGGCTAATATTGCTTAAAAAGTCGTGCAATTGCTGACTTAGGTCTTCCCACAAAAAGTGAGTTAGGCAGGGTTCGCCATTTTGACAATTGGACTGACTTTCACAGCGAGTGACATCTACACTCTCATCGACGGCGTCAACCACTTGAGCAACAAAGATTTCACTACCTTTGCGACTTAAACGATAACCGCCACCTGGGCCCCGAACACTGCTAACTAACTCATTCTTACGTAATTTTGCGAACAACTGCTCTAGATAGGAAATCGAAATACCCTGCCGCTCCGATATATCCGCCAAGCTAATGGGTTTCTCACCGGCATGCAGTGCAAGATCCAACATAGCAGTCACCGCATAACGGCCTTTAGTTGTTAACTTCATTTATGTTGTCCTCAGTCCTCAGCATGCCCTTACAAGCTTTACATTTCCTCACGGGGAACATTGTCCTATACCCGACCAAAACAGTCAACTATATAGGGATTTAATTCCCTTCCTGCAACCCTCTCATTCGTAGAATTCCCAACCCATTCAAGCAGTTGCCGAGTACAACTGTGGAGGCCTGAATTAACCAGAAATACTCACATCAGCTAACTTTTAACTTTGTACACACCTCCGATCGGCGCCTTTCTGGCATTGAGTGTTTTTTATACAAAACATCACAAAACGCTACAATACTTTGGCGACTGGAATTACTAATATGATTGAGCGATAAGAAACCACAAAAACTAATAATAATTCCTTAAGGAAGCACCGAATGAAAACATTATCTAAAATTGCATTGATATCACTTTTCGCTCTCGGCATGGCCGCATGCGGAGCCGCAGGTAACTCCGCCGACGGTAATTCAGCTGATGGTAACTCAGCTAACAATAATCACGCTGACAATAACTCTGCAAACGGTAGCGCTAATGGCAATGGGATAATCACGATTACCGACGGCTGCTTAATGTTGTGTGGCATGTCTGGTATGTAACATTGCACGCGGTCGCAAAAAGTATTGGCATTGATTAAATCAATTAAAAATAAAATAAAATAAAAATAAAATAAAAATAAAATAAAACCTAATATACCCTTAAGGAATTCCCGATGAAAACATTATCTAAGATTGCATTAATTACTATGTTCGCACTCGGCAT
>NVVG01000181.1 GCA_002402125.1 Moraxellaceae bacterium
GGAATAAGGGAAAACAACGAATAGTGCTAGTTTATTAGATGTGCCGTAACCTAATGTAGTTGTGGCAGCTTCGACGCGAAAGTTTCTGTTTGCGTTGCTAGGATCGTCGCTTGAACGTAATCGGCTATATTGCACGCGGAGCATGATTTCGTTTTCGGCTACGGGCGTGGCAGTATTAAATGTGATGGGGGATGCTTCAATCGAATTAAGAAACGTAATAAAAATTGCCAGAAAGCTAACAAATTGTACTCGTCCTAAAACTATCATGGCCTTGCCCCTTTGAGAATAAAAGAGATGGTGGATCCACGTTTTTTTATGTTAACACTTTATACTTTACGCTCATAAAAAAATGAACTCAAGTTAGGGGTGCCTACTTCTAAGGATATATCCGAAATGTATTAAAAGATTCAATACAACCTGGCCGCCAAAGTGAAACTTTGATTGGCCACCAGGTTTTCTGGAAAATACTAATTTTGTGCTAAATGACAGGTGCAAACGTTGCCATTTTTGTCGATAAATCCTACCAATTATCGCGTAAACTTCTCAAGCTAGTAAAGATAGATTCTGCGTCTTCTTTTTGACCGCTGAAATCATGTTTTAAACCAGAAATGATTTCTTCGTTATCCAGCCTGAAAAACGGGTTCATTTTTTTCTCAAGTTCCATGGTGGTAACCATTCTTGTTGCGGCGGTTTGTTGAGATACCTCTGCCAATAAATTCTTGGCAAACTGGTTGCCTGGTTCTCTGGATAAAGAAAATTCCAGATTGTTTTCTATATAATCATGACCAGGGTAAACCTTCGTGTTGTCGGGCAACACATCTAATTGTTCGGCAAAGGTATGGTACATTTTTTTCACATCACCACCCATTCGGCAGTGGCCAGCGCCGGCATTAAATAAGGTGTCACCGCAGAAAAGCACGGCATCGCCAATTTCTGCAAGTAGGCAGACATGGGCTAATGTGTGCCCTGGGGTATCTAGCACCCTTAGTCGCACGGTAGAACCTACTTCGACAACATCACCAGCCTTAAGACCCACGGAGACGTTGGGAATAGTTTTCATTGCATTAACATGAGCATGAATGATGGCTCCGGTTGCTGCCACTACCCCTGGGTTGCCCTCAATGTGATCGAAGTGCTCATGGGTGTTAATTATTTTGGTGATGTTGCAGTCCAAACGTTTGGCTTCGGTTAGGCATTTGTCCACATCAAGCGGGTCAAGCATGATGGCTTCTTTGCTCTCTTCGCATACAATAATATGGCAATAGTTTCGTAGGTTATTGTCCATATATATTCTAGATATTTTCATGGTTTCATCTCTTAATGGTAATGTGCTCGATGCATAAGAATCGGAACAGAAAGTTAAGCGTCATGCGGTCTGATGTTTATATTATATGGCTCATGGTAGTGCATATGATACAGTTGGATAGCATTACTGACTTCAATATTAATTGCCTTTGCCGATTGGTGGGTTTACCATTTCACCTGCGCTAATTGCTGGGAAAAGGCTTGCAGGGCTTTGCCTTTGTTGCTGATTTTCCAGGCTATAAAATTCTCACCTTTGGATGTTGCTAAGTTTAATTCAATAAGCCTTCCATCGTCCAAATATTCTTGGATGCGATGCCGTGGTAAATGGCCGACACCGAGGCCCGCTAATTGAGCCTCGACTTTTTGCTCCATGGTTTGCACGTACAATAATTGTTTGCCAATGCTGAGGCCGGCACTGCGCGCTACGTTAACAGTGGTTGTGTCGTGGGTAACTACTCTTCTGAGTTCTGGTAGGGCCGCGTTTAATGCTTCACTATCGTTGGCTATTTTGGCCAATGGGTGATGAGAGGCGATAACCGGTACCATGTTGCTGAGTATCATTGGCACGGCCCTGTAGCCTTTTTGTAATGGCACGGGCCCTGGCACGCCGACAATTAAGTCGACTCGATCTTGTTCTAGGGCTTCCCAGCCACCATTAAGTACACATTCACACACATCCACCTCCAATGTCTGGTGATGGTTGAGAAACCCTGTCAGTGCCTGAAAGAAGCGGGAGTAATTGACTATCGATTCCACTGCGATATTGAGCCTGGGCTCCCAGCCAGTGGCCACTTCTTTGGCTTTTTCGGCAAGTTGAGTGGTGGAATGGATGATTTTTCGGCCTTCTTCTAGGAGGAGGCGGCCAGCGGGGGTTAATACCGAACGACGACCCTGGCGATGAAATACGGTGATATCTAATTGTTCCTCGAGCTTCTGCACGCCATAGGATAAGGCGGAAGTTGCTTTGTTCAGTTCTTCAGCGGCTTTTGCGAAGCTTCCGCGCCTATCAATGGCGTCAAGTATCTCTAATGCCTCTATTGTGATGGGGTTTGCTCGCATTTTTGGTCACCATAACTGTTCTGATAATTAGATCATTCTAATCATTAAATGCCCCTTATTCAATTTTTTGAAGGGATTACAATGGTTGTAGGTCAAAAATAAACATTACATAAAACACAAACTGGAGAGCAAAATGAACGCATTATTTAATAAGGAACTACTCAATAAAGTCACTACAACTGCGGCAGGTATTGATACCTTGCCGGTTAGATTGGCAGTTGGGGGCATCTTTGCCGCCCACGGTGCACAGAAACTATTTGGTTGGTTTGGTGGTTACGGACTCGAAGGCACCGCAGGTTGGATGGCATCTATTGGGTTGGAGCCAGGTTTGTTGTTGGCTGCACTAGCCGGTGGCGCCGAGTTCTTTGGTGGTTTGCTGTTGATCGTAGGGTTATTGGTGCGTCCAGCGGCGCTAATGCTAGCGATAACCATGGTAGTGGCCATTGTGACCGTGCACTTTGAACACGGGTTGTTTATGAGTAATAACGGTTATGAATATGCGCTGGCGTTATTGGTTGTCAGCATCGGTTTTATCGCTCGTGGTGCGGGCAGTTTAAGTATTGATCGCGCCTGGCAGCGAAATTTATCCAATTAATAGCATTTGGTATTAGATATTAGGAGTAGATTGCATGACTGTTTTAAGAATAGATTCTAGTGCCCGTTTTGAGGCATCCAATTCACGTACGCTCACTCAATATTTGGTTGAGCAGTTAGATGGGCCCGTGGWGGAAMGAGATCTAGCCCGTGAGATTTTGCCRGTGATCAGTGCCGCAGATCTTATCGACTTACACGCTTCAGCTGATAATGAGCGGGAAAGCCTACAGCAACATTTGGCGCTTTCAAATACTTTGATCTCAGAATTAATGGCGGCTGATGAACTGGTGATTGGACTACCCATCTATAATTTTGGTGTGCCGTCGGTGTTGAAGCAGTGGATCGATTATATCTGCCGAGCAGGTATCACGTTCAAATACGGTGAAAATGGGCCTGTGGGATTAACCGGTATTAAACGGGCTTTTATTGTCACCTCTTCGGGTGGTGTGCCTATAGGTAGCAAGRKGGATTTTGCCAGCGGTCATGTAGAGCAAATTTGTCGMTTTATCGGTGCTGAAGAAGTGATTCATATTGATGCCAGTGGYTCCAAGGGAGCACCGGAATTAATTATTTCTAAAGGTAAAGAACAAATAGACAAACTGTTGTCATAATTGTTATGGGAGGTGTGTGATGGGTTTATTACAAAATGGTCAGTGGGTGGACCAGTGGTATGACACTCGCAACAGTGGTGGTGAATTTCGTCGGCAGGAGAGTCGCTTTAGGAATTGGATAACGGCTGATGGAAAAGCCGGGCCAACTGGAGAGCCTGGTTTTAAGGCAGAAAAGGGTCGTTATCATTTGTATGTCTCATTGGCTTGTCCGTGGGCGCATCGCACCTTGATCTTTCGTAAGTTGAAGCAGTTAGAAGATTTTATTGACGTGACGGTGGTGGATGCACTGATGTTAGATCACGGTTGGCAGATGACAGACCCGTTGTATGATCTGGACTATTTGTATCAACTGTATTTGAAGGCAGATGTAGGCTACGAAGGTCGAGTCACGGTGCCTGTGTTATGGGATAAAGAAACTAACGCCATCGTAAGTAATGAATCGTCGGAGATTATTCGTATGTTTAATTCCGCGTTTAATCACTTGACGGGAAATGCCGATGACTATAACCCTGCATCGCTACAGGAAGTAATTCAACCGCTGAATGATCGAATTTACGAAACCATTAATAATGGCGTCTATCGGGCAGGATTTGCCACAACGCAGGCAGCTTACGAAAAAGCTTTTCTAATGTTGTTCGATTCACTGGATTGGGTAGAGGGGATTTTGTCTCAGCAGCGATACTTGGCAGGTAATAAAATTACAGAAGCAGATTGGCGATTGTTTACTACGTTGATACGTTTTGATGCGGTATATGTGGGGCACTTCAAATGTAATCGTCAACGAGTGGCAGACTATCCGAATATTAGTGCGTATCTGCGTGAGTTGTATCAGGTACCCGGTGTGGCTGATACGGTGGATTTCGAACACATCAAAACCCACTACTATACCAGTCATCGCACCATTAACCCTTCAGCCATAGTACCACTGGGGCCGGTGCAAGATTTTACTCAACCCCATCGACGTGATGAAGTTCTGCCGGTGCTATAGGCTCAATAACTATTCTGGAGATAACTCATGAGGACACTATTAAAAATAATCGATGCAAAGGCCACCAATGACGGTGACGGGGTTAAAATACATCGAGTAGCCGGATCAAAACTTAACGCCATACTCGACCCCTTCTTGATGGTAGATGAAATGAATTCTGACAATGCTGCCGATTATATCGGTGGTTTTCCAGAGCATCCCCATCGCGGTTTTGAGACTATTACCTATATGATAAATGGACGTATGCGGCATAAAGATCATATGGGCAATGAAGGCGTTATTGAGGCTGGTGACGTACAGTGGATGACCGCCGGTAGAGGTGTTCTGCATTCTGAGATGCCTGAGCAAGACAGTGGTTTGCTGCATGGATTTCAAATTTGGTTAAATTTGCCGGCAAAAGAAAAAATGAAACCTGCAGCCTATCACGATATTCCTAGCGCAAATATTACCGAGCATAATCTTCAAGCAGGAGGACTGGTGCGGGTGATTGCTGGAGAACTTAAAGTGGACGAGCAGCATTTGATCGGGCCCTTGCCGCCGCTATCCACTGAACCACTATTTGTAGACCTACATCTTGCGCCGAATGAATCTGTTAAGCTGCAATTTACCGCGGAAAATTCAGCGCTGGTCTATATCTATCAAGGTAGCATGAATGAAAATACTCCTGATGAGCTTAAGCAGCGGCAGATGGGCGTTTATTCCCAAGGGGAATGTTTATCGCTTCGGGCGGGATCCACTGGCGCAAATATTCTTCTGTTCAGTGGGCGGCCCCTAAAAGAGCCCATTGTGCAGTATGGTCCCTTTGTGATGAATAGTGCTGAGCAGATAGAACAAGCTTTGCAAGATTACCGAGAGGGAGTGTTGGTATAGCGGTAGGCTAGGTGAACGCTATTTATACATGCTATGGATACATGCTGTATTTTTTATATTCTGCAGTATCCATAGATGGAGATATTTCGATGTTATTTCTTTCGTAATGAAGCCAGTCCTATTAGGCCTAAAATCCCGAACCAGCCTAGTGTTCCTCCGTGGCCCTCTGATTTTGCGTGATAGTCATCATAGCCATTGTAGTGATCGTAGTAATCGTCATAATCCTTACTTTCGATTGACAAACCTGCACTGCGAGTCGTGTCATTTGTTGCTAACAGCATACCACTCTCCGCATCACGCAGTTCTGCCCGTAAGTGATATTGATCGGCATTGTACCCTGTATCCAATGTGATATATGCAGTGCTTTTATCCGACGTGTGGTAGTCAGAAATATATAGATTATCGCTATGATGAAGTAACTCCTCATTATTAAATCTATCAACGATATAAATGGATATATCAACCCACGCCGAACCAAAAGAAATGTCTGGGTCGACAGTGATTTCTAGTTCAGGAAAATATCCGTCTTCATCATAATCTCCGGATAATACTACGGTTAACTCTTGGATAGTGAAGATAGCGGCATGCATGGTGTCATCTTCTACCTGCTCTAAGTAGCGGCCATACAAATCTTCATCATCGTCGGCATCTATCGTATCTAATAAGACATGGCTGTTGGCATCGAAAATAGCAATACGAATATCATAGACATCACTGTCATATCCATCGGTTAAGCTGGTGGTTACTTCGTAATTGTCAGAATACGCTTCGCCAAAAATGGTAAAGTCATCGGTTACATAATAAAGCTGATCAGTTGTGTCGCTAACTAAATATAATTTTGCATAGATGCGATGACTGATTAGGTCGGTATCAGCGTCAAAGGTAACGCGGAATCGATGATGATAACTGTCGCCATCATTATCAATGAGGTAGCTAAACTCGGCATCATAGAGCCATGTGGTTTGAGCGCTGTGTTGCTGACCTCTACTTGCAATGGAGCGGCGTGGTGATTTGGGGTTTTCTTCGCTGCCATGGTTTGATTTATCAATCAATCCACCGGATGACTTTGTATGTTGTTTTGTTAGCTGCTCTTTTTGATCGGTAATATCTTTTGCCATTGCTAGGTGTGAACTTAGAATAAGGATGGCAGTTATTAGGGTATAAAAACAACCTTTAAGAAATGCTTGAGCTAGTTTGTTAGTCACCAATTGCATAATGTTTTCCCTTGCTATATTCGAATTATGTCGTTGGAAGTATTAAAGCAGGTTGAAGCTGAATCGAAGCTGAACGCTATAGGATACATAAAATTGTAAAAATATTGGGGGGTGAATAAACATGAACACCGTTCAGTTAAGGTTCAGATAAAGAGCGTTATTCTAAAAGTCAGAATCAATCAAAGGAGCATCGAGATGACGCAATCACTGAAAAACCGCACAGTTAATCTAAAGGCAGTAATGACACTGAGTGTTGCCCTGGTGTTTGGCAGTATTGGATNCACAGCGCACGCTAATGACTATACCGGGGAGATCATCGCGGGTGCACTAATTGGCTCTATTATTGCCTTGTCGTTAGATGGGCATGATCGTCATTATTATAAGCGGCATGATGATTCGCTTCATTTTCATGGAAATAGACGYTGTCATAAGYTTCATCGCACCACCTGGAAGCATAAGGCTTATCGGGCTAGGCATTATCAGCATCATAATAATGACCAATATCAAGGCCACCATAAAACGCACTCACGCCGTGAAGTTCATCACTATTACGACAATTTGGGTGGTAAGCACCATTATAAGAAACATCATAAGCACCAAGACAAGCATCGAAATAAGCACTTTAGAAAAGAGAAGAAAAGAAGTAACCACAGTAGCAATCGTAGTAGCGGGGGATATGTCTCTGTTAGGAGCTTTTAGACCAACCATATAACTGAATATTGTTCCTATATATTCTATCAACACCTTACTATACTGAGATTTACCCATGGTGAATTTGCGTAGTAAGGTGTTTTTGTGAAAGTAAGGCCTTCTTTAGTTGTTATTCTTGTCTTGGCAGTAATGCTGTTGTTGATGTTTAGCAGTATGCCCCCGGAGAAGCGTCAGTGGTTGCTTGCGACTCTTGGTATACCCAAGCTGCCTGCTATCGAGGTACCACAGGCGCCTTTTTTACCATTGTTCCAACAGGGAAAAGATCAATTTGATAAGGTTGTGAGTGGTTTTGAAGCACATGTAGTGACCTGTAATGCCCCCCAAACGCGCGAAACGTCCGAAGTGGATAAGCAGGATAAGGTGTTTAAGTGGGTAGACTCTAAAGGTAAGGTGCATTTTGGGGATAAGCCTAAAAATAAGGCTGCTGAAGACTTATCTAGCCAATATCAGATGGAAAAACAGTACTTTCGTATGCAAATAACACCCGTAGGAGGAAACCTTCAAGCTTTTCTGCGCGATCGATTGTCGGCGGACTTGAAGCAGATGTATTTCTTGTTATCGCGTTGGTTGCCTGATCAATACGTTAAACAGGTGGATTTGAATGTRAARGTCTTTACCGATCAAGAACAGTTYGATCTYTATCGTGAAAAACATGTGCCTGGGCTGGATACCAATTCYGGTTTTTATAAACGYTCGTTAAACGAGGCAGTGGTGAAGGCACAAACTAAYGTGCTGTCTACACGATCTATTGCTCGTCATGAGGCAACGCATGTAATAAATGCCGGTTTATATGGCCGTACACCCACCTGGTTCAACGAGGGACTTTCAGAGTATTTTGAGCGTTTAACCATTGAAGGGCAGAGTAAAAAGGTACAACCTTCTGAGCGCCATCTCACCCTGTTGCAAGAGAAGTATTTCAACGAATCCTTGATGACTCCCGAAGTGTATTTCTCAATCAATGGCAGAGAGTGGCGGGAACACGATCAGGCTGAAATGTACGCGATGGCTTGGTCTTTGGTGCATTTCATGATGCAGGAATCACGAGAGCGTGAAATGATGAAACTATACATGACCCATATGGCGAAAAACTACTGTCAGCCGATGAATACGATTAAATTTATTGAGCACAACTATGCTGGTGGCATGGCTGACTTTTCTAAACGCTGGCGAGCTGCGGTTGGGTCGTATAACTTTGATACGCACCGGTACTAAATTGATTTGGTAATTTATGAAAGAGGCTTTAGAAAAAGAGGCGACGGATAAAACATGGTTTGTATATATAATACTTTGTAGTGATAACTCGTATTATACGGGTATTACTACGGATTTAGATCGACGTTTTGAACAACACCAATCAGGCAAGGGCGCAAAATATTTTTATGGAAGGCAGCCTGTTGAATTTGTATATACCGAAGTAGGGCATGATCGCAGTAGCGCCAGTCAGCGAGAAGCGGCGATTAAATCATTATCAAGGAGGCAGAAAATGCAGTTGCTTAACGAAAAGCTGAAAGTTTAATCTGGCATAAAATCTCCCAAAATAGAAGCTCAAGGAAGCTCTGGAATCTGACTTCAAACGCCCTTTAGCTGCCGTTCGAGTAGGAGGTCATATTCCATTAAATTTATCGTTAGCGGACATAGCTGATAACCAGGTTAGGGTGGAAATTAACCGGAAATTGGATCTCTGAAAAGGCTTTTGATCTCCCTTTGCTGCCGTTTGAGTTACTGTTTAAATTCAGCTAATTTATCGAAAACTGTCATAGCCGAAAATTGAACTAGGATAATGTTTGGTCAGGTTGTGAAAGTACAAAATGGCTTTTGGCGCCCGAAGAAATAAATTTTCCGTTAATTTCAAAACAATTCATATTCTTTAGCCCTTGCTAATCGGGTCTCTTAGCCAACGTTGTAACATTTTGCGGTTATGCAGGCGGAATCCCTAACTAAAATCGCGATTCACCAGAAAATGGGTAGATTAGGAAGTCAGTGCCTTTCAGTTCCAAAATATTTGTATTTGGGTGATGGGTCGGTTACGCTTTGCTCGCATAGTGGTCCCTAGCCACCAGTGCCCTATGTTTTCACCACAACTATCTCTACATCAGGAGGATGTTTATGTCGGATGCGATTAATGTACGATTTTTTCCGCTAATGATTCGCAGTTTGTTTGTAATTACCATTGCTTTTTTATCGGGCTGCGGTGGCGGTGATAGTAACGATGTAGAGGGAGAGCCTGGGGTAAGAGAAGAAGCGGATGAAATCAGTTTATCTCTATCTTCCGTTCAATCGGGTTTGACTACAAGCAGTTTTACTGGTCTATGGATAGTGTATACAGTTGGATCTCAGGCGGAGTATTCCTCTGAAGAAGAATTACCAACCAATGAATTTGAGTTTAGTAACAGAGAATTTCTGTTAGTTACGTCCACAGATTCCGGTGACATTATTTTAAATGCTCCCCATAGTCGTATTGAAACCAGCACGATCGGATCAGAATTGGATGGCATTAATTTTTCGGGTTTCGCCGATGAGGTAACGAATTTGTCTATTGTGGAT
>NVVG01000182.1 GCA_002402125.1 Moraxellaceae bacterium
TGATGGGAAAGGCAAGTTTACTTTTGTAGAAATCAAACGGGCCAACTCTGAATCAGGATATAATTTAGCACTTGATGAAGTAATTGACGGACTTTTTCATCTCAGAGATTACGAGTGTTGGCGTTATTTTGGAGAATCCTATGTCAGTTTATTTGGTCGTGTTCAAACCCGAAAAAGGCAAATTGATTCGGATAAGTTGACTGGATTAAAAATGCTCCATCCAATTCAAATTAGAGATTTCGATAGAACAGTCAGAGCAATTCCTCCACCTCAAGAAGAATTCTGATCCAAAAATCCTTCATTTATTCGCATTTTTGTAGAAATCACTTCAACAATGTGGATTCTACATTTTCTTAAGGAAGTACTCAATTCTTCCTTCGATTACTTTATTCAAAAGGTAAAAGGTCGATTTTTAGCCTTCGCAATCCAATTAATCGTTTCGTATTTGGTTGTCGCGCTTTTCACGTTGCTCATTACGTCCGTTATGGTCGCATTCATGAGTCAAGGTGGTTTTTCCCTTGATTTGTTTTCAATGAATGGGTTATTCGAGTGGATGCGGATGATCGATCCAGTTTGGGTGGTAACGATAGTGATCGCCGTGAATTATCTTGGTAAATCAGACGCCTCGAACGAAAGCATGTCTTTTCCTGATTTTTACAAAGGACGAAGCTCAGCCTTCTGGCTTGATTTGGTGATTGCCGTTGCTGTTCTATCTGTAATACTCACAATCTATTACAAGAACGAACTAATGCTTTCGTTTGAGCCCAATCCTCTCGTTCAGTTATTGAATGAAGGGCTTGGAGGTATCAAGACTCCGTTTCAAAGTTTATTGTCGAGTTGGATTTATTACACAATTATTTCCTTGCCCGTCATTACCCTCGTTATCATTGAAGTGCGCGATCGAAAACGGAATGGACTTCAGTTGAAACTTGCACTTTGGAAGGTGGTCATTGCGACACTATTATTGAGTTTTATCGTTTCTTGGACCTTCGATAACCTCTTGTACATTTTTGGTGAATTGGTCATGAACCTCATTTATGCACCATTCGAATTGATTGAAATCCCTGCGGTTCTTAGTGTCATAGTGTCAATATTATTTGAGACAATCATCTTTATTGTCGTGGCAGCGACTATCCATTTTGGCATTCAATACGGGATGGAGGAAAATCCTAACGCTCCAGTCGCAAGCAATATTAAAAACGAACCTTTAAAAAATTAATATGGAATTTATCTCACAAGAACTCGACGATTACGTATGTGCACACACCGAAAAAGAACCTGAATTGCTCTACGAACTTAACAGAAGAACACATCTAGAAGTCCTTCAACCTCGTATGCTAAGTGGACATTTTCAAGGACGGGCATTGAGCATGATCTCGCACATGATCCAACCAAAATCTATCTTGGAAATTGGAACGTACACCGGGTATTCAGCGCTTTGCATGGCAGAAGGTATGGCGGAAGGTGGAAAAATCATCACGCTTGATAAAAACGAAGAACTCGAAGATTTAATCAATGAATTCGTTGGTCGAGCTGGCTTGTCAGATGCAATTGACTTCAGAATTGGTGATGCCATGGAGATTATTCCAACACTTGATGAGCAATTTGATCTAGTCTTCATCGATGCTGATAAAGCAAACTATGGAAATTACTACGATTTAGTAATTGACAAAGTACCGTCTGGAGGATATATCTTATTGGACAATGTGCTCTGGTCAGGAAAAGTGTTGAAGGAAGCAGAACCAAACGATGTCGATACCAAAGAATTGATTTCATTGAACAAACGATTGCAGGAAGATGATCGCGTTCAAAATATCATATTGCCAATTCGTGATGGATTGACGATCTTAAGAAAGAAGTAAGTTGGAACTCCAAATCCTTTTCGAAGACGAATTCCTCATTGCAATCCATAAACCAAATGGACTACTTGTTCATAGGACGAAAATCGCAATAGATGCCGAAGAGTTCGCTTTGCAAATCTTGAGAGATCAAATCGGACAGCGCGTATTTCCAACTCACCGCCTGGATAGAAAAACGTCTGGAGTATTACTTTTCGCAAAGGATGAGGAAACGAACCGTGAAATGCAAATGCAATTCATGGAGCAGGAAGTATCAAAGACCTACAAATCAATTGTCCGTGGATGGACCGAAGATGAAGGAACAATTGACTACGCACTCACAACTGATAAAGGAAAGGTTCAAGACGCGATTACGCATTACAAAACAGTGGATCGAACTGAAATTGATCTTCCTAATGGGAAGTTTTCAACCGCGCGTTTCTCTCTCGTAGAATTAACTCCAGAAACGGGGAGGATGCACCAGCTTCGCAAGCATTTGGCGCATATTTTTCATCCAATTATTGGTGATCGTCCTCACGGTTGCAACAAGCAAAACAAGTTGTTCTTAGAGCACTTTTCCATGATTGAAATGATGCTACATGCCGAAAACTTAAGGTTTAAGCATCCAAAGACAGGCGAAGCTATATTGGTACAATCTGAGATTCAAGGTGAATTTAAACGAATGTTGGGAGAATTAGGTTTTTCAAAAGGTTCATAAAATACAAAAGGACTTACGCTGATTGGTTCAGGTAAGTCCCTTGTATATTCGTGATAAGTGTATTCACTAATTAGATTTTACAACCCTTTTAGTTATTGAGCCTTTGGCTGTCACAAAATGGAAAAGGTATTCCCCAGTATCCAATGAAGAAATATCAATTAGTTTAGTGTTGATTTCTTGTTCAATCATTAATCGACCCGTTACATCATAAATTTTTATTTCTGTAATGATTAGATCAGTTGATAAGGTCAATTGACCACCTGAAGTGGGATTTGGGTAGACTGCGATGTCATCAAAAAGTTCTATCGTCACTTGTCCAGACGTTGGTTCACAAGAGCCGTTAGAGCACAATGTAACCGTTGGACTGATTGTTCCAAAATTAAAATCACATGTAATGTTTGTTGATGGCGTAAGGTCACATACATCCAGAGTTCCTCCAATATTTCCAATATTCTTAAAGCAGTTTTGAATACAGTATCTTCCAGTTCCGTCAGTTGTGCTTTCATGAATCCAGTTGTCCGCATAAATTTCTCCATTGTTCTCTATGTGAGCACTAGAAGTAATTAATCCAAATGTTTCAATTAAACCGTTCGTAGCATTCAAAAAAGGTTCTGTAAGAATTAGAGTGTCTGAAATTTCTACTCGCCCAAAGTTCTCATTCGTAGGGTTGGTTGTAACGAACCAATCTACTTCCATCAAGTTATTATTTTTGAAGTAAACCCCATCTCCCACGAGAAGTGTATCAGCGTGTACGCTCCCATCAACGGTTAAGCTTCCGTGCAAAGCAAAAGTTGAACTAGCATTCAGGGAACCATTCGTTCCAATAATTAAGTGATTGATTCCTACTTCCGTTGTGTTTTGTGTCGTGATTGCGTGATTTATTATCACTGAATCTTCGTTTAAATATGGAACAATTGCTGGATTCCAATTTTGTGGATCATTCCAGTTTCCATCAGAAACCGATACTTTGATTTGTGACCATCCTACTTGAGAAAGTATCAAGGGTATTAATGCGATAAAAAATTTCATGTTTTCGTTTTTTATTGTTTTTGTCCACCAAATGTTTCTTCTTGTACCGTAGAGATTGCAAGAGTCACTACTTCATTTTCAAGTGACGCAGCTAAATCTCCAGATCCATCATCAATGCTGCTGACGCCTTCTGCAAGGCCTTCAATATCAACTTCAAAAGCTGTGATCCCCGAATGTCCAACAGGTTCTATTTTTACTCTTTTTTTGGAAACTTTTGATATTCGTACGATTTGTGCAACAAAAGGAAAACCATTCGCATCTGTTCCTGATCCAATGTAATCTCCAACAATTTGATCTGCTGGATTTCTTTTGTATTTATTACACGAAGTTGTACCAATGATCACGAAGGTCATTAATGCAAAAATTGTACTCATCAAAATTGTCTTTTTCATCTTCTTAAATTTTAGAATTATTACTTCTGACAAATTTATTGAGGACGAGCACTGAAATAACTACCTGTATAGATAGTCTTTGATACTACACAATTGTATAGGGGATGGAATAAACTTAGATTAATCCCATCTCTGCGGACTTTCTAACCAAGCCTGCAACGCTTTTTACATCTAGGAGTAGCATTAGTTTTCGCTTATGGTATACAACGGTATTTGGACTGATAAATAACTGCTCAGCTATTTCTTGTTGAGTGAACTCTTGAGAGATCATAATGAGAATTTGCTTTTCTCGCTCAGTAAGGTCTTCTTTTATCTTATGCATTTGCTCCACTTTTCGATCTGGAACAATGTTGTCTAATATTGATCGTTGTACCCGAGCATTAAAAAAATGTTCACCTCGAGCTACGTGATCAATTGCTTCAATCAACTCTTCTTTTGACGCGTTTTTAAACAAGTAGCTATCCGCGCCACTGCGAATCAATTTCGAAATTCGTTTCCCGCTATCATCCATTGTGAGCATGATAACACGAACATCCTTAAATTGAGCCCTAATTTTAGTTAAGAGTTCTTCTCCGTCCATAATGGGCATCGAAACATCAGTGATTACGATATTTATTTTCTCTTTGGAAATTATTTCTAGGGCGTGTTGACCATTTTTAGCAGTTCCTACTAGTTCGTAATTCTCTTCTTTCGAAAGGATTTCGACCAATCCGTCTAAGAACATTTGATGATCATCAACAAGTAGTAATCGAGTTTTCATATTTTTATTTAAAGGGGAAGTTTATCGAGAAAGTACTTCCTTCATTTTGTTTTGATGTGATCTCCATGTGACCACCAATATTTTTCAATCGCGTACGAACATTATCCAATCCAATTCCTGTAGACGCGATTGAAGTATCAAATCCGATGCCATTATCTTCCACTAATAATATAACTTCGTCATCATTTTTCATCAAGCCAATTGTTAGGTTTTTCGCATTTGCGTGCTTGACCACATTATTACTTAACTCCTGAATGATTCTAAAACATTGGAGTCTTCTTTCTGATTCCAAGTTGTTCAATTCTTCCATTGGCATAAATTCTAAATTCACAATGAGAGAAGATCGATTTCGAAGTTCTTGTGAGAGTTTCGATAAAAGAGAATAGAAGCTTGTTTCAGAGATATAATTCGAATTAAGGCTGTGTGACATGTTTCGAATGTCTTGACAGGCATCATCAATGTCTTCTAAAATTGGAGATATCCCTTCGATGTTTTTCGAACTCAAACGCATTTTAATACTTGCCAATGTCCCTCCAAGACCATCATGTAGCTCTCTCGAAAGTCTATTTCGCTCAACTTCTTGTCCTATTAGTTCTGATTGTTGCTTTGCAAGTTCTTTTTGGTTTTCCACCAGTTCAATCTTCAAGCGTTGTTTATTCCGTCGAGCCTTAAGAATTACGACTGCAATGGTAATCGTAATACAGACTATCAACAAGAAGAAAATGATCCAAAGGTTTCTGCGATCTATTTGGCTTTTATGAATTTCGGCTTTTAATTCCCGTTCTTTTTCCAAAGAATTAATTCGTTGTTCATTTTTCTCATGCTCATATTTTGCGCTCATTTCAGCGATGGCCGTTGCATTTGCTTGTTGATGGTAGTTCTCGAGTTCAATAACGAATTCTGTATAATAGTAATAAGCTTCTTCATAGTTTCCCAAGCTGTAATTTGCTCTAGCCAATTCACGATTGAATCGCTTTATCATGTTGCTGTTTTTGGTCTTTTTAGAGGTGTTTAATCCTTGGGTGTAATATTCGATAGCGGTATTTACTTCGTTAAGAAGTAAATGTGTCCGTCCAATTTGTCCACAGAGAACAATACTCGACCATTCATCTTTTAGCGTGTCATTTAAGGTTTTAGCTTTTAATAAGTAGGATAGCGAAGTTTGATAATCACCTCTGTACGAGTAGGCTGAGCTTATATTAATAAGAGAGTTAAATCTTTTCTGGCTTGAACCACTTTTGGTTAGTTCGAGCGATTTCTTATATGCCTGAATGGATGCATCGTAATTCTCTTTCCTTCTCTCAAGTATTCCGAGTGTGTTATAGTAAGAACGATAATACTCTGATCGTTTACTGACGTCTGCAAATTTCTTAGCGCGATTAAGGTACTCTTCAGCAACTCCCAAACCTTCAAATTCCATGAAGTAGAATGAAATTTTAAGAAGCGCATCAAATTGAAGACTGTCATTCTGTACTTTCTCTGATAGACGCAGTCCTGTCAAATAGTTTTTTATAGAATTGTCCATGTCACCAAGGGACATTTGTGTTTCGCCAATTTCAATAAGATCTGTAATAATTTGTAGAGTGTCTTTGTTTTTTTTACTGATAACAAGTGCGTCTTCTAAAAAGAATAGTGCACTTTGGTAATTCATCTTGTCAGAAGCAATTGTCGCACTATCAGTGAGTTGTTTGTGATTCGTTTGGGCGTCAGAAAATGGAACATTCACCAGCACAAATAGCACTAGTAAATACTTCAGGTTAGCTATTCGAATTGACTTCATACACTTTTTAATGATTTTACGTTTTTTAAAATACTGAAATTGATTAAGTATAGTATTGTTTAAGCGAATGTTGAGCGAGTTGAAATTTGACTAGTTGGGCGTTCGAGCGAGCTTTACGTTCCAATCTTTTCCTCGTTCCTCATAAAAGGATTTTCACTGCAATCCCTAACGCTAAATCTAGGACAGAAAGCAAATCCAATCATCCAATGATCCAAAGCGCAGCGTCCAACACGACCGAAGGCAGCAGCAAAGCTAATCCAACTATGATTCTAACACTATAACGTTCTAAAGGCGATAGCCGTGTCTAACAATCTAACAATCTAACAATCTAACAATCTAACAATCTAACAATCTAACAATCCAACACGAAGCGTCTAACAATCCACTTTACAATATCCCTGCAATCATCAAACCTCCCATCACGAAAAGCAACACCCCAACTAATCGTTGAACACCAACAATCGTCGTTTTCTCAATCAATCTCTTCCCAAGGAAAGTTCCAACAAAGGCAAACACTATTCCTATAATCAATAGCATTTTCCCATCTGAGAGCGAAGCAGCTAGATCCAATTTCTTTGAGCTTCCAATTGCGAACAATCCCAAGTAAATTGGAATCCGAGAAAGATCAATCACCAAAGAAATCGCATTGGATGTTCCCACAAATTGCTTCTTATCCAATCCCGATTTTGACAAGAACGCCGCGCGAAAGGCTCCTTGATGTCCAGAAATTCCTCCAAAAAATCCGCTGAGCATTCCTCCAAGCGGTAAATGCTTCGCATCAACTTTCAAATTGCTGTACTTCGGACTTAAATCAAACCAAGCGAAAAAGATCATCAAAGTCCCAACGATAATATTCAAATAGGTCATTTCGAAGGTTCTTTCGCCAATAGAGTAGAAATGAATAGGATCGTAGCCCGTAACTTGTGTGAGTAGTAACCCACCAATCACCGCAGTGAACATCGCTGGAATTCCAAAGCGCAAGAAAGTTTGCAAATGAATGAACTTTCGAACCAGTAAAAATTTGAATAAATTATTGGAAAGATGGACGATTGCCGTGGCTCCGACTGCTACTTCGATGTCAAAAAAGAGCGCGAACACAGGAAGCATGATTGTTCCCAATCCAAATCCTGAGAAAAAGGTAAGACTGGCTCCGACCAATACCGCGAGGGCAACGATTACATATTCCATCTAACAAAAAAACACAAAAAGAACCCATTCTTTGTTGCGGAAACATTAATTTTTACCCCAAACAGTAAATAATGATAGATTTTCGAAGCGATACGGTAACAAAACCTTCCAAAGCAATGCTCGATGCAATGTTTTCTGCTCCTGTTGGAGACGATGTTTTTGAGGAAGATCCAACGATCAATGAATTGCAAGACTACACAGCAGATTTATTTGGAATGGAGGCTGCTTTGTATTGTTCCTCAGGTACTCAAACGAATCAGATTGCAATCAATGTGCATGTCGATCCAGGTGGAGAAGTGATCACGCACGTCGAAAGTCATATTTACAAATACGAAGGTGGAGGAATTGCGCGAAATTCTGGTGCTTCAGTTCGCTTGTTGGATGGAAACCGTGGGCGAATTTCTGTTGATCAGATTTCTCCATGGATAAATAACCCAGACGATGTACATTTTCCGTTGACCCAATTAATTTCTCTGGAAGACACATCGAATAGAGGAGGAGGAGCAATTTATGATTTCAATGAGATCAAGAAAATTCGAGCATTTAGTTTAGAGCAAGGACTTCCTTTGCATCTCGATGGGGCACGACTGATGAATGCGATGGTCGAAAATGGTGTAGACATGAAAGAATATGCTTCTCAATTTGATTCAATTTCCTTGTGCCTTTCAAAAGGGTTGGGAGCACCTGTTGGATCGCTTTTAATCGGAAAGAAAGATTTCATCAAAAAGGCACGCCGTGTGCGGAAAGTGTTTGGCGGCGGAATGCGTCAAGCTGGAATTATCGCAGCAGGCGGATTATATGCCATGAAAAATAATGTTGAACGCTTACGCGAAGATCATGAGAATGCAAGAGCATTAGAATCGACTTTTAATGAAATGAATTGGGTTGATCATGTTCTAGGAGTTGACACAAACATTGTTGTCGTTGTCTTGAAAAATGGCGATTTACGTGATCCAATTATTGCTAAATTCAACGAAAAGGGGATGGCACCAATGCCTTTTGGTCCTGGAATGATTCGTTTTGTGACGCATCTTGACATTTCTAAAAGTGACATTGATCAAACGATCCAGTGCATTAGATCGTTGAGTAATTATTAATAAGCGGACATGAAAAATCTAGTTCGAATAAATATATGTTTAGGATGGATTTTGGTAATTGGAATAATCATTACACAAACAGTCATTACATTAGTTGCCTTTGACATGGGACGTATGGCGCCCTTTCTAGCGTTTTTATTAGCGATAATCTTCCTTCCTTTTTTGATAACTGGGATCTCCAGTGTGTTAAATAGAGAACGAAACCTGACTAAAATTAAGGTTGGAATTATTAGTGCACTTTTTTTTCAAGTTGGATTGCCAATAATTTTGCCCTTGTTTTTTGATGAAGAGTTTATTTATTTGAGTCTTTTAGGTTTTCTTTTAGGCGGGATTATGTGGTACTTTAGGAAAAAGATTGAAATACAATTATTGATTCTAAATGGGATTGGAGCAATCCTTTGGGTTTTTGTCTCTCTCTCGGGATTACTGAGTTCCTAATAAACAAATACTAATCGTCAAGGTGTAATGAAACGTTTACTAATTTTTACCCTTGGACTGTTTATCGTCGCTTGTTCTTCTGARAAAGAGGACRTYATAGACATAAATGATATTTTGCCAAAGKCTGAACGCAATTACGACAAAAAAGATTCAGTTGTACATGAGAATTCGGACTCACTAAAAGTGTATCAAAGTCGATTTGAAGTCCTCGGCACATTAGACAGTATTTCCATCTACGATGAAGATTTCTTTCCAGATCGAGTAGGACCTAAAAAAACAGAAAAGTACCGATTGACTATTAACGATGAAGAAATTATTTTAGGAAGCTGCATTAACCTAGGGACTATTTATACTACTCTTGGAAAATATAAAACCTCTAATATATATTTACAAAGAGCAAAACGTATGTGCTTAAAGAGTAATACAGCAGGCACTGCTCTTGTTAATATCCTAATTAATCTTGGAGATAATTTTTTACATCAGGGTGAAAAAGGAAAAGCGTTAGACACTTATCTTGAAGTTCGAAGTAAAAGTAGAGAGAAAGCATTCTATAATCTAGAGTTACTAGCTTTAGAG
>NVVG01000183.1 GCA_002402125.1 Moraxellaceae bacterium
TTGGCCAAGTGGTAGTCGAATCTTACTTGTTGATGATAACCATATTAATCAACTGGTTGCGGAAGGTATATTGGAAGATTTTGATGTTTTTGTGAAGGCGGTGAGTAATGGCAAAGAGGCAATCGATGCCCTAATGGATGCAAAAGGCGATGGTTTTGATCTAGTGTTGATGGATTGTCAAATGCCAGTGATGGATGGTTATGAAGCAACCAAGGTCATACGCAATCAGGGCGCGGGGTTAAACAACGTAAATATACCGATCATTGCGATGACCGCTAATGCGATGGAAGGAGACAGAGAAAAATGTATCGCAGCAGGTATGAGCGGCTATTTAAGTAAACCCATTGAACCTGAAGAGATAGAAACTACACTTTCCACCTGGTTGGCAAAATAGGCAATGTGATATCAACCGTTTCAATATTACGCTGCGCCTTTAATTACTCCCTTTAATTACTCCCTTTAAATACCCCCCCATTGATCCAGTGACTTCCTTTGATTGAAGCTACGCTTTCTATCTAGTTAATAAACTCATCTGGGGTTGCTTTAGTCTGCCAAGGCCTTTTATGTAATGTTTCTTTATCATATGGTGTTTTTTTGCACCAAAATGGGTCAAGCGCACCTTTTTAGCCTATTATTCGACTCGATTTATTCATAAATCAAACTATGAACAGACTGAGTAGGAGAAGAAATGAGAGTAGTAGTATCAATTTGGCTAATAGTGGGTTGTTTGTTAAGTCTTCCGGCAATGGCGGACCATATCAATTGGACCGGTTGTGGTATCAGTAAAAAAGCTTATATCCATGCCGCAGCAAAAGCATTTGAAGAGAAACGTGGAATCAAGGTAAATGTATCCGGCGGTGGTGCTACCAAGGGCATTCGAGCCGTTGCCTCTGGGGCAAGTGATGTGGGGGGAAGTTGTCGATTATGGTTGTATGAGGTTGATGGTCGTCGCCATAGGGATGAGGCGAACACTGAATTTGTCCATGTGGCTTGGGATGCGATAGTGCCTATTGCGAATAAACGTAATACCGTTACCAACATTTCAATGGACAACCTGAAAAAAGTATTTGCTGGAGAAATCACCAATTGGCAAGATCTCGGCGGTGAGGATAGAAGGATAGGGCTGGTCACCAGGAGTGGCAAGACGTCAGGGGTAGGTTATATGTTTCGTAAGTTGGCACTTGGGGATGTTAACGCTGACTACAAAGCCAAAGGTCTAGAGGTAAAATCAACCGGGCCGCTAGAAAAGAGAGTGGTTCAATTTAACACGGCTTTTGCCGTTGACGGCATTAGTTCTGCCAAGAAAGTGGATGTAGAGTTAATGGCAATCGACGGCATAATCCCGACTAAGGAAAACATATCGTCGGGAAAATACCCGCTGTATCGTCCGTTATTTTTAACACTTAAGAAATCCAATTCGAATCCGATAGCGCGCGAATTTGTTGATTTTATACTGAGTGATGAAGGCCAAGCGATTATTTCTAATCAGGGTACGGTAAACCTAAAAGAAGGCGAGAAGTTAGTGAGTCTCTGGCAGGAACGCGGATTTACCTTGTAGACTCCTCCTCTTTTTTGTTGGGGTCAGAGTAAGATTAATTCCTTAATGTTACTCTGACCCCTTTAATTTCCCCTTAATTATCACTCTAATAACCCCTTTGATCTATTGATTGTTGCGGAATTGCTTGGGGGTTTGATTAAACCAGGCCTTAAACGCGCGCGAGAACGCACTGGATTCGGAATAGCCGAGTAACAGCGAAATCTCGGTCAGCGATAACTGTGGGTCGGCCAAATACTGTTGCGCTAATTGTTTGCGCATATTGAGTAGCAACGTTTTGAATTCCAATTCCTGCTCCGCCAATCTTCTGTGTAAAGTGCGCGGCGATGTGTGCATTTGTTCTGCTACATGTTCGAAGTTTACTTGGCCGCTGTGTAGGGCGCGCAATATCACTTCTTGAAGTTGCTGTTGGAATTCGTTTTGTGACGGCAGTTTTGCGAGCATTTCTGCCGCTTGGTTGGTTAGCAGGTGATGTAAATTGGAATCTTGCGAGACAATTGCCACCTTCAAATAGCTGGTCGGGAATTGCACCGACGTAACGGGCGCTTCGAATACCACAGTGCAATTAAAAAAATCCTCGTAGGGCTGGGGATTTTTCGGCTTAGGGTTAATAAACCCGATTCGACTTGGCCCTAGCTCCGGGTGATTGGTGACCTTGCGCATCAAAGAGACTAATGCAGCCAGCCCGGTTTCATCCACCAGTTGATTTGCCACGCCTAAAGCCGTACCCCATTCCAAGCTAAATGAGTCAGCGTCGACTTTAAGCTGACAAGGATTGCCGCCATAAACCAGCTGCTGAAATCGTTCGAAGTTAAACAGCGCTTCCCCTACATTACGGCTAGATGAACTGAGGTAGCCCAGCACCCCGGCATGGCTCGGTTCAAATAACTCACCGATACGCAGGCCCAGCGCTTGTTCCGGGCATAGGCTGGCGGTGTGCTCCAACATTTCCCACCATTGGCCCATGGAGAAGCGTTGCTTGCCGCTACATTTAGCAATTTCCTGGGCGAGAAAGTCGTCTTTAATATGGCGTAAAGCCAGGAATTTGCACAGCAACTTCGCAAAGCCACTTTCGACCATGTATCGACTTAGCTGGATCTCTTTGTTAGATTTATCTGTCATGGCGGGAATTGTCAATAATTAGGCTGTGGCTGTCAAGCACAGGCTTGTCTAAAAGAGCATGCTGATAATCACTGAATAACAAAGATAAAGGACATATGCATGATTGGCTTTCCGATCGCGATAGTGGTTTCCAACGCAGTTGAGTGGTACGCACATAAATACGTATTGCATGGCACCCGCAAAGACGGGGTGAAAGGCCGTCATAGTCTGATCCCAGAACGCATGCAAAGCCACTGGCAGCATCATAAATCCGTGCGTAAGAGTGGCGACTATTCCGATGATATGTATCTGTCGTCCTATCGAGCCGGTAACGAACAGATTAAGGGCGAAATTAACGCCTTACTYTTACTSTGTGCCGCGACCACTTTGGTTGCACCGATAGCGCCATTTTTTACCCTGGGTACCTATTACAGCGCCGCCAATTATTACTACACTCATCGCCGTTCTCACATTGAGCCGGAGTGGGGCAAGAAGACCATTCCTTGGCACTATGACCACCATATGAATACCAATCAAGACGCCAATTGGTGTGTTACCAAGCCATGGTTCGATTACGTTATGGGCACGCGGGTTATTTCTACCRAAGACCTAATGGAAACAAAYCCACTGGGCATTAAGTTACCTAARTTTATTGAAGAGCCACTTAATCGTTTGGCGCGACGTTTCTCGCCCAAGACCTTTGCCAAGCTCGATGCCAAYCGTACCAACGAAGCAAAAAATCGCGCAGCCGGCATTGAAAAAGAAATGCCCGCTGACGAAGAACTAAAAGCCGAACCGGTAGCGTAAAAATTAAATAAATTGGCGCGATTGTTAATAATCTAATCAATGGGGTCAGAGTAATCAATGGGGTCAGAGTAAGATGCAAGAGGCTCAATGTAAGCTTGAAGAAACGTACACTGAGCCTTATTCGTTATGATGCTTGTTGATAGAGTTATGCGACTTCAAGTTGTTTTTTGGCGGCAGTATCTGGCTTCGTTGATTGTGGTTTCGGCTTCAGAGCGTAACGCTGTAGGCCGGCTAAATGGATTTTTTTAATGTAGGTCTCCCAATGAATGCTTTCTGAATTTACCGGATAACGTTGTTGATCGTCTTTGCTTAATTGGTTTGATAATGCCATTAACTTGTCATTATAAAAAATACAGTTGGGCGATGTGTAAAATGAAAAGACGTTGGACAATTTAATCGTGGTTTGTATGTTTCGTATCTCTTTTATTTGCTGATCGCTAAGCCATTTTTCCACTAGACGGTTAGATAATAACGAAATGGGTATATCAATACTGCGAGTAATGTTCCTAAATAGTTTGCGATTGACCAATATAAACGGCTTGTTCGGTTTCTTATGGAAAAGCAAATCATATTGTTGATGATTGTGTTTGCCTTCTTGAACGATCCAGCGATGAAAATACTTAATCTTTAACGGATTAGATGATCCAGTACAACATTGATAAATGCGATGTTGGCCTTGGTTCTTGCATGCCTCTGCGGCACTGATGAGGATAGCATTTGCCACCAAATCGGCAGGGATAATATCGACCACGCCATTTGCTTTGGCGGGAAATAATCTAACTTTACCGCGGGCATACGCCAAGATAATTGCATCCGCTACCTTAACGCCTTCAATCCAGCCAGGTACAGGACTTTTTAAGGTGCTTTCTATAATAGAAGGACGAAGGATAGTCAGTGTACCCTCATGCAGTATTTCGATGAGCCGCTGTTCGGCCATCCATTTGGTTAAGGTATAAGTATCATTCCAGCCGAGGCGTTGCGCTTCCTTTAGCCCCCATTCGGTGACTTTCTGCGAGCAGTGTTCGTGATCTTTATATTTGTAGCGCAGCTTTGCTGCTTTCATTAACAGTTTTTTGATGATGGGCTGTACATCGTAATAATCGCGTTTTTTTCTAATAGATCGAAACCCGGCTGGCCCAGAAATTTTTTCCTTGATACGACCCTTATTAAAACCATTGACATAACATGTGGATATATGGATGACAGGGATGTTGCCAGCATCTAAGGAAAAGTCAGCAATATTTTCAACAGCGCAGACGTTTATTTTTATTGCTGAATCTATCTCTTCACGAAAATTGACGCTAGCAGCACCATTGATGATCAAGTCGATGGAGGAGGTTAAGTTATTATACTCTTCATTGTCTAAACCGAATTTAGCTTGTGATATTTCTCCGGTTATACAGTGAATTTTTGTTGTGACAAAATTCTCAAGTTTTGCCTTATCTTCGAGCCTAAGGCTAGTAAATATCGATGCCGACATAACTTCAGCTTGGAAACGACTGATAGCGTCGGCATATTCTTTATTGCCACGTATCAATAAGTAGACACCCTTAATACTAGATATCTCTCGAATGAGTTTTTCCAAAACAACTTTTCCCAGGAACCCGGTTGTGCCGGTGATTAGAATGTTTTTATCATTTAAAGATTCTAGTATGTCTAAAGAGCGTGTCGCTTCCATGATGATGTGCCTTCTTGTGGTATGTGCTGGGCTTGTTTTTGGGTGTAATGTTTTTAGGTGCAATGTTTCTAGATGTTATGTTGTTAAAGCGCAGCGTTAATTGCGCTCATATTGTTTTGTTGTTCTATGGTTATGGTGGTCGAAGTATTGGATAAGGCTGAGCGGGTGATTTGCTTTTGTGCGGCCTTAACAAAATCATCGAGAGCATCGGTTTGCTGGGTACTAAAGTGCAAGCCTAGCTTTGAGCGTCGCCATAAAATGTCGTCAGCGTTATAGACCCATTCCCGTTGAATAAGGAATTCAATTTCTTGCTGGTAAAGATTGTGACCAAAGTGTTGGCCTAAATCTGTCATCGATGTTGCGTTGCCCAGCAAGTCATAGGTTCGGGTGCCGTAAGCATTAATGAGTCTTTCTAGGAGTGATTGGTTAATCCAATGATAATGATTTCGAATGTGCTCTACCCATTGGTCGAAGCTGATCTCACCGATATCCCCGCCAGCAATCGGATAATCCGCCGTCCAAGGTTGGCCCATGTGGGGAAAGTACGGTGTTAATTCTGCTAACGCAGCTTCTGCGAGTTTTCGATAGGTGGTAATTTTTCCACCGTAAATGCAGAGCAGTGGGGCTTGTTGATTGTCGTCGGTCTGAAGCTCAAAGGTATAATCTCGAGTCATCGCCGATGGAGAATCGGATTCATCATCACATAACGGGCGAACACCAGAGTAGCGCCAACGAATGTCGGCAGCAGTGAGCTGTCGAGTGAAATGGGCATTAACCACGTTAAGTAAGTAATTCTCTTCTTCATTATCCATCGACGCAGACGTTGGGTCGCCGCTGAATTCTTTGTCGGTGGTGCCAATCAGGGTGAATTCTTTGTTGTAGGGAATAACAAAGACAACGCGATGATCTTCGTTTTGCAGAATGTAGGCCTGGTCGCCGTCATACATTTTTTCTACAACAAAATGGCTGCCCTTGATGAGGCGAATATTGCGCGGTGATTGCTGTTGCATTTTAGTTTCAACAAAAGACTGAGCCCAAGGGCCGGCGGCATTGACTAAGGCTCTGGCTCTACAGTGTTGGATTTTTCCAGTGGTCAGGTCTTCAACACAAATAAGCCACAGGCCGTCTTTTCTACGGGCGCTTTGGCAGCGGGTACGGGTGAGAATTTTCGCTCCCTGCTGTTGTGCTTGGATGGCGTTGGACACCACAAGGCGGGCGTCATCTACTCTGCAGTCAGAATACTGAAAGCCATAGTTAATGGTTTGGTTGAGTGGGTTGTTGTCTTGCCCCGATGCTAGCGGTATTCCTTTTGACGCCGCTAACTGGCCGCGTTTGGTGAGGTGATCGTAGAGAAATAGGCCGATACGAATCAACCAGGTTGGTCGTAGGTGGGGCCGGTGAGGCAAAATAAGTCGTAGGGGTTTTATCAGGTGGGGTGCATTGCGAAGCAGCACCTCCCTCTCTGCTAGTGCTTCCCTAACCAATCTAAACTCATAATGTTCTAGGTAGCGTAGCCCGCCATGAATCATTTTACTGCTTGCAGAAGAGGTGGCACTGGCGAGGTCGGATTGCTCACACATAACGACCGACAGGCCTCTRCCCGCRGCATCGGTGGCTATTCCGGTGCCATTGATRCCGCCACCAACWATAAATAGATCGTAGATATCTGCTTGGTTAGCGCTATCTGGTGTGATGTGAGTGACGRATTTGGCCATGAAATACCTCGTTAGCGAGCAGCNTTTTTACGATAGTCGATAGATTCTTTTATRTTCTTATGGTCTGARATGCGAGTCTATTACCWTTCGTTAATGCGCGCAAACGAATAATTAAGAAAATTAAGTGGTGYGTAGTCGAAAAAATTGAYCAGCTATGTTCTAATATGAAATATGGMTTGTGGTGTTTTYAGAGAATACGAGCGAGAAATAATAGGCAGGAGGGGTCGCAGTCTAGTGTGATTAGGCTGGGATGGCTGCTAGTAAAGGGTTGGCAGTGAGATTAGGCAGGATGTACTTCGTTAGCGATTAACGTGCGAACATCATTGTTTATCATCAGCTTTTGGTAGCTGTCTTCTAGGGGCTGGTCGGTAACCAGAAGGTCGATGTGTTGCAAGCTACCCAGGCAGATCATTGCGTGGCGGCCAAATTTAGTATGGTCGACGGCAAGTATCACCTGCCGTGAGTTGGCCATAATGGCTTGGGAAACACGTACCTCTTGATAATCGAAGTCAAGCAGCGAGCCTTCTTCATCGATACCACTAATGCCGATGATGCCGAAATCCACCCGAAATTGGCTAACGAAGTCCATGGTGGCTTCACCGATAATGCCGCCATCTTTGCTGCGTACTTTGCCACCGGCAATGATGACATCAAAATCTTCTTTGCCACTAACCATAGAGGCGACATGCAGGTTGTTGGTGATGATTTTGAGGCCGGTGTGATTGAGCAGTTCTTTGGCAATGGCTTCGTTGGTAGTACCGATGTTGATGAACAACGAGGCATGGTCGGGAATTTGCGAGGCAACTATTTTTGCAATTTGAGATTTCTCAGGCGATTGTAAGTGTTTGCGGGTGGTGTATTCTGTATTTTGAGTGCTGGGAGCGGCACTGGCACCACCATGAAAGCGTCTAACCCGGTTATCGACCGCGAGCGCGCTTATATCGCGGCGCATGGTCTGTGGGGTCACGTCGAAGTGTGTTGCTAGGTCTTCAATGGAGACAAAACCTTTGGCGTTGACCAGTTCTACAATGTGTTCGTGTCGGGCTTGCTGAGACATAATAAATTCAGTATCTACAGGTTTAGGATTAAATAGGGTAACAAGTATTCAAGCAGTAAATAGTACTACAGAAACAGTATAACGATAAGCCGTGAGCTCAGGATATCTGAACTCGCTACATCAAAAGGAACTAATTAGTAATGACCCAATACATTCTGTCCATTGACCAAGGAACAACCAGTACTCGAGCCATTATTTTTGATGATCGGGGAACCATTGTCACCTCAGCCCAAGAGGAATTTGAGCAGTTTTTTCCTGCCGATGGCTGGGTGGAGCATGATGCCGAGGAAATCTGGGAATCTACAGTGTTGGTGTGTCAGCAAGCGCTAAAAAACGCCAATATCGAGGCATCCGCTATTGCCGGAATTGGCATCACTAATCAACGCGAAACTACGCTGGTCTGGGAAAAAACCACAGGCAAAGTTCTCTATAAGGCGATTGTCTGGCAAGACCGTCGAACTTCGCAGTGGTGTAAGGAGTTAAAGGCGGCCGGTAAGGAGTCGATCATTCAACAAAAAACCGGGTTGTTAATAGACCCGTATTTCTCCGCCACCAAGATCTGTTGGATTCTTGATAATGTGCAGGGTGCGCGAGAAAGAGCGGAGAATGGCGAGCTAGTGTTTGGCACTATCGATACGTTTTTGCTATGGCGTTTGACCGGTGGCAAGAGCCATAAAACCGATGCCACCAACGCTTCCCGTACCTTGATCTTTAATATTCATACTCAGCAATGGGATGATGAGCTGCTAGAAATATTTAACATACCAAAATCAATGCTGCCAACGGTTGAAGACTGTTCAGCGGATTTTGGTGATACGGATCCAGCTTTGTTTGGTGCCAGCATTAAAATTGCCGGTATCGCCGGTGATCAACAGGCGGCGCTCATCGGTCAGGCCTGTTTTGAACCGGGCATGATAAAAAGCACCTATGGAACCGGCTGTTTTATGGTGATGAATACCGGAGATAAGGCGTTAAAATCGGAACAAAAGTTACTGACTACGGTGGGTTACCGGATTAATGGCAAGGTCACTTATGCCCTTGAAGGCAGTATCTTTGTGGCGGGTGCGGCGGTGCAGTGGTTGCGTGATGGCCTTTCCCTAATCAGTGATGCCGGTGAAACAGAAGCCATGGCCGAAGAAGTGGGTGTCGATCAAAATGTCTATTTAGTACCGGCTTTTACCGGTCTTGGTGCGCCTTATTGGGATCCGGAAGCTCGCGGGGCWATGTTTGGCTTAACCCGCGATACCGGTATCAAGGATATCGTAACTGCCGGTTTGCAATCGGTGGCCTATCAAACCAAGGACCTTATCGAGGCCATGGAACGTGATGGTGCTGAAAAACCCAAAACCTTGCGGGTAGATGGCGGCATGGTRGCTAATAATTGGGTAGTGAAATTTATCAGCGATTTGCTTGATGTTAATGTCGATAGGCCGGCGGTGATTGAAACCACGGCACTGGGAGTGGCCTACCTGGCAGGTTTGCAGGTGGGTATTTACGATTCTCTGGAGAGCATTTCAAAACTATGGCATTGCGAGCGCCACTTTGAGCCGGACATGTCTAATGAGCTACGRGATAAACTGTACGCTGGTTGGGTGGATGCGGTGAGTCGGGTGCGGAAGAATTAATATAACGTTCGAATAGTTTTTGTTGAKWKYCSMYMCYSWTMMYNGASGSSKKNTMTSWNCTAMTTCGATGACCAACTGGTTACTATTCTCAATTGATACCTTAATAATAACCGGCGTTTTCTGTTCTCTGGCATCAAGTTCGCTAGCATCAAGTTCGCTAGCATCAATAGCATTGTTAACCAGATTGAGAACCGCGCCAATAA
>NVVG01000184.1 GCA_002402125.1 Moraxellaceae bacterium
ATTGTTTCTAACTAATTTTTAAAGAACTCAAGCTACGATAATGTCGTAGGCTTGTCTGCAAGAGAGCGCGTATTATACAGCGACTTCCCTTACCGTCAACTTCTTTTTTAAAGACTTTCAAGAAGTTAACTTGAAGTGAAACGGGGCTTTTAACCTGCCTTGCGGCTTGCTTCCCCTTCAAGAGAGCGCGAATTATACAGCGCGTTCCCTTTCCGTCAATGCTTTATTTCAGTTTTATTTCAATCGCTTACCAAAGGCTTAAATAGTACAACCAATTTACTCCAGCTAACTGACCACAGTCACCTGTGCAAACTTCTTTTTCCCTGCTTGGCACACATAAGTTGCACCCGGCTTAAGCTTAAACGAAGGATCTTTTATCGCTTCCCCATCGATACGAATAGCCCCTTGCTTTAACATACCTTTAGCAGCACTGGCGGAGGCGACAATTCCTGACTCTCGAGCCGCAGTAATGATGGGAACCCCTTCCTCACTCTCGGCCACAAGCTGTACCTTAATCATATCATCAGGGGTTTCACCCCAAGCAAACTTATTGCCAGCCCCTTTATGAGCGTCCTTAATAGCCTCATTGCCATGAAACCGAGCTACAATTTCCTCAGCCAAACGAACCTTTACCTCTCTGGGATTTACACCGCCAGCTACTTCTTGCTTAAAACCATTGATCTCTTCGTTAGTTCTAAAGCTAAGCAACTCAAAATAGCGCCACATCAACTCATCGGAGATCTGCATCAATTTGCCATACATTTCACTCGGACTATCACTAACGCCGATGTAATTCCCCAATGATTTTGACATTTTTTGTACGCCATCCAAACCTTCGAGCAACGGCATCATAATTACCGTTTGGGGTTTCTGGCCATCGGCTTTTTGTAGCTCGCGCCCCATCAGCAGATTAAATTTCTGATCTGTGCCACCTAGCTCAACATCAGCTTTTAATGCCACCGAGTCATAACCTTGGATCAGCGGATAGAGGAATTCATGGATAGCTATGGGCTGCTCACTCTTGAAGCGCTTGCTGAAGTCGTCACGCTCTAACATTCGCGCAACGGTATGCTTCGCCGCCAACTGTATCATGCCTGCAGCACCCAATTTTTCTAACCAGGTGGAATTAAATACAATTTGAGTTTTGTCTCGATCCAAAATCTTAAAGATTTGCTCTTCGTAGGTCTTCGCATTCTCCAACACCTGCTCCGGCGTGAGCGGATTACGGGTTTGGTTTTTTCCTGTTGGATCACCAATCAAACCGGTAAAATCACCAATCAAGAAGAGTATTTCATGGCCCAAGTCCTGAAACTGCTTGAGCTTATTGATAAGCACCGTATGACCAAGGTGCAAATCTGGCGCCGTTGGATCGAACCCTGCCTTAATGCGCAGCGGACGCCCTTCCTGCAAGCGCTCCACAAGCTCTTCTTCCACTAAAATCTCTTCTACTCCACGCTTGATTAGCGCCAGCGCGTCGTCTATTGATCCGGTCACCGTAAACTCTCCCACTCAAAATTGGCATGCTACCAAATAATACCAGAGGGACTCACCCCCAAAAGCCGGCCATTATATCACTCAACCCWCTATATTACAGRGCTTCTTACAAGGCCTTACCTTTTACTACCAGTCAAACTGTGATACAAAACCCATCCAAAGCACGAGCATTTTGGTATTATGCTACTTAGTACTATCTAAATTCGCCCTGGTACTATCCGACATCGTTCTACTATAATGTRAACAATCCACAAACAAGCCAGCAGTTTATTTATGGTTACATCCCAATTCACACAAGTTGCCAAAGACTACCCAAARAAACACCTAGCCTGGGYATCCGTCATTTCAATAATCCTATTGATCGTGTTTGCCGTACTTCCAACCCCTGAAGCCTCAGCCAAACGCACCACTATTTACACCACCCCAGAACTAAACAACACCGCTACAGTCACGTCAGCCAGTCAAGACAGCGCSCCCGCACCCTCTAAAYCCCGGCCAACACAATGGGACAAACAAACCGTWAAAACCGGCGATACTCTTAGCCACATATTTAAACGTGCCGGCCTAAGCTCACAAGACGTATACAACATCACTCATTTTGGCAATGATTCAAAAACACTGACCCAGCTCAAACCTGGGCAGCAGCTATTATTTGACATCGATGATAACGACCGACTTATCCAACTCAAGCATATAAAAAACAGACTCGAAAGCACGCTATTCAGCAACGTCGATGGCCGATTTAATGCCGTCAAAACTACCAAACAGCTCAACGCGTACCCTAAGTACAGCGAAAGCATCATTGAAAACAACCTATTTCAAGCAGGACAAAATGCCGGACTATCACAAAACCTGATTATGGAATTAGCCAACATCTTTGGTTGGGATGTGGATTTTGCCCTCGACATACGCAAAGGCGACTCATTCAAACTCATTTATGACGAAATGTACCTAGATGGGGAAAAGATAAAAGACGGCAATATTCTCGCCGCCGAGTTTATCAATCAAGGCAAGGTCTTTACCGCTATTCGGCACGAGTCAGATAACGAAGTAGCAAATTACTTTACGCCAGACGGCCACAGCATGAGGAAGGCCTTTCTTCGCTCCCCAATACATTTTGCCCGTATCAGCTCACACTTTAACTTGCGCCGCAAACATCCGGTGTTACACACTATTCGAGCCCACAAAGGCACCGATTACGCTGCCTCAAGAGGCACGCCGATAAAAACGACCGGCGACGGTAAAATACTATACGCCGGCCGTAAAGGTGGTTACGGCCGAGTGGTCATTGTTCAGCACGGACAACGCTACAAGACACTCTACGCTCACCTAAATGGTTACGCCAAAGGCGCCCGAAAAGGCAAACGTGTGCGGCAAGGACAGACCATCGGTTATGTCGGCAGCTCTGGATTAGCAACCGGCCCTCACCTACATTACGAGTTTTATCTCAATGGCTCGGTGCGCAATCCGGTAACCGTCAAGCTGCCACATGCCAAGCCAATCGCAACAGCGGATAAAGCAAAGTTCTTAGCGCACGCGCAGACCATGAAAAATCGCTTAGCCGCATACGCCGGCACCATCCTCCCAGCACTTGCTAGCAACAATTAACTCATGACACTAGAGCGCTACATCGGCTTAATGTCCGGCACCAGCCTCGACGGAGTCGACGCCGCCCTTGTCGAGTTTTCTTCTGACTCCGAATTTAACGTTAAAAGCACCTTATTTACACCCTACCCAGCTCAACTGAAACAGGACCTATTTCAGCTCTTTACCCCCGGACCGGGCGAAATTGATCAGATGGGCAGACAATGCCAATTGCTAGGTGCATTGTTTGCGAAAACCGTTTCTCAACTGCTTTATCAATCCGACTTAGCAGCAGAAGACATCTGCGCCATTGGCTGCCACGGACAAACCATTCGCCACAGGCCCAACAGCAATCAACCATTCACATTACAAATCGGCGACCCAAACATTATTGCCCATCTCACTGGCATCACCACTATCGCAGATTTCAGGCGCAGAGACATGGCAGCAGGCGGCCAGGGCGCCCCACTGGCACCCGCATTCCATCACAAGGTGTTTCACCACCCGACAGAAAATCGCGTCATTATAAATATTGGCGGAATAGCCAATATTACCTGGATACCCAGCGACACCGACACAGCCTGCATAGGATTTGATACTGGCCCTGGCAACGGATTAATGGATGCTTGGTGCAAAAAACACACCGGAGCCGACTTCGACCAGCAAGGCAGATGGGCCCAATCCGGCAAAGTGGTCAATGAACTACTAGAAAGCTTATTGGCATACCATTATTTTGAATCTCCCCCCCCTAAAAGCACCGGCAAGGAAGAGTTTAATGAACAATGGTTAGAGGCATTTTTAGCGCCACATTCCGTTCAAAACCCTCAAGACATCCAGGCAACGTTATTACAACTAACCGTCAGCAACATCCAGAGTGCCATCCAAGCTCACTGCCCAAATGCCCAGGCTATCTATGTTTGCGGCGGCGGCGCACTAAACGCCCATTTAATGGCGCAAATTGAGCAGGCCTGCCGTCTACCGACAAAAAGCACCCAAGCACTGGGCACCTCCCCCGACTGGGTTGAAGCCATAACCTTCGCTTGGCTTGCACGCCAAACCCGACACAGCCTCACCGGCAATCTGCCTGATGTCACCGGCGCCAAAGAAAATGTTATCTTAGGTGGGATTTACCCTGGAAAGAATGGATTTTACTAAACCTATTAAAATTGGCCTATTGATATTAGCTTATTGAAACTAGCCTATTAAAATTAGCCGACGCAACACATAGCGCACGCCATGCTCCATTCTAGACAAGGAATTTAGACCGAAAAAGACGAGCCACAACCGCAGGTGGTGGTTGCATTAGGATTATTTACGGTAAATTGAGAGCCCTGCAACCCCTCTTTATAATCCACTTCAGAACCCGTCAGGTACTGAATACTCATTTGATCTACTAGCATGGTGACACCCGCATTTTCTACCACGGTATCACCTTCTTTCATCTCTTCATCAAAGCTAAAGCCATAGGAGAACCCTGAACAGCCGCCGCCGGAGATATACACTCGCAGTTTAAGGTTATCGTTCCCCTCTTCTTCTATCAATGACTTAACCTTTTTAGCGGCATTATCGCTAAAAATCATCGCAGGCTGTGTGCCCATTGCATCATCACCCATAATCTTACTCCGTACATCAAGCTTCTAATTCTGACCATTATCTTAAGTCCTACTAATTTAGTCAAGATTAGCTCGATTTTTCAACCGACACTGTAACCTTATGTGTGTCATTCGCTTTTGCCTTGTTTTTTTGCGATACGGCTGTGTCAGACGTTGAAGCAGCAGCGCCGGACTTAGAAATAGCGTTGGCTAATTGATCATGCACAAGGGAACCATTGACCTCGGACCCCATCACCATTTCAATCAAATTGTAATGCACATTGCCGTTTACCACCGCTTTAGACGCCAACTCCACATGCTCTGGAGAAAATACATCACCGACAACCTTGCCATTGATTACAACATTCGGTGCGTAGATGCAGCCTTCAATGATCCCCGCCTCGCTCAATCGCAGTAGCGCATCAGATCCTTCCGCCGCACGAATATTGCCTCTGACAACACCTTCAATAAGTAGGCCACCGTCAAAAGTAATATCGCCTGTAATTTCAGTACCCTTAGATATCATCGTGGTTTTACCCGCGTGACGATCAAAATCAACTTTCTTGCTGTTATCTTTGCCCCACATCAGTCCTTACCTCATCAATTACCCAGTCAAACAAACGCTCTAAGCGCATTGCTTTTTTACCCAACGATTGCGCCACCACTTCTACCCGCTCAGGSACAAAGTCCGGCGCCAATGTYAACTCTCCAGACAAGTCTTGGAAGTAGCGAAACTTAAAGGCTACACCTTTCTTACCTACCGTTTCAGACAATGTGTTAAGCGCTAACGTCTGCGCCTTTCCATTCACAGAGCCCAATACTCGAATCCGCATATTGCCCGAAACATAGGAGCTATGATTAGCCACCTGAGTCAGCACAACTTTATACCGRTAACGCCCAGCCTCGCCAAACTTCTGCAAGCTTAACTTCTCTATACGCAAACCTTTATCATTTCTTAAGGGGGCCATTATGCCCTTATAGAAACTAACCGCCTCTTGCAATTCAGCGACCTTATTTTGCAGCTGCACATTTTCTTGACGCACATGCTCAGTTGCTTTCTTTTCCAACACRCTGCCATGACGATCAAYAGCCGCCACCTCACGTAGCTCGGTATTATTCTGTTGCAAGGCAMCCAGCYGCTGGTTTARCTCGATRTTTTCGGCAAGCACTTGGGTATGATGCCAAATGCCCGCCCAATAACCGGCTCCAGCGCACAACATCGCAACAAGGGCCAATACCAGCCCAACTTCTAATCGTCGCTTAGTTTTATGCCCACTGCGCCGAGGCACAACAATCATGCGAGCCTGGGTACTTTCTTTTACAATCGGTTTACGTTTCATATTCAACATCTTATGGCATCAATGGAACTTGCCCTAACCCCGCAACCTCATCGAGACCACACATCAAATTCATATTTTGTACAGCTTGGCCTGCAGCGCCCTTGACTAAATTATCAATGACCGATAACACAACAATTGTATTACCTTCTTGTGGGCGATAAACCGCCAACCGACAGATATTCGAGCCTTTAACACTACGGGTTTCTGGCAACGAACCCGCAGGCATCACGTCAACAAAAGGTTCATTTTCATACCGTTGTTCAAACAGATCTTGCAAATCCACATCAGAACCCGTCATTTGACTGTAGCAGGTTGCATGAATTCCTCTAATCATTGGCGTCAAATGCGGCACAAAAGTTAGCGCAACCGGTGACGCCGAACTACGATTCAAACCTTGCTTTATCTCCGGCAGATGACGATGACCGGAGACCCCATAAGCTTTAAAACTTTCTGAGGACTCACATAACAAAGATCCAATGTTAGCCTGACGACCCGCTCCACTCACCCCGGATTTAGCATCCGCAATTAAACTCGCTGGATCAACAAGCCCCTTTTCTAACAAAGGCAAGAAAGCCAACTGCACTGCGGTGGGATAACAGCCTGGGTTTGCTACGATTCTAGCCTGCTTAATCCGGGCGCGATTGACTTCGGGCAACCCATAAACCGCCTCTTTAAGCACATCAACACAGGCGTGGGCTTTACCATACCAGTGCTGCCATTCCGTTGGATCTTGCAGACGAAAGTCCGCCGCCAAATCGACAACTTTAATACCGAGGTCTAAYAACTGAGGTACCATTTCCATGGCAACACCATTGGGTGTGGCAAAAAAYACCAGATCACATTGACGTAAGTTCTCTACGCTTGGCTCACTAAAGGRCARCGYYAAGAAACCACGCAAGTTAGGGTACATGTCGGCAACAGGCTGRCCAGACTCAGACCGWGATGTCACCGCAACCAAYTCAACATCCGGGTGCATCACCAACAATCTGAGAAGTTCAACACCGGTRTACCCGGTTCCACCAACAATTCCAACTTTAATCACACCACCACCTWTGTAYCTTAAGAGGGCCTACCGCCTATCAGTAGCCCATCAGTATTTTCTTGGTTATCAATGATATCGAAGAATCATGTCAACACAATGTTTTGCTCTTAATTAATAGGGATTTGACCCTAATAATTAATGAATTTAGGCAACAACTCAATTAACGCATATAATTATCATAGAGTCCGCCAGATATTTCACACTTCCAGAACAAAACCGAGACAAAGCMGCCGCCAATGCCACGAATAGAATTAGACAAGTTTCGCGACAAGCTTGCAAATATCGACGCACTTCCGCTACTTTCTGGGCTCGGTATCATCGCTGGCTTTTTGTCAGGCGCGATGATCCTACTTTTCCGATGGGTCACTGAGGAATTACAAGCCAGCTATTTGCAGGGGGATCCGGAGAATTTTGAGAGCTTACCTACCATATGGCATTTCCTACTACCGCTACTAGGAGGCATGGCTCTCGGGCTAATGTTCCACCACGTCCCTCAGGGACTTCGCCGCACAGGCATTGCCCTTGTCATCGAGCGTTTCACTCATCAGCAAGGCAACATGTCCCTAAAAGGATTACTGGTCCAATTTGCAGGGGCAGTTATAACATTAGCCAGCGGACACTCCATGGGGCGAGAAGGACCTGCAGTTCATATCGGCTCCGCCACCAGCAGCTTATTGGCACAATGGGCATCATTGCCGAACAACAGCATGCGCGTGTTGGTGGGTTGCGGCTGCGCCTCTGCAATTGCCGCCTCCTTTAACACACCGATTGCTGGTGTTATTTTTGCGATGGAGGTTGTCATGCTGGAATATAGCATATCGACCTTCACCCCCATCATCCTCGCATCTGTTACTGGCGCAGTCATGACCAGGGCGGTCTACGGTCACGAAGAGGCCTTTATCGTCCCCACCCTGCAAATCTCTACCCTATTAGAAATACCCTACATCATGTTACTCGCCATAGTAATGGGCTGCTTAGCCGCCTGTTTTATCTGGCTCAGCCGACAAGTCTCCCGCCATACTCAACATATCCCCATTGGCCTTCGCTTCACCCTCGTCGGTGCCGCCGGAGGCCTCATTGCACTCATTACCCCAGAAATCATGGGGGTCGGCTATGATACCGTCAACGCTGCACTGATAGGTCATTTGAGCTTAACTACACTGTTACTTATCACCTTCACCAAACTCATTGCCACCAGCCTTTTTGCCGGCTCAGGCATCCCGGGAGGATTCATCGGGCCTGCTATATTTATGGGCGCAACCGCAGGGGCGGCAATGGGACTCATTGGCTTGGAGCTAGTACCAAGCAGCAATTCCAGCTCCAGCTTATATGCCATGTTAGGTCTTGCCGGCATGATGAGCGCTGTCTTACAGGCACCCTTGGCGGCTCTAATGGCGTTACTGGAGTTAACCTCAAACCCCAACATCATTTTCCCCGGCATGTTAGTGGTGGTCATTGCCAGCATGGTTAGCTCTGAAGTGTTTAAACAAACCAGTATTTTCCGTGCTTTATTAATGGAACAGGGGGTCGAACTCAAAATATCCGCTCTATCACAGCATCTGCACCGCACCGCGGTACCCGCCACAATGGAACGAAGCTTCACCCGCGCGAAGCGCGAATTAACCTTTCCAGAAGCGCGCGAACTTGTAGCACAGCGGCATGAATGGATTATCATTGGCATCGAATGTAAAATTCATAATCCAATCTCCACCATAATCTGCATGAAAATATGAATTTTGATATTCTACTGGAAAGTCTGTTCCATCATACCAAGTCCCTCCCATAGAACAATTTCCAGAAACATTATCACCTGGCAATTGCGATGAACCAATATTATAAATTACTCCATCAATACTTCCACGACCAACTCCACCTCGCCAATCTATTTTGGCTAACTCATGTGTAGAAGGTTCATAAGTAGAATTATTATATCCAGGTTGATTAGTCATCCCTTCGTACTTTGGCCAACCGAAGTTCAACCCTGGAGCATCAACTACATTTAATTCTTCACGTGTTCCCCAACCAACATCACCTACATAAAAAATTCCTGGATCTCCATCTTCTGGATCATGACTTCCAGTTCCTGGCTTCAAAGTAAATCGACATGGATTTCGTAATCCTCTTGTCCAAATTTTTGATTCTCTTGAATTTGGATTACTTGTTTGGTAATATGGATTGCTTGGAATTCCCGCTCCAGTCTGCGGATTTATTCGTAAAATTTTCCCTGCATAATTATTCAAAATTTGAGAACGGTAAGCTCCAACATTGTGTGCTGAAGAAATAATTCCATCAGTAATCGCTTGTTGATAATAAGTCTCTGAAGCAGAACCTTGATCCACAGAACTATAACTTGCACCATCTCCCAAACTAGCCATTAATGTTCCATCTGTTCCAAAAACTAAATGCCCCGTTCCATGTGATTGATGAGTATTTGGAAAACCATTGGTTGCATCTGTTCCCAACAAAACTTGTCGACTTGAATAATCTACTGTTGTGTAATTAGTCGAAGCCTCTGCGGTGTAGCGAGTAATTCGACCGATCGTTGCATCAAAATATTCATTTGTATTTGCATTATAATTACTCGTTC
>NVVG01000003.1 GCA_002402125.1 Moraxellaceae bacterium
AAAATTCGCCAACATTCACCGGACTTTGTTATCAGCCTCGGCTCTCGTGGCAAGGTAGCAGCATTCTCCATCAGTACTGCGATACCGGTAGTCCTGGGGGCGATATTATCGCCCGACTCTTCCGTCTTACTGGCCTTACAGCAGCCCAGCATGCTCGCCTCGACCGCGTTTACGCCATTACGCCAGCCAAGATTGCCCGACCTTACGGTGAGTTTAACCCCGGCTCCTGAGCAATTATTTAATCAACTCAGAAACCTGGCACCTAACATCCGTGGTGTGCATGTTGTCTACCATAAAAATGATACCGAGTTGATTAACGATGCCCGTGCGGCGGCCAAACGCTTTGGTCTAAACCTCACTGTCCACCAAGCCCAAGATCTTAAGCAAAGCGCTCTGGCTCATTCACAATTGATGGCTAACCTCAAATCCGAAACCGAGGCGCTTTGGTTATTACAAAATCCCGAGGTGGTGGATAACCACTTAATATTGCCTATGGTATTAAAAACCGCTTGGCAGCGTAAGTTTGTCGTTATCTCTAATAACTTCTCTCACGTAAAACACGGGGTTTTATTCACCCTCTACCCGGACAATTATCGGTTGGGCAAACACTTGTGGCAGTCTGGCGCAGACTTGGTCATCGCAGCAGAATCACCAGCATCGACAACACTGTTAAAATTGCCACAATTAGAGTGGTTACAACAAACACGCTTGGCGGTGAATATTCGCACCGCTCGCCACTTGGGATTGAAATTTTCTGAACGGCAACAACGCCAGTTCGATTTAATATTCCCTAGGCACGGAGGTTAAGTATGTTCTTTAAAATCATAAACGACCGTCTAAAAATACTGGGATTTCAAAAACAGTTATCTTTCAGTTTTATTGTTTCCTTTGTCTTCCTCACCGCGTCTATCACTCTTTGCGCTCTGTTTTTGGGTAAGCAACTGGCGAGTGAAAACTCTCTCAAGCAAGCGATGGTTATCACCCGGCTGTTTGCTCAACAAAGCAGCCTAGCCCTGGCCTATGCCAGCGAGGAGAGTGCCAAAGAGGCTGCCAAGGTTATTCTCACCGTCGGCAACATAGAACAGGTAGCCATGTTTGATAGCCAACAAGATCTGTTTTATCAGCGTGGTGCCCTCCGCCATTGGCATATCACTGAATTGGACCAGCAGGCTTGGCAGCAGCAATCCAACCCCCTGTTGGAATTTGAAAACGATCAATATTGGCAATTTGTCGATAGTGTGAGCATTGGTGGAGATACACAGAGCGATTCGCCCTATGACGATCTACAAACAAAACAACTGCACCTGGGTTATGTCCGGGTATTAATTAGCAAAGCTGACATGCATGCCATGGTAAGAAAGATGGTACTGGGTATTAGCGCCATGGCGTTGATCATTCTCAGCGTGATGCTGATGTTACAACGTAAGCTCATTCGGCAGATGACAAAACCCCTGTACAAACTCATCAAGGCCATGGATTCCGTTCGCCTCAAGTCTGACTGGCAACCCCTGCAAACCCATGGCGCACCGGAATGGAAGCTAATCGTCAGCGCGTTTAACCAGATGATAGTTTCTTTGCAAAATAACGAAACCGAGCTGACCAAAAAACGCGATGAAGCCTTGGAGGCCTCTCGACTGAAGTCTGAATTTGCCGCCAATATCAGCCATGAATTACGCACTCCGATGAACGGTATCCTGGGCACCATGGAATTATTAAGCACCATGGGGCTGGATAAACGTCAGCAAGATTATGTGGAACTCGCCAAATCATCGGGAGAGCATCTGCATATATTGATTAACGATATCCTCGACTTTTCCAAGTTGGATGCGGGTTTTATGGAAATAGATAATACCGCCTTTGACCTGCCTAATTTGGTAGAGGAGTTAATTAGCCTACATGCCCACTCTGAGCAATCCGCTCACCTGAAATTAGCCAGCTTTTTTGCCGCCGATGTTCCCCACCAGGTGATCGGTGATATCACCCGCTTGCGCCAGCTATTAAACAACCTGATTGGCAATGCCGTTAAATTTACCGCCCAGGGTTCGGTTTCGGTGGAACTGCAATTACTTCCACCTGCAGATGAACAAGCAGCGCCAGCACAGGTAACCGTCCGCCTGATTGTCAGCGACACCGGTATCGGCATTGCTCCCAAAGATCACCGACGAATATTTGACCCTTATTCACAGCAAGATGGCGCTACCAATCGCAAGTTTGGCGGAACCGGTTTGGGTCTGGCCATCAGTCTGCGTATCATCGAATTAATGCAGGGTACTATTCAGGTTGATAGCGACATTGGCAAAGGCAGCCGTTTTATTGTCGACCTGCCCTTCGCTGTAGATACCACCCTACAGCCTCTGAACAAACCAATTAACCCGGACGATATTTTTATTATTGTTCTTGCCTGCCAACCGCAGGTAGAAAAGGCCGTTAGCTGTCGTTTACAGCATTTAGGCCTGAATCACCTGTTCAGTAATGATCTCAACGATTTAGCCAAATTACTGGCTGCACAACAGCAACCCAAAATCATGGTAATGCTGGATAAGTGCTGTTTTGCTAATACGCCGGCAGAAGATAGCCAGCTTGAAAAACAGTTAACCCGTCTCATGAGCAACAGTGCAGCAGACCAGAGTATCGAGCTGATTCAATTGGTAGAACCTAACGCCGACCGGGACTCTACCCTGTTAACCGCCGCCATCGTGGAAAAACCGCTGCGTAGCGACAACCTGTTGCAAGTCATTCAGGGATTAGCCAGTGGCGAGTCAAACAACCTCGCCCTATCGATGCTGCGCAAAAAATCCAGTGTGAATTTTCATAACGCAAAAGTCTTGGTTGTTGAGGATAACATCGTTAATCAAAGAGTCGCCTGTGGCATGTTAAAAAAACTGGGTATCGACGCCGATATTGCCAGTGATGGTGCCCAAGCCATAGAAGCGGTTAAGCAACAAGACTATGACCTGATTTTTATGGACTGCCAAATGCCGGTGGTTGACGGGTATCACGCCACCATCGAAATCAGGCGCACAGAGGTGAAACGCAGCTTGCGCATTATTGCCTTAACTGCCAATACCTCCAGCATTGATATCGACAAATGCAAAGCCTGCGGCATGGATGATCACATCGCCAAACCGGTGCGTTTGCAACAGATGCAAGCTATTTTGCAACGCTGGTTGCCCGAAACCTCGGTAATTACACCGTAAACAACACCGTAAACAACACCCTAAACTACACCCTAAACAACGCCAAACAGATTGAATGCTTGCGAATCCGAGCCTACTTATCCGTGAACACGTCGGTCTGCGGATGAAACGTAAACCAGGCAAACCAATAGGCTGTTAAGGAACCTATTGTTTCACCCTCCTCTCCGGTAATCCTCGCGCTACGCGCTTCTGCATCATAGTGAATGGTTAACGCCACGCCTTCCACTACATCATGAATTGGCGTTGCCACCTTGGACAATTCCACAAACGGATAGGCTTTAGCCACACCATTGATGACCACGCCAACAACAACCTCTTTGGGGTGATAACGCTTATCGCTATATGACACCGAAAAATATATCCGCTCACTACTGCTATAACCGGTATACGGTGTGCGTGCATAATTTCTTAAATAACCGGTTTGATGAGAAAGCACGGTTGTATTCGGGTAACGTTTTTCCCACGCAGCCCAACTGGTATGCTCTAGCGGAATTAACGCTAAAGCCTGCCCCTTCAACGGTCCGTTAACCGCCCTTTGCTCAATTTGAGACCATAACGATTCGGTTTGTCGGTCGTACATCAACACGTCACTGTTATACAACAATCCAGATACCCCAAACACCAACGGCTGGCCGTCAACCATGGCGTTAAATGCCAAACCAGTACCGCACAATGGGCAATAACTTATTAGCACCGGCTCACCATCAAACACATCATTGACTATTTCGTGATAATTCAAGATACCTATAGGGTAGGCTCGCTGGATGCCATTCAACGACACACCCAATACTCGGTCGTTGGGTTGTAAAAACGTATTATCGCTAGCGGCAATAAATTTGGGTTCGTCGAGGGATGGGATACCATCTCTTGGTGGGCCACCATGCAGAATCTCAGTCACGGGTACCAAGGGTTCCACGATAGTGAAACCATTTAGCTCCATTGCCGCAGAGGTGCTACCTTCTAAAAGAATGAAGCAAAAAAAACCTAGAATCACAGTCTGTCTCATTCTAGCCTCCGGTAGGGTTGGTGATTATTTATCTTAACTGCCTGTACCATCTAGTTGTTGGTCGTAACCATCGCCCGTTTCCTTACACTGTGACGCATTTTATGAGCAACAATAAGCAGTCAATTTAACCAACAAACAGCGCAACATCTTCGTTACAGAGACCATGAGGCGCTTGAATTGACTATACAAACTCTGTACCATCCACCGAAATAACGCATAGAGAGGCCATACCATGGACAACAACGTCAAAGAAGATCTCGAATTCATTAAAAAAGGCTTATTTAAGATAGGCAGAAACCGTATTGCTGCCCTCCCAGTGCATAGTACATTGGAACTTACCGACGAAATGGAAAAGCGCATCGCTAAGGTGATTGCTCAGCTTGATGCTGCCGAGTAGTCATTACTTGGAAGCAAAGGTACAGGTTAAGGCGCTAGTCGCACTAACATCATAGCCGCGCCAGCATTAAGTCCAGCGCCTTTTTTGCGTCTTCCATATCGATAGTAAACGTTAACGTCTCCTCGGCAGACGTTAACGGTTCCGCTAGCCGTATTTGCTGCTCCATAATGCTAGCATCCGCCTCCGAGGCATCGTTGTTTAACCCCTGCCTCACCTCCAACCGTTGCCGAACAAGATGATCGGCTAATTGGCAGGTGAATATATAGGCGCTATTTTCTGTATCCAGCGCTAACTGCATAAAACGAGCCCTCACTTTAAGATGCAACATCGTGCTATCCAGCACCACCCGTAGCCCAGCTTCCAGCAATAACCCTACAATGGTCGCCAGATGATCGAAGGTTTGTTTGGTTGCTGTTGGGGTATAGATATCCAGCCCTTGCTCTTTGCTGGAGTCAAATTCACCCAAGCCAAACAGCCGCTTCCTCTCGATATCAGCTCGCACATGCACGGCGCCCCAGTGACGCGATAAATAACGCGCAGCCGATGTTTTACCTGTGCCCGACACCCCGTGGCTTACTAATAGACCAGCGTCGCTTGCAGCGATATAGGATGTCGCCAAATCCACATAGCGGTTGTAGGTTTCTAGGGCACTAATCCTGTCACCTTCTGCCAGTCCTGCTTGCGCTAACCGCAAGATGCTCACCTTTGCCCTCACCATGGCTCGATACACCTTGTAAAACAACAACAAACTCAACCCAGCATAGTCGCCAGTTTTTGCGGCATAGGCGTTTACCACATCCATGGCATTGGCACCCTGTTCATTGGCTTCTAGATCCATCACCAGAAATGCCAGCTCACTGATCACGTCAATGCAGCGAAACTGGTCATTGAATTCTATACAATCAAAAAAYAGCGGTTTGTCGTCGATGATGGCAATGTTCCCCGCATGAAGATCGCCATGACATTCRCGCACAAAACCCTGGRCAAGCCGGTCAARAAATACGGGCGATAACCGCTGCAACGCTGCTTCACTCCAGCTCGCCAATTCAGCAGCTTGCTGCAGATCAKTTGCATCAGTCAACAACGGCATTATTTGTTTGAAGTTTTGTTTTACCGCAAAACCTATTGTCTCTGGATGACCCAAGCGCTGAGAAGAACTTTCTTTATTATCAGGGTCAATACGCGGGGTAACCGCATGAAACTCTGCCATGCAGACGCCAATTTGCATGAACATTTTTTGCCGCTTGGAAGTCAGTGGCAATACTTCATCCTGCGATTCATCGCCATGAGATTCCATCCAGCTCACCAAGATAGATGACTGATCAAAACGGTGCATTTTCACCGCATACTCAACAATGACAGTGGATGATGCAGATGGCTGGCCTAGTGTAATCGCTCCGCTCTCTCGATGCTGACAGATTGACACTACAGCCATATAGAGATCTGGGGCCAATCGACGATTTAGAAGAACTTCCTTTTCACAGAAGTGATGGCGTTTTGCGAGAGTAGAAAAATCTAAAAACCCGAAATCGACGGCTTTTTTCATTTTGTAGACGTAGTCACCTGCCAAGAACACATAGGAGATATGAGTTTCTAACAGCTCCACCTGTTGACAGGCGTGAGCATAAACCTCTGATTTCTGCATCGCATCAACAATGACTGACTGACTATCACCCGCCATAGCTTAGCCTCAAAAAATGCACTAGGCATTTTTACCTGGTTTGATTTTACTCATGCTCTACTTATATGATGGGGTAAATTTTAAGGCGGAGCAACACTGTTTAAGGTCCAGTAAAAACAAGCAATTAGGGTATGGAAAAGCATCCATTCATTCTGGCAACGGTAAAAAAACATGTTTCCATCAACTTGCTGGATACGGATCCTGGTGAATGATCACATCAACTTCGGGGTAATGATTTTGCAGATCAAGTTCGATCTCTTCGGCAACTTCATGGGCCTGCCATAATGGTAGGTCGCGATTCACCTCTATATGAAACTGCACAATCTTATTACGCCCCGATTGCCGGGTACGCAAATCATGCAGTCCTCGCACTTCTTGATGAGAGAGAACGATATCGGTAATGGCTTGTTGAATATGTTCCGGTAACTCTCTATCCAACAGGTCATTAACAGATTCACTGACAATGCCCCAGGCGCTATACAACACATATAACGCAATTAATATAGCAAATATGGGGTCAATACCCGGCCACCCGGCCTGGGCTAACAATAAGGCAATAACAATGCCGACATTGGTAAATAGATCGGCGGCGTAGTGCAAGGAATCGGCCTTAATAGCAACGGACTGGGTACGTTTGACGGTATAGCGTTGAAACATCAACAAGGCGGCAGTAGCGACAATAGAAAAAATCATCACTCCCACCGCAATACCGACTTCCTCGATCGCTCTGGGGTGAAGAATTCTATCGACACCATTAAACAATAAGAAAACCGCTGAACCGGTGATAAACATGGCTTGCCCAAGCCCTGCTAGGGATTCTGCCTTACCATGACCAAATTTATGTTCCTCATCCGCTGGCACCAATGCGTAACGCACCGCCAGCAGGTTAATAATGGATGCTGCTGCATCCATTATTGAATCAATTAAAGACGCCAGCACACTTAGCGAACCCGATGCCCCCCAAGCATATACTTTGGCCACAATAAGAATAACGGCCGTTGCTACCGACAGCTGAGTTGCGCGTTTTAACAGGCGCTCAACATCCCCTTTTACTTCAGGTGTTTGCATACGTTATATAATCTTCATTGTGTTCGTTAGGAGGTAACAGAATTATACGGTTTCCACCCTAAACTTCCAATAGGCAACCACCAGGCATTGAATCAACATTAACGGCAAACACAATAGCAGTAACATTTGCCAACCAACACTGAACAATAACCATCCCGACATGACAGAGACTACTGCCTGCGCCGAAAACACTAACATGTCATTGGTTGCCTGCACTTTAAATCGCTCACTATCGGTATAGCTCTGTGGTAACAACACGGTGCCACCGATAAACAGGAAATTCCAACCAATACCCAGTAACACCAAAGAAACCCAATAATGCATCAAGTGCTGATCCCAATAGCCGATGACTACGGTGGCCAATAGCGCCAGCAAACCCAACATCATTATTCCAGCCACCCCTACCCGCTGTACCAGCCAAGCGGTGAATAGTGAGGGCAAAAACATGGCGGCAATATGGCTCTGAATGACCCACTTGGTATCCGCTAGGCTATGTCCGTTGACGACATGCATACTAATAGGCGTTGCCGTCATAATGAGACTCATTACCGCAAACGCAATACCGGCCGCCGATATCGCAACCCACAAGACAGGTTGGCGAAAAATCGACCGCAGGGGGCGAGCCTCACCTTCGGTGCTGCTGGATTCGATGGGAACTTCGCGATAGCCAATTAAGAGTACCAGCCACGCAACACACAAGATAACCGCTAACACATAGAAAGAACCTGCGTATTCGTTACCCGCACTGTCTTTAAACAGCAACGCAAGCTCGGGCCCCATAAAGGCGGCGACAACTCCTCCCAATAACACCCGTGAAGCCGCCTGGGTCATTTTATCTGCCGGCATGCTTTCCATCGCGGCAAAACGATATTGCTGCACAACGGCGTTGGTCAACCCTAAGAAAAACACGGCAGCACAGTAACACCAAAATAATTGAGCGTGCACACTCTGGCCAGCGAGAACCGCCGCCAACACCCCCATCCCACCGGCACCCAAAAATACCTTTTTGCGGCCAATGCGTTTCATCAACATTGCAGAGGGTATAGTGGAGGTCGCAACACCGACAATAAAGAGTGCTATCGGTAATGTTGCCAACTGCGTATTGGGCGCCAATAGCCCGCCAACGATGCTACCCACAAACACAACAACGGGCGCCGAACAATTGGCAAACATAAGGACTACGGATAAAACCCACACATTACTGCTGAACGATCGATTCACATTACGTCTCTTTTCAAATCCTTTAAACACTCTACCTATTGAATCGCACTGTAGCAGCTTCGCGAAAAAGGTCTATGGCTATTTTATGGGGAAAACTAGCGCTTTATGAATTMCACACTTACACTTCAACGTGCTTTTTCTGAGTTWAATTGACCATGCGGCCTCCCACTCAACTTATCATGCCAATGCATTCGTCAAGCTAGCATCAGACACTCARGAGCATCTATAAAAGAATCCACAGGAAACMACTATGAGCAGAGATTCAATGGGCGTTGCATTAAAAGCCTTAAACACCATAACTACCTCTTCCATCATTGATAAATTAGGGTTACGCAAAGCTATCGAAAAATCCCTATACCAAGGTRTTAAAGTGGGTTTTAAAGCCATCGGGGCAACCTCGCGACAATTCAAAAAYGTTGCMAAYTTAGGCAARCCTGCACGACCWGACATTCCTGAATCYGCCAAAAAGAGCACATTRTTTGACCTTAACCCSAACGAAGARCAGCAGGCMATGCAAGAAAGCATTCGYCGYTTTGCCAAAGATGTGGTTCGCCCTGCGGCGATGGATGCGGATGACAAGGCTCGCGTTCCTGAACACGTAATAACCCAAACCACCGAGTTAGGTCTTACTTTCTTTGCAGTTCCAGAAGAGTTGGGTGGCGCCGCCGCCGAACGTTCACCGGTGACCAACATGCTCGTCACCGAAGAGTTGGCTTACGGCGACATGGGTATTGCCGTTGCCACACTTGCGCCCATTGGCGTTGCCACTGCTCTCACTCATTGGGGCACGGCAGCACAACAATCAAAATACTTACCGGCTTTCTTAGATGACAAACCTTTAGTTGCTACCATCGCCGTTACCGAGAGCAATGTGTTATTCGATCCTAACCAATTAACCACCACCGCCAAGTTGGTTGGCAGTGGTTATATTCTACACGGTGAAAAATCGGGCATTGTATTGGCAGAAAACAGCGAACTGTTTTTAGTAGCCGCCAATTTAGAAAATACAGGGCCACGCATATTTATTGTCGAAAGCAGCACCGAAGGCGTCACCGTCACCACGGACCCCGCCATGGGCCTAAAAGCCGCGCAACTGGGCAGAATTAATTTTAACAATGTACAGGTAAACTGCGACTGTTTGCTAGGTGATAACGATTTCGACTACCAAACATTTATCAACCTATCTCGATTGGCTTGGTGCTCGTTAGCACTGGGTACCGCCAAAGCCGTATTGGATTACACCATTACCTATGTTAATGAGCGCGAAGCCTTTGGTGAGCCCATCAGTCACCGTCAGTCTGTCGCCTTCATGGTTGCCAATATTGGCATTGAACTTGAGGGCATGAAATTGCTCACCCAACGCGCCGTTACCCGCGCGGAGAAAGGCCTCGACTTTACCCGCGAAGCCTATCTGGCCCACATCTTTTGTGCCGAGAAATCCATGGAAATTGGCACCAACGGCGTGCAACTATTAGGCGGCCATGGTTTTACCAAAGAACATCCAGTAGAACGCTGGTACAGAGATCTTCGATCGATCGCAATTAGTGAAGGCGGACTTCACCTGTAGATAACCCTTACTTACTCGCTACATCTTATAGCTACGACTATTAGGTCACCAGGCACGGGATATAAACACCAGACATCCCGCCCACAAATGCTTTCGAGGACACGATTATGTTATTAGAACTCCCTAAAAAAATAACCGCTCTTAAAAAAATGACCCACCAACTCGCCAACGAAATGTTGCGCCCCATATCCAGAAAATATGACCTAGCCGAACACGAATATCCCACCGAGCTAGATATGGTTGCCTCCATGCTGGACGGCATGAATGAGGGCAATGAAAGTGGCGTTGGTGCGGGCGAAGCCAGCCAAAAGAAAAAGCGCGAGCCAGGTTCGGTGAGCAATGGCAGCAACATGATCGCTATTGCCGGTATAGAAGAGTTTTGCTGGGGAGATGTCGGTTTATTACTAACACTGCCTCGCCAGGGGCTTGGCAATGCGGCAATTTCTGCTGTCGCCAATGAAGAGCAACTTAAACGCTTCAAAAACAAATGGGCCGCCATGGCAATCACCGAGCCGAATACCGGTTCTGATTCTGCATCGATCACCACCACCGCCAAGAAGGATGGTGACCACTACGTGCTTAATGGTGAGAAGATCTTTATCACCTGTGGTGCCAGAGCCGATATTATCGTGGTCTGGGCTACCCTAGACAAAGACATTGGCCGGGCCGCAATAAAGTCATTTGCAGTTGAACAGGGGACACCAGGCATGGACCTTATTCGCCTGGAGCATAAGCTTGGTATCAAAGCATCAGATACCGCAGCGGTGATGTTTACCGACTGCAGGGTTCATAAAGACAATTTACTGGGCGATGAAGAGATCAATGTCGAGAAAGGCTTTGCCGGAGTGATGGAAACCTTTGATAACACGCGACCGTTAGTCGCTGCCATGGCTGTTGGACTTGCCAAGGCGTCTCTGGATCAAGCTAACAATCTGCTCAAGTCACACCTTAAAATGGACTACAGCACCCCTATCAACAATGTGAGTGCTGTTGAGGCCGAACTCTATAAAATGGAAGCCGATTGGGAAGCGGCTCGACTGTTAACCTACAAGGCTGCGTGGATGGCCGACAACGGCATGCCCAATTCAAAAGACGCCTCCATTGCAAAGGCAAAGGCAGGCCGTGTCTGCAATCACATTACGCTAAAATGTGTAGAACTTTGCTCTAGTCTTGGATATAGCGAAACTGAATTATTAGAAAAATGGGCAAGAGACTCAAAAATTCTTGATATATTTGAAGGAACCCAACAAATTCAACAGCTTATCGTAGCCAGAAGACTGCTAGGAAAGAATTCTTCTGAACTAAAATAACCCTAATAGCGCATTAATTGGGTTAATTTTAACGGCAGGCCTCTGGCCTGCCATTTTTCTTAGTCATCCAACACTTGACCATTGCCGAATCACCGAATATGATTAAAGGATTATTTGATCATTTATATGGATCGAGATATTAATATTACGTCGGCAGCAGATAGATTACTCGTACTGCATTTAAGTTCTTCCCATTGAACACGGAAGTTGAGCAGAAATCTGAAATTCTAATTCTATAGTTGTTTTGCTGCATTTTGTTTGACTAAATACTATTAAATACTAAATTGTTAGGCACTGAATCGTTAAGTGCTAAATTCAAGCTTGAGAGAAATAACTGACTTGTTTCTAACAGGCTTATGCTAAGTAGTACTGATATAGCACCAATTTTAAATATACAAAGTTTAAACAGCACTGACGTTAAAAGTATCTGATAAACAGTACTTGTTAAAAGCACTGAGAATAATTTAAATTTTTACATGCGATACGAACCGGCATAGGATAATGCCATTTCGTACCTCCTATCAAAACGCAAACGAAGATTGTTAGTTTTATGACCAGAAGTGTACAAGAAGACGATAAGCTTACCCCTGAAAAATCCATCGACAAAAGCGCTTTCAATAGAAGTGTATTAACGGGACTCGGGCGTGATTTACAACTGCCGCAGTCTGTAGCGTTAGTCCAACTTAGAAAACACCAGGACGAAGTCGACCAGATGTGGTCCGATGACGCCAGCGTTGTTGATGCGACAAAATTCCTCTGCGACGCCGTGCGTGTCGACGCCAAGGATGATCCTGAACTTGGCTGGCTGGTTAGGGAAGAAGAAAGTAAACCTATGCTTACCATCAAGAAAAGCATAAAGAAAATACCCCCAGCCGCCCCCCGTAAACCAAAGGCTCCTACCAGCCCTCCCTCTTCCGAAGCATCAACCGTTGAAGGTTGGACAATTTCCGTCGCGGCAGGAACTGCAGAGCATATTAATGGCATTATTCTTAATTTTGCGGGCAACCCAAACACCGATGATTTCTCGGTAAAACCGATCCATCAACCTAAAGAACTTAATGCCATCGAGTCTGTCGGCATGATCAGAGAAGGTGTCAACGTTTATACCGACGCCTTCAACAAAGCCACCAAACAACGACTCACAGAACCTGCCATTCAGTACGAGCTTGAAGAAGGCAAAACCCAAGGAACCGTAAAATGGTTCTCCGATAAGAAAGGTTTTGGGTTTATTTGTGCAGAACCTTACGAAGGCGATATTTTTGTTCATCACAAAGACATCGTTGGCAAAGGTTTTAGAAAGTTATTGGTAGGCCAACAAGTATCCTTTGTTGCTATCGAAGGCGATCGCGGCATCCAAGCTTCAGAGGTTACTGTACTCTCTTAAGTAGACAACGTACGCAGCTTAGACCTAGGGTTGTTAGTTAACATCGATAACAAGCCCCATAAAAAAACGCCCGTAATGGGCGTTTTTTTATGGGGCTGTTTTTAGTTCATGGTTTTTAAGACATGGTTAGTTGCCGCTATATTTTAGCGGCTAACCTAGAACCCTGATCGATGGCTCGTTTGGCATCCAGTTCAGCTGCCACATCGGCACCCCCAATCAAATGCACATTAATGCCCTTAGCCTTAGCCCCAGCGGCTTCCAACGCATCAGCAAGGTCTCGCTTAGGGGTTTGTCCGGCACATAACACCACATGATCGACGTCCAACACCCTCTGCTTGCCATTTACGGTGATATGCAAACCCGCATCATCTATCCTGTCGTAAGAGGTACCGGCAATCATCTCGACTCCTTTCTGTTTTAACACCGAGCGATGTACCCAGCCGGTGGTTTTTCCAAGGCCTTTACCCAGGGAGGTCTCTTTTCTTTGTAACAGGTAAACTTTACGAGGCGAGGGCAAGACGTTGGCCTTTTTTAACCCCGAACGATTTTCTAACGTGGTATCAACACCCCACTCGTCATACCATTGCGCGAGTTCATCCTCGGAATGGGTATGTACCAAGAATTCACCCACATCAAAACCTATACCACCGGCACCGATGATTGCTACTTTTTTGCCAACGTGTTTTTTATGCAACATCACATCGATGTAGGACAGCACTTTCTTATGATCAATGCCTTCGATCCCCGGTTTACGCGGGGTAATGCCGGTTGCCACAATCACCTCATCAAAACCCGCATCGATGAGCTCCTGAGCCTCAACTTTATGATTCAAGGTTAATGTCACACCGTGTTTTTCGATCATCTTGCCAAAGTAACGCAAGGTTTCGGCAAACTCTTCTTTGCCGGGCACTTCTTTGGCAATATTAAACTGGCCACCGATTCGATCCGAGGCATCAAACAAGGTCACATCATGGCCACGTTCCGCCGCGACGGTTGATGCTGCCATGCCCGCCGGGCCGGCACCAATGACAGCTACCTTTTTCTTATTTTGTGTGGGTAAGTAATGCAATTCCATCTCATGACAGGCACGAGGATTCACTAAACACGAAGCCCGCTTGTTGGCGAAGGTATGGTCCAAACAGGCCTGATTGCAAGCGATGCAGGTGTTGATTTCATCCGCGCGGCCTGCTTCTGCTTTTTGCACAAAAAATGGATCCGCCAATAGAGGTCGCGCCATCGACACCATGTCCGCATCGCCGCCAGCGATAATATTTTCTGCAACTTCTGGAGTATTAATCCGGTTACTGGCAACCACTGGGACGGATACCAGTGCTTTTAATTTTTTGGTGGCGAAGCTAAACGCTCCACGCGGTACCGAGGTGACGATGGTTGGAATACGTGCTTCATGCCAGCCAATGCCGGTGGTTATAATTGTCGCTCCTGCGGCTTCTATTTCTTTTGCCAGTACGGCAATATGTTCCCACTCTTGACCACCTTCAACCAAGTCCATCAAGGACAGGCGATAGACGATGATAAAGTTCTTACCCACCTCTTCGCGCACCCTGCGCACGGTTTCGATGGCAAAGCGCATGCGTTTTTCGGGTGTGCCGCCCCATTGATCGGTACGTTTGTTGGTTCGTTCGCATAAGAATTGGTTAATCAGATAACCTTCGGAGCCCATGATTTCAACACCGTCATAACCGGCATATTTTGCCAGCCCTGCGGCTTTGGCATAGTCATCGATGGTGGATTTAATGTTTTTGCCGGACATCTTGCTGGGCTTAAAGGGGGTGATCGGGGACTTAATGCCTGAGGGCGATAAGCTATAGGGGACATAACCATAACGACCAGCATGCAGTAGCTGTAAACATATTTTGCCGCCTTCGTTGTGTACGGCTTTAGTCACGCGTTTATGCAGAAATGCCGTCGCTTTGTCTTGCATGCGCGAACCCAAGGGCAGCAATTCACCTCGACGATTGGGCGCATAACCTCCGGTTATGATCAGGCCTACTCCACCCCTAGCACGCTCAGCAAAATAGGTAGCCAGCCTCTCTATGTTAAAGAAACGGTCTTCTAAGCCGGTATGCATTGAACCCATCAGTACTCGATTACGTAATGTGGTAAAACCGAGGTCTAAGGGTTGTAAAAGGTTGGGATAAAATTCGTTCATAAAACCTGTCTCTCTAGATTAAAGGCATGGACATTATGCTACCGAAAGTTAAGCACAAAAGTCTCGTTTTAATACCCCAAAAACAAAAAACGGCGAATACTGCACTGAGTATTCGCCGTTTTCACCTCAACCAGTATGACTACTGATTTATTTCTCTAAGATTGCAGTCACGCCCTGTCCGCCCGCGGCGCAGATAGAAATCAGACCACGACCAGATCCTTTCTCGTCTAGCAACTTAGCGAGTGTATGAATAATACGTCCACCTGTTGCTGCAAAGGGGTGTCCAGCAGCTAATGAGCTGCCTTTAACGTTAAGCTTGCTACGATCGATGGTACCTAGAACTTCTTTACGACCTAGCTTCTCTTTACAGAATTTGTCGTCATTTAGTGCTTTCAAGGTGTATAACACTTGAGCAGCAAACGCTTCATGGATTTCGTAGAAATCAAAATCTTGCAGCTTGATGCCGGCACGATCTAATAGACGTGGGATGGCGTATGCTGGAGCAATCAATAGGCCTTCTTTCTTGCCGACAAAATCTACTGCGGCAACTTCGCTGAAGGTAAGGTATGCCAATACTGGCAGGTTACGCTCTTTGGCCCATTCTTCTGATGCCATCAATACACATGATGCACCGTCAGTCAGTGGTGTGCTGTTAGCCGCTGTCATGGTGCCGTTTTCACGGTCAAAACATGGCTTTAATGTGCTTAGCTTTTCAATGGTAGTGTCGCCACGCAGGTTGTTGTCACGCTCTACACCGTTGAATGGTGTGATCATGTCGTCAAAGAAACCTTCATCGTAGGCTTTAGCCATGTTGATATGACTGTTAAAAGTTAACTGATCTTGATCTTCACGAGCGATATCCCATTCTTTTGCGGTCACTTCACAGTGCTCGCCCATGGACAAACCGGTACGAGGCTCACCATTTGCGGGGATTAATGGGGCTAAGTGCTTTGGACGGAATCGTGAAATGGCTTTTAGTCGCTGTTGATTCGTCTTGGCGCGGTTAATATCCAAGAAAATACTGCGTAGGCCTTCACTCACACCGATAGGCGCATCACTGGTTGTATCAACACCACCGGCAATTGCTGAGTCGATCTGGCCCAAGGCGATTTTGTTGGCGACCAAGATGGCGGCTTCAAGGCCTGTACCACAAGCCTGCTGAATATCAAAAGAAGGGGTTTCTGGAGCCAATGTAGTATCCAGTACTGTCTCACGCACAAGGTTAAAGTCGCGAGAGTGCTTCATTACCGCTCCGCCAACAACTTCGCCTATTTTTTCACCAGTCAGATTGTAACGCTCAATAAGGCCCTTTAACGCGGCACCAAACATTTCTTGGTTGCTAGCAGTAGAGTATGCAGTATTAGAACGAACGAATGGGATACGATTACCGCCAATAATGGCAACTCTTCTTACGGTACCTGCTTTCATGAGATTTTTCCTATCAATTCAGATGGATATGACATTAGTTGAAGTCCTCATTATTGCAATAATTGTGCAAAATAACGATGTAAAACAACGATGCCGAATAACTATGCAAAATAACGAGTGCATATAGATGCACAACTGACACTTAGCCTGACCCATAGTCTAATGATTGTCATGAAACTTACATTGACTCTACGGCCAACCACAAACTAAGCTCGGTCAATTCCAAATTCGGTAAGACTCCTTTAATATACGCCCAACCCATTGGCCTCTTGCTATAGATGTATGCGGAATTTAACACTGTTGCGTATCCATACCAATGATTGATCACCCAACCCTACAAAGGAAAACCATTATGGCTGATATCTACCAGTCTTTACTTTCATCATCTGTTGGTCGAAAGTTTCTAAAAACCGTTAGCCTACCTGTACCTGTAGATTTGGAGCGCCATAGCCAAGCGCAGACTTCATTTATTACTGGTAATGTTCTGGTAGGCGGCCCTGCCAACGGTCGATTGGCTGACATCATCAGCAGCACGCTTGCTGATAGCAACGCGCAAGTACAGGTGGCCCAGGATTCACCTGCTAAAGATGCATTCGATAAGTCTGCGGCAAAAGCAGCGGTAAAAATCACCGCTATCGACCCTACTGCAGAAGCAGCTAAGTTCAAAGGGCTTGTATTTGACGGTACTGGTATTGAAAATAGTTCTCAGCTTCGTTCTTTGTATGACTTCTTCCACCCGGTGATGAAGAAAATCCAAAACAATGGTCGACTGGTTGTTTTAGGCGTTCAGCCAGAATCTTGTAAAGATCCGGCTCAACAAATTGCACAGCGTGCATTGGAAGGTTTTGTTCGCACCCTTGCTAAAGAAGTCGGTAAAAAAGGTTCCGTTGCTCAATTGGTATACGTTGCCAAAGGCGCAGAGAAGCAAGCTGAGTCAGCCTTACGCTTTTTCCTATCGCCTCGCTCTGCTTTTGTAGACGGTCAAATTGTTCGTATTGGCAAAGCTAAGTTTGATACCACTGATTTTAACTGGAACCAACCGTTAAAAGATAAAGTTGTGCTAGTGACCGGTGCTTCTCGTGGTATTGGTGAAGCAATCGCCAACACGATGGCTCGTGATGGCGCGAAAGTGGTTTGCTTGGACATCCCTGCAGCTGAAGCCGATCTTGAGCGGGTTGCCTCTGAAATTGGCGGCGCATCTCTGGCATTGGATATCACTGACCCAGAAGCTCCTGCTAAAATCGCGGACTATTTCAAGAAAGAGTTTGATGGTTTAGACGTTATCATCCATAACGCTGGGGTAACCCGTGATAAGACAATAGGTGGCATGCCTGAGCATTTCTGGGACATGGTTATTGATATCAACCTATCTTCTGAAGAGCGTATTAACGCAGCATTGCTAGACGGTGATGTACTTAATGACGGTGGTCGTATTGTTTGTGTTTCTTCCATGAGTGGTGTGGCTGGTAACTTTGGCCAGTCTAACTATGCAACGTCTAAAGCCGGTGTTATCGGCATGGTTGATGCCTTCGCGCCGATCCTTGCCAAGCGTAACATTACCATCAACGCTGTTGCTCCTGGATTTATTGAAACTCAAATGACTGCGGCTATGCCTATGGCTACGCGTGAAGCGGGTCGTCGTTTGAATTCATTGAAGCAAGGTGGCCAACCTGTTGATGTTGCAGAAGCCATTGGTTTCTTTGCAAGCCCAGCCTCTGCTGGCGCAACTGGAAACACCATCCGAGTTTGTGGTCAGAACTTGATCGGCGCGTAAGCACTGACTAAATCTGGCACMKMWWRMRWCSGNWYKYTTRYGTNKGTTTTTTTAYKYTGTTTTTTACTTGGCTTTCTATTCAGTAACGCTCGCTTCTTTTTGGCGCTGACGACTCTTCCGGTATTCCACCGGGGTCTGCCCTACCCAACGCTTAARCGCTCGATAAAATGTACTCGGCTCAGAAAAGCCCGTCAGATAAACAATCTCATCGATAGACTCGTYGGTTTTTGCTAATAAGCGCTTGGCTAAATTACAACGATAACCCGCCAACAGTTGGTTAAAATTAGTATCCACCTCTGTCAGACGCGTGCGCAAACTACGAGGTTTGATATCCAATCGCTCTGCCACTGTTTCCAAATTAGCATTACCCGATTCCAGCAATTCACCGATTAATCGATTCACACGCACGATAAAATCCTGTTTTTCAAGCTTAATCACATGCTGACTTGCTAGCTGCTCGTGCAAATCCAACAGCTCTGGTTCAGCATGCAGCGAAGGCAGCGCTAATACGGATTCCTCAAAATAGATACGATTCTGCGGCGCATTAAAGTGCACCGGACATTTTAAGATACGCTGGTATTCAGGGTCRTCATCGTCGCCATCRTGGGTAAAATATACGGCCTGAGCAGAAAACGCCCCTTCGGTGACATAGTTAAAGAAAGTAATAACCCCAATCACCACACTCTCAGTGAGATGATTAATTGAGAGGCCGGATGTAGTGTCTACCACATAGGTGCCACGCTCATCTTTTTCCAACGAGGCCTGAACGGCATCCGACAATAATCGCTGATAGTTCAACGCCCGACTTAATCCATCACCAAATGTGGGGCTACTGAGAAACAAATACTCTAATACTTGGCCTTTGAATATCGGGATATGCTCACCAAGATGCAAGCCAATGCGTGAATCGCCGGAAACCTCTTCAATCGCTTGCCAGAATTGGCGCTGCCCAGAGCTCGGCGTACGCAGCTCTTTATCCAACAACGTTTCCTGCTTCATACCAATACGCTTAAGCACCTCTTTGCCATCAATGCCCRAAGAGCCCATGGCCTCGTAGGCCAAGCGTATTAATACCCCAGAATCCGTATATCTAACCATTAATCACACTCAAATATCACTTAACTATCACTTAACTATCACTTAACTATCACTTAACCCTAAAACAACCGGCGACTAATCGCTAAGCAGGTGCTTTTCTAACGAYTCGTACCGTTGGCTATCATAGACATTGACCAACCAGAACACAACGCCCCAGCTCAATAACATTGACCCTAACGCCTTAAAATAGAACACATATTGACAATTGAAGACCGCCATAATCTGGGTATACTCGAACTCGGTATGCCTTATTTGCAGGTGGCGTACTTCTTTTACACAAAGCCATGTACAAACCCTACAAGGACCTAGCCATGCACTCTATTGAACTTGACGCCCCGTCTTCCACTCTAAGCCTTTATTTGCGCGCAGCCACTGGCAAGAAAAGCGGCAAAATWGCAGGGGACAAATTACCACCACTGAGTGTCACYTTRAAGGGARCGCAGGCAAAYCCAAAGAAAYTRGCSCAATATCGTGATGTTTGCGGTTTTACTAAATCCCCCTGCATGCCTGCAACCTACCCACATATCTTAGCCTTCCCTCTACATATGGAGTTGTTGGTATCAAAAGAGTTCCCGCTACCACTACTTGGCTTAGTGCAYGTGCGTAATGAGTTCACCCAATACCGAGGCATTGGCAACCAAGAAGTTCTCGATATCGAGTGTTACCTCGAGGGCCCTACGGACGTTGGCAAAGGCAAAGAGTTTGATATTGTCACTAAGGTAAGAATCGCTGGCAACATTGTATGGGAAAGCACCAGCACCAATTTATTCCGTTGCAAAACCGATATCGACGAACAGAAAAAGCCCAGGACCAACACCTTCGAGGCTGACACCGTACTTGACTGGACCATCCCCGAGAATACTGGCCGCCGTTACGCCAAGGTGTCCGGCGACTCAAACTTAATACATCTGCACGCGCTCACTGCCAAACTGTTCGGCTTTAAGCGAGCTATCGCGCACGGTATGTGGTCAAAAGCCAGGGCTGTTGCTGCGTTAGATAGCCATATACCTAAAGGTCCATTTAAGGTCAGCGCGGCCTTTAAGTTGCCTGTGTTTCTGCCTGCCAAAGTCCAATTCCAATACTCGGTCAATAAGGATGGCGCAGAATTTCATATTAAAGACAACGTTGGTGAGAAGCCGCACTTAGCGGGTAAAATAGAAGCTCTGTAGTTTAACCTTTAGCTAAACCTTTAGCTTACTGTTAGCTTGCTGACAGGTGATTCTGCACAAGAATCACCTGTTTATTCACGACACCGATGATGCCCCGCCTAACAACCTAAAGCCTAGCGGCCTGATCTCTTGCGACTAGAGTCCTTGCGACCAAGCAACTTCATGCTACCATAGCGTAAATGAACCCAGCCGATATTACAGCCCAAAGCAACACGCCAAACATCCTCATTTTTGACTCGGGTATCGGCGGCCTGACGATTGCCGCAGAAATAACCAAAATACTCCCGCAACACCCCATTATTTACATTGCGGATAACCGACTATATCCCTACGGCACAAAACCAGACGCTGTATTGCGCACGCGGGCGAGATCGCTATTTCCGATACTGGAAGCTCACTACCACCCCTCCATCATCGTTATCGCCTGTAATTCAGCCAGCACACTCATCCTCGACGAAGTCCGAGCATTGACTGACACCCCCGTCATTGGCGTAGTTCCGGCTATCAAACCCGCCGCCGAATTTTCAAAAACGGGTAGCATCGGCTTACTGGCAACAAAGGTCACGATCAACCGGCCTTATACTCAAAACCTGATTAATCAGTTTGCCGGTGATCACAACGTTGTCAGCGTGGGCAGTGACATTTTGGTTTTTCAAGCAGAACAAAAGATGCATGGAAACCCCATCGATACCGATGCCATTCGACAGGAATTGTTGCCGTTTATCAACCAGCCAAATATCGACACCATCGTGCTTGGCTGCACACACTTCCCCCTGTTGCGAGACGAAATATCACATATCCTAGGTCAATCTGTAGAATTAATAGACAGCATCAATGCCATCGCCAGACGGACCGCAGTCACGCTATCAAAGCTAACCCCCGACCTACCGAGCACACTGCCCACCCCCAAGCACAGGTTCATATTTACCGCGCCCAACCCTAAGATAGATGAAATAACACCCACGCTACACCGCAGAGGATTTAGCGATATATTAATAGGAAACCATTAGCGGTTCCTCGTCACAATATTACCCTCAGTAGCTAGGTTCTTAGGCCGCTATGATCTACTATTTAAAGACCATCGGAATACTGGCATACGATTACAACCTATGCCAAGATACAGACATATAGCAATTAGACGCACAGGAACCCCCAATAGTGGCTGAAATACTCGCTCTGGTAGTTGATGACTCTCGTATGGCTCGTTACGTACTGAGCAAGATGCTCAAGGAACAAGGCATCAATGTCGACACAGTGCAATCAGCAGAAGAAGCATTGGGATATCTGTGTACCACCATTCCTAGTATGATTTTCATGGATCATACGATGCCGGGCATGGATGGATTTCAGGCAATTCGTGCCATCAAAAACGATCCAAAAACTGCATCTGTGCCGATCATGATGTACACCTCCAAAGAGGGTGAAGTGTACATGAACCAGGCATTAGCCCTTGGCGCTGTCGATGTACTGCCCAAGCAGCTAAAACCCATGCAATTGATCCAGGTTCTGGAACGCCAGCAACTGTTACCACACCAGTCCTTCAATACAAAACACACCCTAACCTCATCCAAACCGGTTGATTTTACGGCACCCATCATTACCGCAAGAGATGTTGGACAAGACCTAGAAGAAGTCGCCAAAGAAGCAGAGCGCTCGATAGAGAACAAATCGTTCACCAACGAAGTAAAACAAATTCTCGACGAACACAAAGAAATACTTGCAACCCAGTCAGACGAGCACTCGCAAACATTACTCCGAAAGCTCGATCAAAAAGTCGACGCCGTATCAGACACCCTTGCTGCGTTTGTGAAAGAAACTCGAGAAAACTCAGGCATTTTCCATAAGCTATCAGACACCACCAAATTGTTTTTTCTTGCGATAAACATTGTTGTTATTATTATTCTTGGAACCACAACAACCCAACAATCCACCCAAATAAAACAACTAACATCCAACAATCAAATTCTTAACGAAGCACTATCAATACAAGACGCAAAAGCAGAGTCTACCCAGACAACGCTAGAGGGCGAGCTAAAAAGCAATTTGTATAAGAATCAACTCCACCTCGATCAATGGGTTGCTAACTTACAGTGGGCGCTCAACAGAAAAAACCAATTTGCATGGGATGAAAAACCGTTTAATAGAAAACTTGCGGGGCTCATCCAATCTACTGCGGATAAACTCGATACTGCTGGCTTCAAAGGCACCATTAGCCTCACCAGCCACCTGGGTCTATTTTGTTTAGCTGTAAATGAGTCTGGCGACCCTGAATTGCCCGCTGAATTACAAACGTTAGCCGATTGCAACCTCAACGATATGAATGAGCAGCAGGCCGAACTCCTGGGCCTGGAAAAGACGGTTCAATTTGCAAATTTCTTGGCAGCCTTTGAACGCAACTACGGCAGTGACCTACAGGTATCGTTGCATAGCAAAGGACTCTCTGCACCTGCAAAGGATTACCCAGAGAAAAGCATAGAAACATCTGCTAGCACATGGAACAGCGTCGCCGAGCAAAACCAACGCATTGTTATTGAGTTCATGCCATTACAGTTGGAATAATTCACACCGCTAATGCCCTCCGGTTAATGGTATTAACCTTGACGGTATACTCCACAAACCCATTCGGCAGTGGGCACTCAGCCTTCCTTATCTTCTTAGCTTCTAATTGACCAATTACCCACCCGTAGAGAGGGCGCTGTCAATGCTAACTCGCCGGTATATAGGGCCAAAACAGCAAACACTTTTGACACCTAATTGTGCAACCTATACAGTACATACAACCGGGTATACTCAATAAGAATAATAAAGCGGCCAGATATATTGATTTTGACGGATTATTTCAAAATACAAGCTGTAGGTTTATCCGATTAATACTAATAAAAATAACCTAATCCGATTAACAGGATAAGCATCATGATTAAAAAAACAACCCGCCTTGCCTTGCTGCTGGCAGCGTCCCTAGGGCTAAGCATCAGTACGGCCCAAGCCGAAACACACACCTCCGTAGTCCGATGGGGTCCCGTCCATCTTCCTGCAGCCACTGCTGAAGGCCCAGGCGAAGCCGATAACGAAATGGCGGGAATAGGCGCGGCTGGGTTAGGCGCAATTGGCAAGCTCTTCATAGCAGCAAGCGGATATAGCCAGGCTGATTATGATGTAGCGACACCTTGTAACGATTGTTTCATCACCGGTATAAAACCAAATTTGGTTTTACCCGATGGCACTACCGCGAATTTCAATAACGGCATCATGTTACATCACGTAGTGAATCAAAACTTTTCCAACACCGATGTAACCTGCAGACCTAATCCATTCGGCGGCCTCATACAAACAGCCGGTTTTTATTCGCTTACCGGCGGTAATGAACGTTTCTTCGCCGCTGGCAATGAGCGCTCCTACCATGCCCAGGCGGACGGCTTCGGCTATTACATTGGGAAGAACGACAAATGGGGATTGGTTTACCACCTAATGAACATGAAACCCGAAGCCAGAGACGTGTATTTTGAATACACGTTCACTTGGGAGGACGCGAAAGGTAGTGACCTAAAACGTGTGCGACCCCTATGGATTGACATCGATCAATGTGATAATTCTGAAATGCCCGTAGCCGCAGGATACGTCGATACTACTTGGCAATGGAAAAATGATCGCACCCACAAAGTAACCCATATTGGTGGACACCTGCACAACTACGGCATCAGCATTGCGTGGAAGAATGAGTCAAAGAATACAAACATATGTACTTCGGTAGCCGGTTATAGCCCTGGTTCAACTAAGGTACCCGTAGGCACTGGCACCGGTGAAGATGACGCCCATCCTATAGGCTATGATACGGTTACTTCAGATCCTCTTGGATTGGAAAATTACAAGGGCAACATCTCAGATATGACCGTATGTACTGACGGTGCAGCCGCTTTCACAAATAAGAAGCGTGACATCATGAAAGTTCATTCACAGACGTACCGACCTTCAGCTACGGATCACGACATGGGCATCATGGTTGCCTTTATGGAAGAGAAATTCTGTATCGGTACCTTCTGGTGTTTCTAAGGGTTTAGTACACTAGTAATGTTAAACAGGGCATGACCACGGTCGTGCCCTTTTTTTTCGACATCATTTTCCTTTTTCAGCAAGGGCGTTGTCCTCCGTAGGAGTAATTATATGCGAAACCGAGTGTTGATAGTTATAGCGCTGCTTATCGCTGGTTCGACGTTGGGTTGGTGGATTTTACAGAGTGAGCCATTGCAAACCTCCCCTAAGATGCTTGATAGCCCTGCATTACCTCAAACTACATTACCTGCCCCAACGCCTGAGACCATTGACATTAAAAAGACTGTGACCACTGAGATTGAGGAGCCGGAGACGGTTAACCGAAACGAAGAAATATTAAAGTCTATCTATACCGAAGAACAAATAGAAGAACTTCGTCAACAATATAATATGAAATTGGCAGCCGAACGACGGTTTTCGGAAACCATTGAATTAGACAACCTGCAACCTGAGCAAGTCCATCCCAGCATAAGGAATCTATTTAAAACGATACAGCTTGAGCCAGTCATCAACACACACAATAGTCGCGAAGGTTATGTGGACGGCATGATCATTGCCAAACTCGTGGATCGAAACCCTTTTGCAAAAGCAGGGTTTGCCCTCGGGGATCAAATCACATCAATCGATGGCCAACCGTTGACCGACCCCGCCCAGATAGCCCATTTGTTTGCAGAGTTAGGGGAAACCTTCGAGGTCTGCGCAAAACGAGGCGATGATTCGTTTTGTAGGGAAATTAATGCTCAGTAAATTGAAGCTCAATAAATTGCTGCTCCGACATTTGATCCTCACCACGCTAGTCCGCGTTTAAAGACGTTAACCTAACAGTCATATAAGGCGCAAGTTTGACCTTATACTTTCAGCACCGCTATCTTGAGCGGCGCTATACCATCATAGCTAGGAAAATCATTTTCAGGCTGAAGCATCTCTACCACCTCTACCTTCCGTCCATTTTTCTCACCACAACGAACCAGTTGCGCTAGCCAGCTATCCCTATCGACCTTTGCCACATTATTACAAACCACCATATTACCACCGACTTTTGTCGCCATTAATGCCGGTTTAAACAAGCTTTGATAATCCCTCACCAAATCCACTGTTCCAAAGGGACTTTTCGCCCACCGAGGTGGATCCATGAACACCAGGTCAAATTGCTTACTGGGTAATCGGGGGTAATCTGGCAAGGCTTGCTTAACCCGCCGACCATTTTTCGATTTTTTTTGCCTAGCAGTTATGGGAATGCCGGCTAATTGCTTTAACGCAGGAAAACAATCGGACTGGATAAAGCGCATCTTTTCTAAATCCAAGCCGTTGATCAACGCATTGCTTTCCCCAACGGCTAACGCAGATGCAGAGAAATCCACATTCCACACCGTTTTGGCACCGGCTTTGGAGGCACAAATACCAATGCCGCAGGTATAAGAAAATAGATTGAGTACTGACTTGCCGGCCGCGTTATCTAACATCCACTGACGACCAACACGCATATCCAAAAACAACAATGGGTCTTGCCCCAGACGCTTAACGTCTACCTGATAGGTTACGCCGAGCTCTTCCCCTTCTATAGGTGCCCTCTCGTCATAGGTATCTGGTGAACGCCTGCGTGAGTGAGCGGGGCTTCTATCATGGTAAATGGTACTTTCTAACTGCGGTAACTTCTGCTGATAGAATGACTCGATGGTATTAATACGGTTTGACTGCAACGAGAAATGAAAGCTTTGAATCAGCAACTGTGACCCGTAACAATCAATCGATACACCCGGCAACCCTTCTGCCGTACCGTGAAATAATCGAAAGCAATCTGTGCCCTCTTCTCGAAAACGTTGCATTAAGGTCTGGCGTGAATGCCAGGCGACCTCAAGTAAGTGACGCAATTCATCATCGGTCATGTTTTCACTAGATTCTGAGGGTTCTGATTTACTCAACGTAGTAAGCCCCTAAACTAAAAAATAAAACTAAAAACTAAACTGATCAACATCCATCGACATCACACAATCAGCGCCAGCTTGCATGCTAACCGCCAAACCATGGGTCCTTGGTAACAAACGCTGATAATAGAATTGTGCCGTTTTAATTTTCGCATCGTAGAAAGACAACTCACCTTCTCCAGCCGCCAACTTAGTTTGCGCCACAAGTGCCATCTGCGCCCACAAATAGGCATAGGTTACATAACCAGAATATTCTAGAAAATCTACCGCTGCAGCACCCAAGAAGTTTGGATCATCTTTAGCGTTAGTCATTAACACATTCGCCAACGACCACCACTGCTCAATGCTTTTCGATAACGGCTGAATAAACTGAGCCAGATCAGCATTACCGGCATTGTCATCACAGAACCCTTGAATACGATCGAGAAACTTACGCAACAAAGCACCTCCGTTAGCGACTAATTTTCGCCCCACCAAATCATTCGCCTGGATACCATTGGTGCCTTCGTATAACGAAGAAATGCGGACATCACGAACAATTTGCTCCATGCCATGCTCAGTAATATAACCATGGCCACCAAATACCTGAACACCAAGATTAGCTGCTTCCAACCCCCTATCCGTTAGAAATGCTTTATTGATGGGGGTTAATAATGCCACTAAATCCTTAGCATCTTTTTTCTGCTCTGCATCACCATGAGCAAGCACATCCAATTGCAACCCAAGTAAATAAGCCAATGCACGCCCGCCTTCTGCAAAGGCTTTTTGGGTAAGCAACATGCGGCGCACGTCTGGGTGAACAATGATAGGGTCAGCCTCTTTTTCTGGCGCTGCCGCGCCAGTCGGCGCTCGCATTTGCAAACGATCTTTGGCGTATTCCAACGCACCCTGGAAAGAAAGTTCAGTGGCGGCCAAGCCTTCTACACCCACATCCAACCGCGCCGAATTCATCATGGTAAACATTGCCGCCAAACCTGCGTGTTCATTGCCGATCAACCAACCTTGCGCGCCATCGAAGTTCAATACGCTGGTTGGTGATGACTTTAATCCCATCTTCTTTTCTAGAGCTGAACACACTACGGCATTTCTATCAGCCAAACTGCCATCCGCATTGGGTATAAATTTCGGCACCAAAAACAGGCTAATACCCTTGGGACCTTTCGGTGCCCCCGGCAAACGAGCCAGTACCAAATGAATAATGTTGTCTGCAAAGTCATGCTCACCTTGAGTGATAAATATCTTGGTGCCAGTAATTGAGAACGATCCATCATCATTGGCTTCTGCTTTGGTTTTTACCAACCCAACATCACTGCCAGCATGGGATTCCGTTAAACACATGGTTCCCGTCCACTCCCCCGTTACCAATCGCGGTAAGTAGAAGGCCTTCATGTCGTCGTTGCCGTGAGCATCTATGGCTCGAATAGCGCCATGAGTTAGCGTACCAATGCCACACCAGCCCACGTTGGCACTAAAAATCATCTCATGAAACACAATACCCAAACTGTGTGGCAAGCCTTGACCACCGTACTGCTCATCAAAACACATACCTGCCCAGCCATTCTCGCAGTATGCGTTATAGGCCTCTTTGAACCCTGGCGGTGTCACCACCTTGCCATCCACAAGTTTTGACCCTACCTCGTCCCCGATAGCTCGACAGGTATCCAGTTCTTGCTCTGCAAACTTAGCCCCCTCAGTAAGGATGGCATCCACCAATTCTCGGTTAACTTCGCTATAACCCAGCGCTTGATAATGCTGGTCTGCGTTATATACGTCATTTAATAAGAATTGAATGTCTTTTAAAGGAGCTTTATAAGTAGGCATAAATAGTCTCGAGTGCGGATAAAAGGGCTATTATCCTTGCTCAGATACTGGGAATCAACCATAGCTGATGACTATTAAGTCTAACGGTAGGTCTAACGGCAAGATTTGCTGATAGGCTTAGCGAGTAAGCTTTTGGACCACAGGTAACAATACATCCGAACTCACTGGTTTAACAATCCACCCAGTGGCTCCCGCTGCCTTTCCTGCGTCTTTCTTTTTTGTTGCGCTTTCAGTACTCACAATCAGAATAGGCTTGCCTTGATAGGCTTTCAGCGTCCTTAACTTCGCCGTCAACTCTATCCCGTCCATGTGGGGCATATATAAGTCCGTGATAATCATATCAAAGTCGTTAGCTGTGGCCTGTGTATAGGCATCCTTACCATCTACCGCCAAGGTCAAGTCATAACCTGCTGGTGCCAAAATGCTTTTAAACATATTCCGCATCACTAACTGATCATCGGCAACCAATATCCGTACCATAACAACTCCAAATAAACCCTTATATTTCAATATATTACAAAATATAACCGTATACTTTGAGTGTAGCAGTAAAAACTAGAACCGAATGGTTTTCACTGGAGATTGGTAAACTTAATTAACGGTGTAGCTTTGCCGAACACAGGTTTGCTTCAGAAAAGTAAGAGAAACTAGTGACTTATATCGGCAAGCAGCTTTTTTAGAGCATCACTAAACTGCAATAAATAGTCATCAAGATTTTTTATATTGCCAGGATTTTGGGCGCGATCCCGCAATTCATTTTCCAATATCTGACTAATTGCCGCTAAGTTATCCGCCGCTATGTTGGCAGATATTCCTTTGATGGTATGGGCAAAACGCTGTGCATCAACCCATGACTCGCTCACAATCAACTCACTTAACTGCAAGTCTGCTGAGCTGTATTTATCTGCAAACATCGTCAGCATTTTCTCTAACAGGGCCTCTTTTCCACCCAGCATACCTAACGCCTTATGAAAATCTAACTCGGTATACTCAGCCGGTGGCTTTAAACCTTTTGGTGCCACTGCGGCTTTTTCAGCATCTATCGTTGATACCTTACTGACACCCTCGCCAGCACCGATCAAGGAAACTTCTGGTTCAATTTCCATAGATGCCCCTTCCGCTTCTAAGCGGTAGTGAATTAGTTCAATTAGCGTCCGATAATCAATAGGTTTACTGATAAAATCATTCATGCCCACAGACATACAATTCTCTCGGTCTTCTTTTGATGCGTTTGCGGTCATAGCGACAATGGTTAGCTCGTCTTTAGAGAAATCTTCCCGAATCCTCTTTGTTGCCTGCAAACCATCCATCAAGGGCATCTGAATATCCATAAAAACCAAGTCATAATCCTTCAGTTTAACTTTTTCAACCGCTTCTAACCCGTTAAAAGCAACATCAGGAATAATATCAACGTCGCCTAACATCTCTTTCGCGAGCTCTTGGTTAATCTCGTTATCTTCGACCAGTAAAATTTTAGCATCAGGGAACGACATGTCATCAAGCGATAGGCCTAATGCTTTTTCTTCCACGATATCCGCGGCGGTTAACACTTTCAGATTTACGGTAAAAAAGAATGAACTGCCAATCCCAACTCGACTCATCAACCAAATGCTACCACCCATCATTTCTGACAGACTTTTACAGATACTTAACCCAAGACCGGTACCACCGTACTTACGGGTTGTTGAACTATCCGCTTGGGTAAATGAGCTAAACAGCTTTTTTTGTACATTATCTGGAATACCAATTCCCGTATCGGCACAACATATTTCCACCACCGCTCGGTCATCAACCCTACTTTGCATTCTCGCAGTAATTTTAATACTACCGGATTCGGTGAACTTTAAACCGTTACTAATAAGATTGGTGATGATCTGCCCTATACGTAACGGATCACCCTGCATTAGCTTTGGTAAATCACTATCAATCTCGTACACCAAGTCCACATCGGTATTTTCGGTTTGCCGAGAAAACATCCCATGAACTTGGTCCATCAGGTCAAACAGGCTGAATTGAACACTGTCAATTTCTAACTTACCGGCCTCTATTTTGGAATAATCCAAAATATCATTAATAATCTGCAGCAACGCTTTACCTGATGTATCAATTCGCTCAACAAAACGATGTTGGCGATCATCTAACGGCTCTTTCAATAACAGTTCTGCAAAACCAATGATGGCATTCATTGGGGTTCGAATTTCATGGCTCATGGTTGCGAGAAATTCACTTTTTGTTTGGCTTGCGACTAGAGCTACATCCCTTGCCTCTGATGCCTCTCGTGTGCGCTCCTCGACTTTATGTTCTAGGGCATAATTAATCTTTGTAAGCTCTTTGAGTATCTCTACCACACGAGCTTCAGCCGCGCGACGCCCTTCGACCTCAACTACCAAGCATCGCCGTAATCGAATTAGCTCATCTTCTGTACTCACATCACCCATTTACAAACAGCCTCAACACGAAAAACCATCAATAACAAAAGAAAAGCCTTATCATTCGATAGGTTACAGAGATTAGAATCAACAACCTACTAGCAATAATATGCACGTATAAAAAAGTATAGCCCGTTTGACCTAATTCGCAGGATATCTTGCGCCAGTCCAAATCATAGATTTTCATATAAGAATAGGTTTTAATAGATCGGCACCAATAATCACCGGTATTATAAATTCATTGTAAATATCGGCATTTAGCTCACCCGTAATTTGTATCACCTTAACCCTTAGCCATCACCCCTCTACTCGCACACTGAAAAGGACATATCGATGAACGGCAACATGATGCATCACCCCTTACTTATTTCTGATCTCATAGAACATGCCGCCAAATACTACCCCACTGGCGAAATTGTTAGCCTGCGAGTAGAAGGTGATATTCATCGCTACACCTATAAGGATGCAAACATTCGCAGTAAAAAATTAGCCAATGCCCTCACTCAATCGGGTATTAGCAATGGCGATAGAATAGGCACGCTAGCCTGGAATGGTTATCGACATTTTGARCTCTACTATGGGGTATCCGGCATGGGTGCCATTACCCATACGATAAACCCTCGCTTATTTCCTGAGCAAATTGTTTACATTATTAATCACGCAGAAGATCGYATGTTRTTTGTTGATCTCAGCTTTGTACCCTTGCTCGAACAAATACACGACAAAATCCCGACAGTAGAAAGCATTGTGATTATGGCAGACAAGTCACACATGCCAGACACCAACATACCCAATGTACTCTGTTATGAAGACTACATAGAAAACGCCTCAGAAGAATWTGCTTGGCCACAGCTTGACGAAGATTGCGCCGCAGCCATTTGTTATACCTCCGGCACCACCGGCAACCCCAAAGGTGTGGTTTATTCCCACAAATCAACCCTACTGCATGCCTTGGCTGGCGCCTTACCTGACGCACTTAACCTTTCCAGCCGCTGCACCCTGCTGCCGGTGGTTCCCATGTTTCATGTGTGCGCCTGGGGCACGCCCTACGCGGCAACATTAACCGGTGCAAAATTAGTACTGCCAGGTGCCGGTCTCGATGGTGCCTCTCTGACGTCACTGATAAAAACTGAGCAAGTCAATTTGTTACTGGGCGTACCCACCATTTGGCTAGGGCTGCTGCAATATCTAAAGGCCAATGACATCCGACTCGACAACGTCGAAACCGTCGTTATCGGCGGTGCCGCAGCACCACTTTCGATGATTAAGAGTTTTGACGAAGACCATGGCGCCTTTGTTATGCACGCTTGGGGCATGACGGAAATGAGCCCCATCGGCACCATCGGCTCCTATACCCGTGAAATGGACAATATCACCACTGATGAACGTTATGCCTTGCAACAAAAACAAGGCCGACCGGTTTTTGGTGTACAGCTAAAAATCATCGATGATGATGGCAACACCCTGGCAAACGATGGCGTCGCTTTTGGCCGATTGATGGTAAAAGGGCCTTGGATCGCTGAACGCTATTTCAAAGCTGAAACCACTGCGTTGGAAGATGGCTGGTTTGATACCGGTGATGTAGCAACCCTTGACCCGCAAGGTTACATGAAGATTGTTGATCGCAACAAAGACGTCATCAAATCTGGCGGCGAATGGATCAGCTCCATCGATCTAGAAAACGCCGCCGTCGGCCACCCAGCAATACAAGAAGCCTGCGTCATTGGCATTCACCACCCAAAATGGGACGAGCGACCATTATTGCTGGCCATAAAACAAGAAGGACAAGAGACCTCAAAAGAGGATATAATCGCTTATCTTTCAGACAAAGTTGCCAAATGGTGGCTGCCGAATGATGTGGTTTTTGTGAACGAATTGCCCCACACCGCCACCGGCAAGCTGCTTAAGGTCAACTTACGAGAGGATTATTCCGACCACTATATTAACCATCCCAGCTGATCCATTGGCTCGACTGAATAATCTGCTTAGCCAAACTGAATAGCTAGGCAGATTTAGACCACCAACGCGCTAATGTAACGTCAGCGGAGAGCAACAGCAGAAAACAATGAGCAACAAAAAAAAACTTTACATGAATATTGCCAAAGCTTGTTTGAATGCAATCAACCAAACAAGCAAAGAAACCACCGACGAAGCCTATGACAAGGTATTTGAGGCAATTGACACCGCCTTTACCGAACAATATGGCGTTTTGGGAAGCGATTACCAAAATATCCGTCACTCATTAGAAACCATTGCCAATCTTTCTGAAGAAGAGGCCTGCAAGGCACCTAGCCTTGCCAAACTGGCATTAATGCCCACACACTAATTTTTACGTACTAAGATTCACACACAATGAATACCAACAAGGTGATTACAAAGTATTTGGCAAAATATGCCGAAGAGTTATCACCTTGGATGGCCGATTTTCCCAGCCAATGCCAATTTGAACGCTGTGTCATTATCCCTGCATTTGATGAGCCCCTGACATTTACCGATCATTTCCGCGCCAACACCCCCTCCGACACCTTGATCATCTTGGTGCTGAATTGCGCTAAAGACTGCCTCCCCTCACAACGGCAAGACACCTTACAAGCAAAAAACCATCTACTCGATCACGGTGAAGTCATCTGGCAAAGTTCGCAAGAATGTTCGCAAGAGTGTTCGCAGGAAAGTCCGCCGGCAGAAACGCTGCAACTGGTAACAACACCAGCGCCAGCGACGGTGTCAGAATCCGCACGAACCCAGCATTGGCTAATATGGGACATAACCCAATGGCAACAAGACGACAGTCAAGAAGAAGCAATAACCAACAGACGGCAGATTCCCACATTTAAGCATGGTGTCGGTTACGCTCGAAAGCTAGGAATGGACTGTGCGCTACAGTTATTTCACCATCAGCAAATAACCAACCCTTTTTTTCTCACCACGGATGCTGACGCCCACCTGCCGAATGACTATTTTTTACAGCCTAACTTACCTTATCTGGATGATGATGTTGCAGGTTATATCTTCCCTTTTCGACACCAGGCCTCAGACAAACATGAAAACCCGGCCAAACAAACAACCAACCCAGCCGCCTCGCTGCCCGGCCAGCTCTATGAAATCTCATTACGTTATTATGTATTAGGGTTACGTTGGGCAAATTCCCCCTGGGGTTTCCACTCGGTTGGCAGCACCTTGGCTATTCATGGTGCCCATTACGCAGCCAATAGGGGTTTCCCCAAAAGAGAAGCGGGAGAAGACTTTTACCTGTTGAATAAAATTGCCAAAACTGGCGCCATCGTCTCGCTAAAGGCTCCCACGATTTATCTTAGTGATCGTCCATCGCATCGTGTTCCCTTTGGTACTGGGCCTGCGATTCAGCGCATCCAATCACTGGAATCCATTGCTGACCACTTCACCCTGTATCACCCAGAAATTTTCCAATGGCTGAAACATTGGCAATCGGTAATACCCAAATTATATGATCAACCGCTAGAAACCGCGCTCAACAATGTAATTCTCCATGCCATTAACGGCGACGAACGATCGGAAAACATTCACACCAACATACTCGACATATTGCGGCGTTTACGTATTGAGAATGCTATCAGCCACAGTCGCAAGCAAAGCAAATCGATTAATGAATTCTGTCGACATATGTTTACCTGGTTCGACGCCTTTAAAACCTTGAAATTTATTCATTATGCCCGTGATCATTATTTACCATCGCTGCCAACCAACCAATGGATTGAATGGACAGAAAATAACCACATTCCTTTTCTAGTTCATCCTGAAGAGCGACTACTTGAGGGCGACCTCACCAGCAAAATCCAACAGCTTTCCAGCTTAATCCTAGAAATAGAGCAACATACTTTGCCCCACGTTAGCGCACCAAGCTGATACTTTTCACTCCCTTCTTCGCTCCAAATTAGTACGCGCCAGCCACCTCAGATAAATCCACATCGAAAACCAAGTCAAAAAACCATCAATCTGAACAAATACTCAACTAATTTAAGTATGTTGCTGGATTTGTTGACAATCTTGACTACATTTTTACTTGATGTTGCAGTTTGTCGCAAAGGGAAGTTCAATTCATTCAATGATAACAAAGGTCAGAATTATGAATAAAAAGAGTTGTTACTTACTGGGCGCGGTCCTAGCGTTGTCATCACCGCTGGTGATGGCGGAAGGCGACAAAGAAACTGAGTTAAAAGCTCAAGCCGATTCTACAAGTGCTAGTTTAAAGAAACTGGAAAAGCAGATTAAACGCAATAAGAAGAAATTCAAGAAGCTTTCTGACAGTCTTGCAACAGAAAAAGAGCGGGTTCAGTTTAATGGTTTCATCACTGTGGGAGCAACCGTTGCAGATGATGACTTGGGCACCGGTTACCATTTCAGTGACAGACCTAACTTTATCAGTGATTCAAAAGTAGGCTTACAAACCGTCTACAAACTTAGCGACAATATGGACGCTACCGTACAACTGGTTGCTCGTTCAAGAAGCTCAGATTCCTGGAATATTGACGCCGAATGGGCCTATCTAAGTTACGAGGTCACTGACTGGGCAAAGGTCAGAGTAGGTAAATTGCGAATTCCCTTTTATCTATTTTCCGAAAGTATTGACGTAGGTTTCGCCTACCCGTGGGCGCGTCCACCGGTTGATATGTATACCACACTCATTACCGCATTTGACGGCATGGACGTCACTTTTAAGGTTAATACAGGACCGGTCAGCCATAACATTCAACTATGGGCTGCAGCAACAACAAACACTGATTCTGACGCAGCAACTGATATAGACTTTTATGACACTTACGGTCTTAACGTCACATCATCGTGGAATGATTTTACAGTACGGTTAGGTGCTACCCAGTTAAAGTTGGAAGGAACAAGCACCGTCGAACTTAGCTCATCTGACTTTGGCTCGCCAGCAGGCATTCCAAACGATCCAACAACGGGCATTGACTTTCTATCCGCCGCTGCAACTTGCACCAACAACTACCAAGCAGACGACCTTTTGGCCCTTGTGGGTGCCGGCCCAGGGCCAGCCGGCTTAGCCTGTCTGAATTTCGATCTTACAGCTCCATTTGTAGAAAACTTGGGCTATTACACTGCTGCCCTGCAATACGACGATGGTAGTTTATTTGCGATCTTAGAAGCCTCTGCACTAGACGCCAAATTTGGCGCGTTCATTGGTGATGGTCGGGTACATGTTGCAACTGTAGGCTACCGGATTGGAAATTGGACCCCTTACCTTATGAGCGGACAAACCCAATCTAAGCCATCAGCTCAGGAGAGTACTGGCACAGAAAGACGCTCAGGATCACTTGGTTTACGCTACGGTCTAAACGACAGCACAGCAATTACCGCTGAATGGAACCGCTTTTATAATATGGAGGGTGATGGAGGTTTCTCAAGTGAAGCGCTAGCTGCATCAGGAAAAACTGACTTACCTGACAGCAACGTATATTCAATCACCATTGACGCTGTATTTTAAGGAGGAAATGACAATGAAAAATTCAACTAAGACAGGTATTCTAGGGCTGACTTTCGCATTGCTTTCATTCTCTGCATCGGCCGAGGTAAAAGTCATAGGCAACAGTAGCATTGCTGATAGTGCCTTAAGCAAAGATATTGCAGCCAAGATATTTTTGGGTAAGCTCTCAAAATCCCCTAGCGGCGCCAAACTGGTAGCAATAGACCAAGAACCCGGTGAAGCCGCCAGAGAGGAGTTTTACAGTAAAATAGCCAACAAAAACGAATCTCAGTTAAAGGCTTATTGGTCTCGTCTGATATTCACGGGTAAAGGCATGCCGCCAAAACGTGTACTGGATGATGAAGAGGTTGTTGAATTAGTAGCAGCCAATCCAGAGTCCATTGGTTATGTTAGCGGTGACGCTGACATTGCTGGCACTAAGGTCTTATTGACAATGCCATAACAAGCACGACCTAATAAAAAAGGCTCCCAATGGGAGCCTTTTTTATTTCAAAACTTATATGTCCTATGGCGTCTTTAACGTCAACGGCAAAGAATCAAATATAATCCCCTTCCAGCCACACTGGATAAAAGTACGAATATTTTGATGATCCTTGCCTTCTGGGTTTTGCAACACATCTACCGCATAGTAGTCACCGAAGCAGTTTAGCGTTGCCTGCTCGTCCAAATCATTAAACCTGGCAAACGCAAATAATTTGCAAGAACCTTCATTGGTACAGGCTTCATTAAAAAACAACTGATCTCCAATACCGTTGTAAAACCCGGCAGGTACATAGTCAAAATACAATTCGATCATTTTCATTGTTTCGGTAAATGCAACAGGGCCTTGCTGCGCAGCCCTAATAAACTTTTGCAATGTCATTATCTTTTATTCTCCGCCCGGGTAAACACCCATTCCTGTGTGCTAGACATAGCACGATTAAAATCATAACCCTCAATATCAAAACCTTTAATATCTTCCACATCCTTTATTCGGTTTTTGACGATGTAATTAACCATCAAACCTCGTGCGCGCTTGGCAAAAATACCCACCACCTTATAATTACCTGCCTTTTCGTCTTTAAATACCGGGGTGATTATTGTCGCGTTGAGGGCTTTTTTATTCACTGATTTAAAATATTCATTAGACGCCAAGTTTAACAGAATCGGCTGTTTGGTTTTTTGCTGGGTTAAATCTGCATTTAACGCATTGGTAATTCCGCCCCCCCAAAACTCATAGAGGTTTTTGCCTACAGGGTTTGCCAATTTAGTACCCATCTCTAAGCGGTAAGGTTGCACCAAATCCAAAGGGCGTAACAAGCCATATAAGCCAGACAATATTCGCAACTGCTTTTGTGCAAAGTTGAAATCAGACTTTTTAAAGGCATAGGCATCCACCCCTGCGTAGACATCCCCGTTAAAGGCTAACACGGCTTGGCGTGCATTATCGCTAGTAAACGGCAACGACCAATCGCCATAGCGGGCTGCATTGAGACCCGCTAACTTATCACTAAGCCCCATCAGTGTTGCAATTTTTTGCGGTGAGTAACCTTTCAATATATCCACCAACTGTTGAGACTGATCCAGCATCCCTGGCAGCGTAAATTCAGTAATGGGTAGTGCGGATTCATAATCCAATTTCTTTGCGGGAGAAATAACGATCAACATAGGGTTTTGTAATCTCATTCAAGTTCTAACGAAATGAGTACGCTGCGGAATGGTTCGCCAACAATACTAGAGCTAGGATTCTCGCATAATCCTATTTTTTTACCAATATATTCAATCGAATATCGAAACTTAATCGCCAGTCCGTAGTAAATTTTAAAGAATCAGCCCCTAACCGACGCTAGAACAACGATTACGCCCTTTTTCTTTGGCCTGATATAACGCCGCATCAGCAGCGGAAATAAGCTGTGCAATGGACTGGCAACCATCCCATTGCGCGATGCCAATAGACACTGTCACCATTGGCAAGACAGAATCGCTACAGGCTGGGTGCTCTATACCATGACGCAAACGCTCCACGACACCTTCTGCCGTGACTATTGATGCACTGGGTAATATCACCACAAACTCTTCTCCACCATATCGCCCCACCATGTCGTTGGGGCGCAAGTGCTGCTGCAGGGCTGTCGCCACTTGTTTTAATACCCGGTCACCTACCTGTTGGCCGTATAGATGATTAACCTGCTCTAGACTATCAACATCCAACATTATCAAACACAGCGGTGCAAGATCCCCAAGCAACCTCCCTTTTAAACGTAATGACAGCTCATCCAACCAATGCCTATTGTGCAATCCAGTCAATGCATCGTTGGTAACCGGTTCTTTGTCTTGCCCCTCAAACAGCAAACTTTTCTCTCGTTCTGCATTGTTGGATCGCTCCCGTTTTGACAATAGATGCAATAAGTTCCTCGCCATCTGGTGGGATAAATCAATCATTTCCCATAGGGTTTGGCTATCCATTGCCAGGGTCATCACTCTATTATCGGCCTTCACACATACGGAGGGTTTRTTGCCATCAAACATCGACATCTCACCCACACAATCTCCTACAGACAATATTTCCGTATCGTCTCGCAGATAATTGCCTGAATAAGCTAAAACCGAGCCATCTAAGATCACGTAGAAGAATTGATTATCTTGATTTGGATCCAATAACAATTCATTTTTCTCAAATAAACGAATAGTGCAGCGTGTCAACAAACCTTCCAATGGTGGGAGATCGACGCCGCGAAATAACGGCATATCACAAAAATCCATTATTTCTAGATCATTACTTTGATTCTTATTGYTGGAGTTAACATCGGTTACATTAAAACAGTCACGGCTAACATTGGTTGATGCCATATCTTTACACCTCAAACGATAAACAACCTATTAATCAGTGTTAACCTAAATCGTCAGACTTGCAAATCACCAAAATTCAGAGGCAACATATCAACAATTCAACACATTGAAAAAAAAGGAAAAAGACGTGGGCTATAAACAAAGGGCACAAGCTAATAATTAAATATCATAAAATTGCTACATTGATAATACGCATTTAGTTCCCTAAACGATTATCCTTCGATGAATTTGGCTAAGACAGTTTGCTAGAAACACATAATAAGATAAACACTAATAAGGCTTACTTCAAAAAAACCGATCCAACTCTTGGACGAGTTCCTTCATCCGCATAGGTTTTCCCACAAAACCTTTCATCCCTGCGCTTTGCATATCCTCTTTTTCATCCATCATAATACTGCCCGTTAACGCTACGATAGGAGTATTAACATTAGGACCACTACCTTCCAAGATCAATTTTGTCGCCTCCAATCCATTGAGCACAGGCATTTTTATGTCCATCAAGATTAGGTCATAGTATCTATTATTGGCCGCCTCAACCACTGCCTCGCCATCAAATACAATGTCAGCATCTATGCCTAGTTTGGCTAACATTTTTCTCGCAACACGCTGATTCACCACGTTATCATCGGCAACTAATACCTTCTTGTTGTAATCACGCCCTTCAATTTTGTTGCGTTCATTAACTTCAACCGTTAATTCTTCATTGGCGACATTAAAAGGGACGGTGATAGTAAAGGATGCGCCTTTACCTTCCTCACTTTCCACCTCAATCACACCATTCATCATTTCAACAAGATTTTTGCAAATAGTGAGCCCTAAACCGGTGCCGCCATATTCTCGGGTGGTAGATTCACTCGCTTGTTCATAGTCTTGGAAAATCTTTTCAATTTTATTCGCGGGAATGCCTATTCCGGTGTCACTGATTTCAACAATGATGTTATAAGCATTCTCATTGATTTTGTCATAACCCACACCAACCTCTACCCGCCCTTGCTTGGTGAATTTGATGGCGTTACTAATAAGATTCATCAACACTTGACGAACCCTGGTAGGATCACCCACCAACACCGTGGGCGTGCCTTCTTCAATATTCAAATCAATACTAATGGAACTACTGTCAGCCTGGGCACTATTTAATTCACAGGCATCCCGAACAACCTCGGGGAAATTAAAAGGCACTTTTTCAAAAGTAAGCTTACCCGCTTCAACCTTGGATAGATCCAAAATGTCATTCAAAATTGTTAATAATGCGGTAGCCGAGCGGTTTATCAACCCGCCGAGTTCCAGCTGCTCGGTATCTAAGGAGGTATCCAACAATAATTCAGAACTTGCCAAGATTCCATTCATCGGCGTTCGAATTTCATGGCTCATATTGGCTAAAAATGAACTCTTGGCGCTCGATGCGATACTGGCCGAATGCTTTGCTGACGCAAGATTGCGCGTCATCACATCCAGCTGTTCATTCAATGCAGACTTACTCTGCAACTCTAGGTCGAGTGACGCCATCAGTTCCCGTAAATCTTCAGGATGAGTCCAACCTTTTTCTATAATCTGTTCAAATTCATACTCTGCACGTTCCCGATACAATGTACCCAGATAGTTCTCTACCGTTTCTAAATAGACATGCATGTCCTGCAAACCACTGGCGGTCACTTTACCTTTCTCGTCCTTAACCAACGAAGACTCCGCCAACATAAAACCCATGACCTCTTCACTACAGGTTGAGGAAAGGGATTCTAAATGACTTGAGATAAGCTCTGACCAAACTGACATCGGTATGCTCTTTTTAAAGACTAATATCGAACAGGGAACATAGTAAAATATAGCGTAAATCCCCCTATTACGCCAAACCTATGGCAAATGGCCACAACTTTTCATAGCCCATGGCCCCAGCCACCATGCCTGGTGTTACAATCAACCCAAACATCACATCGATTAAACGCTCTCATGCATAGTTTCAGGTGCCTTCATGTCAGATTTTACCCCGGGAAAATTGATTCGYTTGTCCCCYTTAGTACAYCGTGTCACGGCYAACAATAAGGGCATGATGACCGGGCCTGGCACCAATACCTACCTAATCGGCAACCGACAAATCGCCGTGATTGACCCAGGCCCCGCGAAGAAAAAGCATATCAACGCCATTATTGATGCTGCAGAGTCGCTCGGAGGTTCTATTCAGTGGATCTTATGTACCCATACCCACATTGATCATTCACCTGGGGCCGCCCTCCTGAAAGAAAAAACCGGAGCCTTCATCTGTGGCCAGCCAGCTCCCGAGGGACGTAATCAAGACCAACACTTCCGCCCCGACCAACGCTGGGCAGATGGTAGTGAGTTAGAATGTGAGGAATACTCCATTAGGGCCATACACACCCCTGGGCATGCATCGAATCATCTGTGTTTCCTATTACCTGATGAGGAGCTTTTATTTACCGGCGATCACTTAATGAACGGTTCAACGGTGGTAATCTGTCCTCCCGATGGGAATATGAGCCAGTACCTAAACTCATTAGAAAAACTGAAATCTGTACCTCTCAAGACGTTGGCACCGGCCCATGGAGATCTTTTATCAAACCCTCTGGAGGTTGTCGAAGCGACCATACAACACAGGCTAAAGCGTGAAAACAAGGTTCTTGAGCGCTTGGAGGGGCTCTCTCCCTGCAAAATCGGTAAATTAACGGCATCTGTCTACGATGATGTATCGATATTTTTACATCCAGTGGCAAAAATGTCGTTATTAGCGCATTTAGAGAAGTTACAGGTAGATAACCGTGTAACACTCTCTAATGGCCGTTGGGAGCTATGTTAACTCCGTATGTTTAACTCAATATGTAAATTAACATAATGGGTACCTAACGGGCATACATGGCGCCTCACCAGCCCTTCCCCCTAGGCTTCTTGGGCTTAGGTGCCTTGCTACTCGGCTTCTTTTTGCGTTTGTTCTTTTCTTTCCAGCCCATGGCTTTTTTAAACCGCTGTTCCAGATCCTGCGCTTTTTGCTCCTTGCGAGCGGCTTCGACACGCTTTTTAGCGGCATCAAAATCCACCACATCATCTGAATCTGTCATCCTATCACCCTATTTCTTAACAAATTACGCAACCGTACCAAGTGAAGTTACCTGCAAATTAGGGTAACATCCTGGTCATAATGTTCAACAGGTTGGATCTGTCGAATAGTAATGTGAAGGGTGATTAGTAGAATGGCAAGAAAGAAAAAACGAATAACCATTAGCCGGGTGAAGACAGGAGCGTTCGAGCGCCGTTTCAGTATGGCAAAAATGAGCATAGTGGCCGGCACCCGCCTAGCAGCCCAGTCTGCGGGCAACCTGTTTACCGCCAAAGAAGACCGCGAAGAACGCCAAAAAGCCATTCTTTCAGAACAAACCCACTACCTAGCAGAAGAAATAGGCAAGCTTAAAGGCAGCATCGTCAAAATTGGCCAAATGATGGCCCTATACGGCGAACACTTCCTGCCTATTGAAGTTACCGATGCCCTACACACCTTAGAGGACGAGACCGCTACGCTAGATTGGACGTCAATCTATGAAGCGCTAGAAGACGAGCTCGGCGTTGACAAACTGACTAAGCTTGAGATCGAGGAAGAACCCATCGGTGCAGCCTCTTTAGGCCAAGTCCACCGTGCAACCATTAAAGAAACCGGCGAGCAAATCTGCCTAAAAATACAATATCCTGGCGTTGCGGAAGCCGTTGATAGCGATCTCAGCGCCGTCAAAACTCTGCTCCGCCTAATTAAAGTAGTCCCTATTACCGAAGAATTTGAAGGCTGGTTTAACGAAATCAAAGAAATGATGTATCGGGAAGTTGACTACGTCCACGAAGCTGAAAAAACGCGTTTATTTCGTGAACGGCTATTAGATGATCCTCGCTATATCGTACCTAAGATATACCCTGAATTTTGTACCAAAAAAATACTCGCTACATCCTATGAACCCGGTGTCAACATTGACTCTGAAGAGACCAAATCGCTTTCTCAAAAACGCCGCAATCTTATTTGCGAGGCATCATTAGACCTCTGCTGGCGTGAAGTTTTTCATTGGGGAGAGATGCAAACAGATCCCAATTTTGGAAACTATTTTGTCCGCTTAGGGGATGGCGATAAAATCCCAGATCGCGTTGTATTGCTGGATTTTGGTGCCGTAAGAGAGTTTTCTGAAAACACCATCGAGCCCGGTAGAAAAATTGTACAGGCAGCCTTCTTACACGATAGCGACATGGTATTTGAAGCCATCGATGAGCTAAATTTCTTCAAGGGAAAAACGCCAGAGGACCTTAAAGATGGCCTGTCAAAACTGTGCTTTTTAGCCATCGAACCCTTTGCAGACACCAACAAATTCCCTCCGCCGGATTACCTGTTGAATGATAAGGGCGAATATCTATGGGGAGATAGCGACCTCGCAGCGCGCTTAAGCATTCAAGCCGGTAGGTCGGCGGCCAGCCGCCACTTTGCCATCCCTCCGCGGGAGTTGATGTTTTTAGCACGCAAGATCATGGGGGCCTATACCTTTATGTCAGTATTAGATGCGAAATTAAAGGGTTATGACATCCTTATCCCTTACATCAGCCTAGAAACCGAGAACTACACCGCGATATCTTGCTAAGACGCGAAAAGCATCACAAACAGACATAATAACTATTCGATCGCCTAAATCGTTTCTATACTAGACGAAGGGGTTTATTCTGATGACATGCCACGCATCTCTTGGAGCGCCCTTCATACCTGTCTATTTAGGAACCCTAGGTTATGGACATTAGTCAGCTCAAAGAACTTGAATTCATTCGACATTTGAATGAACAACAAACTATCCTGCTGTTCAATACCAGTGAAACCCTCAAGGTTAACGCTGGCGAGAAGGTTATTTCTGCTGGCGATCAAGACCCTTACGAATACTACCTACTCGCCGGCGAGCTTGTTTTAAAAGCGGCTGGTGACACACTGAATGCGGTCAAAAGCATCCACGCCAACAGTCATGATGCGCTTAAATGTATCACCCGCAAGAAACCCCGAGAGTATGATGTGTACGCTCAGAGTAACGTGGTACTGCTACGTGTGGAACTTGAGCATTTAAAATCATTACTCAGTGATATACCGGCGGATAATTACGAAGTTCGCAAAGTCCTCAGAGAAGATCAACCAGAAGAAAAACAGCTTTTCTTCGATATTTACACCGACCTTCGCAACAATAAACTGACCCTGCCAAGCCTGCCTGATGTGGCACTTCATATCCGCCAGCTCATTGCAGAAGGCAGCAACAATGCCAAAACCATAGCGCAAGCAGTGAATAGTGATGCAGCAATCGCGGCTAAATTAATTAAGGCCTCCAATAGCCCGCTGTTCCGTGGTACCAAAGAATTCGAAACGACGTCCGCTGCAATTGTTCGACTCGGCATGCAAACTACACAGCAATTAGTCACCAGTTTCACCCTAAGGGAAGTCTTCAAGGCAAAAAAACCGGTCATTAAAAAACGTATGGATGCGCTTTGGACAAAAAGCATAGAAATTGCGGCAATTTCTAGCATCCTGGCTAAACACTCCCCTGGTCTTAACCCCGAGCAAGGATTGCTTGCGGGACTGTTACATAACATTGGTGCCGTGCCGGTATTGATGTACGCTGAGGATTATGAGGGAATCGCCAATAATCCGGAGCAGCTCGAACATGCAATAAAAGAGCTTAGTGCTGAAATAGGTGGCGTAATCCTCAAACGTTGGGGCTTTAGCGAAGAGATCATTGCCGTCGCTCAAAGCGCACAAAACCTACAACGAGAGCACGCAGGCGAGGTGGATTATTGTGATTTGGTTATTGTTGCTCAGTTATATGCTGAGCTTGAACAACACACTGATGATGCTAACCCTACGCTTTCGCTAGAATCATGTCCGGCGTTTTTAAAGCTCACTAGTGTTGGAACATTTACCCCAGAGAAATCCTTAGAGATCCTGGCAGAAGCGAAAGAACAAATCCAAGAAACCATGCAAATGTTAGGCGGTTAAGACTTCTCAGCGAACTTAAACTCGATTGAACTCGTTCCCATGCTCCCGCGTGGGAATGCGCTCGCGAGGCGGAGTCTTTAATTAGCGATCTCGTATACAACGGGTACGAGGAATTCGCCCGCACTGATTGTGCGTTTTTCACCATCAACCTGATCACCGTTTCGAAAACCTATAAACTCAAATGTACCACCAATCATTTTCCCATCATCGTATTTGATTTCAATACTCCCGGGTAGAGCCGATGTAGTTTGATAAGATGCGATAAACGGCTTAGAAATAATTGCTTTAAAATACGGCAGCGAATATGAACCTACACCGGTATAATTTTCAATAACCAGCGTGAGTTCATAATCGCCTCCCACTGCTCCAATTTTTAACGCACCTGTTTTACCAGCACCACGTTTAGCCCATACCTTAGGAGCAGCGGCATAATAACCGTGCAAAAACCAATCGTGGTAGAACGAAAACGTGGATCCATTGCTACGGACATTCCTCGTAAGAAATTCAGCTATTGGCGTGTTTTCCTTCACTTTAGGCTTCGTTGCGAGTGTCAACGCAGACCTAGACCTTGGGCTAGGTTTAGCTAATGGCGCCGCTTTCACCTTAGGCGTAGCCGAAACCAGCGTACTGACTGACCGAGTAGCTAGGTTAACGGTATCTTTTTCCGTTTCTTTAACAACACTTGCTTTTGCTCGAACCACCGGCGTAGTCAGAAGTGACTCTGCTGGAACCGCCTTTGCAGATTTTTTTGTAGGCGTAGCGGCTTTAGTCGGAACAGATGCAGAAGAAACAACAGCTGGTGGAACCGCTGCAACTGTATTCGCTACAACACCAGAGCCGCGTTTACCATTGTTATAAGTACAAGGTGATAGTTTTCCTGCATCCTTACAGACTCCCTCGCCATGGGGGGAGTCTTTTACTATTGGCCCCGTATATTGATCCCCATTTTTAAACACATATACCGCATCACCAACAATAAAATCACTATTCCATTGTCCAGTTAACACGCTACCATCAAGTTTAATCAGCTCGCCCTTGCCGTGTTTCTTATCCGCTTTCCATTCGCCCTGATATTGCCCAATGCCTTTACTCTTAAACATCCCTTTACCATGGCGCTTACCTTGTAAATAACCGCCTTTGTATTCATCGGAATTGGCCCAAACAAAATAACCCGCGCCGGAAAATTTTCCACCCACCCAAGTGCCAACATACCAGTCGCCATTCGTCCAACGCTTTTCTCCTTGGCCATTTGCTCGATTACCAGACCACTTACCCATATATTTATCACCATTAGGCCAGATTTGCGTGCCCTTCCCGCTCCGGCGGCCATCGAGCCATTGGCCTACATATTTTTTCCCACTGGCAGACGTGTATGTACCCTGCCCATGAAACCGGTTAAAGGTATTTCGTTCACCCTCATACAAACCCGCCGCATTCGCCGAGATAGAAACCTGGAAAACGGCTAAAAATACCAACAATAAAAATGAAACAACAAGGTTAGGATATGCCATAAAAAAACATCAAGGAATTAAGTGAGATCGGTTTAGGTGTATAGGTCTTAGCCAGATACTGGTGATATGAAGCTGAGCGGCACAGTATGTTGACTTTTAAGCAAAAAAACCAGTCATGCTTAGTATTTTGAGCTAAATTGACTACTGTTACTCTGTTTTACAGTTCGCGTCCGCTGAGCAGGCAATAAAAACGCCTATCTGTACTTCATTCATACAATAAAGCCAATAGAAGGTATACTACTTACTTCATTGCAGGTATGAGAAACCTTGAAGTTTGCGACACAACAGTAAAAAAAATGCCCCCATCAAAACCTAGGAATTATTGAATGACAACCACGGTTGAGACCACACTTGGCACTTTGCAAGGCATTCAGCGCCCCCATCATATTGAATTCCGAGGAATCCCTTACGCCGCGGCGCCAATAAATGAGCTCCGCTTCCAAGCCCCGCAACCGTTAGAGCCTTGGCAAGGTGTTAGACGCGCGGATCTCTTTGGTGACGCATCGATACAAAACAACATATCGCTTTTTGGTGTGGGGAATACATCTGAAGATTGCCTTTACCTGAATGTTTGGACGCCAAATACCGAAGCGAAAAAACGCCCCGTCATGGTCTGGATTCACGGTGGCGGCTATATATCAGGCTCCGGCTCACAACTTATTTATCGCAGCAACACCCTCTGTGAAAGTGGTGACGTGGTAGTTGTCGCCATCAACTATCGCCTGGGTGTGCTAGGTTTTCTAGATTTAACCCAGCATTTCTCCTCTGATCTGCCGGTAAGCTGTAACAATGGGCTGCTGGATCAAATTGCGGCCCTTAACTGGGTCAAAGATAACATTGCAGCCTTTGGTGGCGATCCAGACCAGGTCACCGTATTCGGCGAATCTGCCGGCGCCATGAGCATTGCGGCATTAATGACCAGCCCCTTAGCCAAAGGATTATTTGGCAAAGCCATTTTACAAAGCGGTTCTGGCGACCATGTTCTAACTAAAGAAGAATCGGCCCGTGTTGCTGATTGTTTTTTACAGGCAACCGGTATCTCTGCTGAAGACCCCGACGCCTTATTTAACCTCAGTGAAAAACAAATACTCGATGCACAAAAAAAATGCATGGCGATGTCCTTAGATGAGTCCAGGAATCAAAACCCAAAGCAACCTCGTATTACCCAATTCAGCACCACCCTCTCACCGGTCATTGATGGCGAAATTTTACCGACCACCCCTATCCGGGCAATTGAAAGCGGGATAGCGGCAGATATCGTGTTAATGGTGGGTTCTGCCCGTGATGAGTGGAACTTATTTTTGCACACCCCCGGCCCAGACGGAGAGTCACTGGCAAAAACACGTTATAAAGATATCAATAAAAAGGAGCTGATTGAGATTTGTGAGCAAGACTTGCCCGGCCTAGGTGAAAAGAGCGCAAATTTATACGAGAAAGTTCTCACCCAACGATCTGACTCCGCCTCAGTACTGGATATGTACAGCGCGTTTGAGAGTGACCGCATGTTTCGAATTCCGACCCTGCGAATTGCAGAAGCACAAAGTAAACATAGAGCTGATGTCTTTTTCTTTGAGTTTACCTGGGACAAGGGTGTCTTTGGAGCATGCCATGCGATAGATGTCCCCTTTATCTTTGGTTGCACTCAAGCCGGGGTTGGACAAATTCTTACCGGTGGTGGAGACAAAGCCGTCGAACTTAGCGAGACCGTTCAATCTAGCTGGATAGCCTTTGCTCGCTCCGGCAATCCCGGCACAGATAAAGTTGGACAATGGCCAGGCTACACCCCTTCAGAACGCAAAGTCATGTGTTTCAACGACACCGTGGAACTAATAGACGATCCGCAGCAGGACACACGCAGTCATTGGGATGGAATTCTTTAATCCGATTTAAACATCGCACCTTAAAATCGGATAACTCCTAATAATCCATTATCATATTTCAAAAACGTAAAACGCTATTGGGTGCCTTTTCTGTGCTCGTCATTTCTGTGCTCGTATAGTCGCTCTATAAAAGCGGTCGCCTTAGGGTACCGTTGTTGCCAGCGGTCTCTATCTTCTTTCATCGATTTTGGCAGTCTTGATTCATCGACTTTAACGCCTTCCGCCATTCCTCCGCCATAGGCGTCTGGTTGCTGCCACACCCCTGAAATCGAGGCAAAAGATATATCAACATAATCAAACTGATCGCCACTTAAAATAGATCGGCTATTTTCAGATAATTTTTGTTCAATTTCTTCTAGAAATTTTTCGATGTGGCCAGTGGCTTTTTCGTAGCTTCTAGTGCTGATGCGAAAGGCTTTACGGATAAGAAACCGTAACACGGGGAATAATACAACCAACGCATGACGTTGCCATGGCGGCAGCGATGGGCAGTTACTGCCCCACAGAACCTGGGTAAGCTCTCTATCATCTAAAATATGGTAATACACCCATATTTGAATGTTTACGCCATATAGGTCGATGCGTTTCTCTAGTTCCAGACGCTCTGGAGTTGGCGCCAAGAATTTCGCATTCTCTGGATAGACCGCACTGTATCGCCCCCAGAGATACCTAAGAATATCAGATGAGTTACTAATCGTTGATCGTGTTGCTCCCGTATGCACTCTTAATTGAGGCACCGAACGCCCGGTAAAAAAAACTCCCAAGGTTCCGCCGACGGCACGCTCAGTATAATCGACACCCAGTATGTCCATGTTCCAACGAACTTTTTCAACAAAATGACTGACTGATATGGTATCTAGCTGGAGTTCTGGCACAGCGACAGGTTTAAGTAAGCCACTTAACGTTATTCCCCAACGCCACAATAACATCAGGGTCACTAGACAAAACACACCGAATAGGGAAATATTACCCCACGAAACGATAAACGGCAGCGCTAACAATGATAGCGCGAAAATAAGTGTTCGATTACCAGTCATAAATAAAACTCTTGGTTATGGTATTGGATTTTCTGTTTCGTGCCACTTTCAATCTACTCAACTGTCACGAGAGTATCACTCAGCATTACAAATGCATTATGATATTTTTCAAGCCGAGAGAAATCTTTCGTACCCAGTTTTTTTAGCCGGGTAATATTACTATTGTGTTCCAAATCTTTTCGCTTAACGCGAACAGCATCCACGTTAGCACAAATCCCAAGAATATAATCATCTATATAATCTTGGTCAGATTGATGCGTTAACAGTTGCACCGCGCTACACACACGATGAGAAAAACCAGCGTCTTGTAGGTTATTTAGCGTCACTGTCCCTTCACTATCTTCAATAACATCATGTAAAACCGCAATTACTGCTAACTCCTTATCAAACAGAAACTGCTGCATAAGGTGAAGAGGATGTAGAATGTAAGGTTCTCCAGACTTATCGAACTGTCCTAAATGTACCTCACTAGCAATTTTAATCGCGAGACCAAGCTGCTCACTGGGTGATATGGCCTTTCTCATCATTGCCGATTTATCTACGGCTAGCCAATGAGTGGAGCCAATAATTTCCGCTGTCGAGCTTTCATCAGTCGCCTTGGCGACTCTATCTTCCGCAGCTAAATCGACATGATGACTTGCTAGAAGAAGTGTCACCAATGCACGTGCTTCAGCACTATCGAAGGTAACTTCTACATCGAGCATATACCAATCTGATCCGCCCTCCGTAGGTATTGGTCGTCCAAATTTGTTCCGTTCTGGCCTTATATAACCATTATCGACCACCGCCACGACAATCGGTTTAAGATTAACCTTGGGTTCCCCCAGTACCAAACCTGCTTCCATCGCTACGTCATTGGGCTTATCTGTTCTTATGTAAAAATGATGATGATCGCTCAAACCAACCTTTCCTCACGCTTTATGTGTTGCTAAGACAGCTATTTGCAGTTTATCGTCTTTAGCTTCCAATCAGTTATCGTTCCATCGGTCAATTGCGCTTTGAATGTGGTATGTTCAAACTTTAAACTGCACGTCAACGCGGCAACATGCGCGATGACAATTGCGCTGTGTTCGTCCACTTGATCAATTGATCCAACCGTTATAAAAAGCTGTCTCATCACCTCTAGAGTTAGCTTTCCCAACTCAGTTTGTGATAGTTTCGATTCTACCGTTATCATAGCGGGTGGTTTAATTTCCACACCGAGAATCAGTTCGTTAATATCTTCGAAAGAGCGCGCATTCACGCCCATTGAAAACGCCATTAACCATGCGATAGAACCAAGCCTAATACACCAAATACTCATAATAATCTCTCCACTTTCTGATCAACTTGGTCACATAACACTCCATTGGAGCGGGCATTTACTCACCAATTATAAACGCCGCCGCCTAAAACCCACCGCCTAGCCGCAATGGTTGTATTCTCAAATGTCATATTATCCCTTTACCCATCGGTACCCCGCCCTAAATGATATACACTGCATTAGTACTTTAACCCAAGGTGAAGTCCGTAGGCACTGATATTGCCAGTGGGGCTATTTGTATCATAGTATCGTCTCACGAAGGGATATATCTGTACATTTCCGATATTGAACGCAACACCAAACTCAGGGTATATGGCTAATACAAATTTATTATCACACAACCCCCTGTTTTCATCTTCACGACTGCAATTATAAATTTCGCCAGAAAACACGCCGACACCCACGTAGGGGTTTATGATTTTTTGTCCCAGGTGGTAATACCCTGATATAGAAAAACCTTCAAAAAACTCATTAACTTCTGAAGGATCATCAACAAAAAAMAGAACATGACTCAACCTTACCGCAAAATTTCGTTTTGCATTCAGCAACATTGACGCCTCTGCTCCTGAGCGCACWCCATCCGTTTCATTAAAAATRCTTAACGAAAGATATACGTTGCCGTCATGTTCTTCKGCGCTTAAAYCACCTACRAGCGATGYCAGAAGAATGAAAAACAGGCTAATATTTTTCATCATAAAACCCACCATACTYCCAGCCATTTTACGCYCTTAATGGGGCGTYCNNNNTAAAAAAATGGMATTTYAACAYCCTTAWWTCATTTACGGCATTTKTTTGAACTGCGGATAAYCATCRGTTATTTCGTGCCATGATGCCTTTGAYTCYGCATAGATATGATATTTGTTTTCACAGGTAAAAGMCGTTTCRATACTACCCATCCGTAAYCTACGCTTTTCWGGAAGGTCACTCCTGGCRCTATAAAGCGGACTGCCACACTCTGTACAAAATGCTCTGACTTTAAATTCATTGGTCTGAAATTCCTTAATGTRTTCCGTGCCAGTARACTTTAGCTTTTCTGTATCAACAGGGCTGTTGGTAGCAAATGCGCCACCCTGCGCCTTTCTGCATTGAGAACAGTGACACATAGCAATTTCTTCAATATCGCCTTCATATTCATATTGAACCTTTCCGCACAAGCAACTTCCCTTTATCATTTAAAATTTCCTATTTTGAAAAAATAACACGTTATTTGTTTACACCTAACAAAACCTATGACGTTGTGTTCCTCGGATGAGCATATTCCAAGCGTCTCAAAAAAGAGGGATTCCTGCAATATATCGATGAAAATAAACAAACACGCCATAGAGTACTATACCCGCAATCAGAGTAACGACATTTAAAGCCATACTTACATTTCCAGGGGCTATAAAGGGAGAACGCTTGCTCTGAGAATACATTTTGGAAACCGCGAAGATGAGGAAACTGCCGAATAATAGGATAGACGCTAGGTCTCCGTTAGTTAATAAATGGCCAATACTCCATAAGGAAACGGCGATTAACATTGGGTGACGGATTTTTTTTCGGAAATTATTGGGGATCAATGAAATTACTAGCATTGGTACGGCCAGTAGCATAATGAGCATTGTTGCGTGACGGGACCATGCAGGAGGGGTCCAGATTGTGATGAACTCACTGCCGCCTTTTCCATAAACGATCATTACCATTCCGGCAATGGCAATTAGGGAGAAGACGCCTTTATAAGGCCCCTCTCCAAATTTTGTTATGAGTGAGTTTTTAATATTGAGGGCTGGTACAGTGTGGATTACAAAGAATATTGCCAAGCCGGCTATTAGCAGGGTCATTGTTTTTGTTCCTCTAAATTCAAAATCATCTTCTTTAAGGTTTCTCTGGTGGTATCAATGTCTTTTTCACTAATACCCGTCAACATTTTTTTCTCTGCCGTTATCAATACCCCCTCAATCTCAGAAAAATCTAAGCCTTCACACAACGCCAAATAATTAACTCGCTTATCCTCTGCAGATACCCTTCTCTCCAAGACGCCTTTCTCTTCTAATTTATTAACGGCAACGGAAAGTGTGGCAGGTTTCACTGATAACATTTTCGCAAGTTCTTTTTGATTTATAGGTTTTTCACCCATGAGAAGACCTGTAATCCTAAACTCTTGAAGAGATACACCGAACCGTTCAAGGGGCTTTTCAATTGCCTTGCCAGTGATTCGCGCTAGTTTTGAGACCGCCGATATCAATAAGCCATTGTAATCTAGATGTTTTTTAGTCATAAGGGAGGTAAACGAGTCAATTCATATTATTTAGTTAGTCTAACTAAATAATATGAATTGTACAAACTCTAATTTCGTCCAGGAAAGCAAACGTTGTAGTACATTGCAGTCATTTAAAGGAATGCACTAAGGATACTCCCGTTAAATATAGCGCTTTCACTTATACATCCATGATTTACGGCGGCTACACTGTAGGGAGAGGGGGTACTTAAGGGATGTATTCTAAGTGCTTTAGAACTTTACCAAGATCTTCTGCTAGCTTATGTAGATGTTTTTTAGATCTGGTGGCTTTGTAATCAAGCGCTGATCTTATGCCCGCAGATGGTAGGGTAACAGTGTTTACCAGGCTTATGGCTGGGGCGTATTCCCCGCTCTTAAAAACATCAATTCCTGCTTCGGTGGCGCGTCCATATCTATGCCAGTCTTCCGTTATTTGCTCAATAGAAAGAGAGCTGATTTCATCTGCACTGCTTACCACCAAATTCATTAATGGAGCGTCAACAGGGTTAATGCTTGCCCTTTCTTTACAAGCAACGATCCCCATATTTACAAGCGCCCTCTGCATTTCAACAAGAACATCTGGATCGGGTCGAGTAAATAAGGCCATTTTAATAATGTCCTTTGTGGCGACAGAGTATGCCTCTTTGTCAAAGGCGAAACATTTGGTGCATGTAAAAACAATAATAAATATAAAGACAAATTTGATAGATATGTACTTCATGTTAGTTACCCTTTGATTGGCTACCAGTCTTGGCATCAATGCCAGAATCTTGTTAAGTGATAAGAATATTGACCTATCGATATTCGTTAAAAACCACAGTTATTCGTCAGTAAAGATCATATTTGGACATATTAGAAGGGGCGTTTCGCTGATATTTCAAAACAATCTGAACCGACAAAAAATCTAACATAACACTATAAGGGTAGTTATATTCTTATGTTATTTGTATATGATTGCCTGTCATATGGTAACCAAATCACAAGCTCTCACTTTCTATCAATTGCGAGATTATACATCGCCAACATCAGGTAACGGCAGTAGATAAGATTGCAACAGCCTAGTATGAAATTAGGGAGCGAATTCAATGGCCTGGCTATGCTCTGCGCGGGGTCAGTTTATTAAAATGGGACCGCCCTAATGCTACAGTTAATATGCCACCAAGAATCATCATAGATGACAGCACTAGACGTAGAGAGATCATTTCATTTGCGAATATCACACCGCCAATGGCTGCAATTACAGGAACAAGCAGTTGAACAACTGCCGCCTGTGTGGCTGATAGCCCCCCGAGGGCGATATACCAGATAGTATATCCAATTCCGGAGGCTATTCCTCCAGATAGGACCGCCAGCAAGATACCCTCCTGAGACAGCTTTGAATCCTGAAAAAAGATCGCTATTAAAACGGCAACAAATGGTAACGTGCGTAAGAAATTGTATGCTGTATCGCTGAGGGGGCTTTTTGACCCACGACCTATAAGCGTATAAATACCCCATGCAATACCAGCAACAGTCATGAGTATAAACCCCATTAATGAGGGGGTGGATAATCCAGGGATAATCAGATATACGAAACCGGAGAACGCTAGGGCCACGCCTATCCATTCAGAGTAAAGAAGCCTGTTTCCTGAAATGAGGCTAGCAAGAATCATTGTAATTTGGACTGACCCAAACAAAACCAAAGCACCGACCCCGGTTTCTAAAGAAATATAGGCGAATGAGAATGTGACAGCATAGAGGAATAACATTAAGGAAGCGCCCCAGCTTCCCTTTGACGCTGACTGTCCTTTATTTTTAGTCAACGTTAACATTACAGCCAATACGATAATTCCAGATAGCAACCGAATAGCGGTAAAACTTCCAGCATCAATTACACCGTTACCCAGTGCCAACCTACAGAGAATTGAATTCCCAGCAAATGCCAAAAGGGCAAGGCTAGTGCAAAGAAGTATTTTTGCAGGCATTACGCTCACCGTAGAGAAACTCCTTAATAACCACTAGAGAACGCCGTCCACATGGGGCGCAGATTCCTTGATGGTACTTGTTACGCACTGCCGAGCTACATGCCGAAGTGTGGGAATATTATATATAGTACCAGAATCTGTGTCGGGCTTTTATGAGTTTGCTATTTGCTCTGCCATAATGCGACTTAAGGCTTCGTAAAAAAGACAAGCATCAGCTGGGTGCTTTTTAACCATGGCATTTAGAAAACTTTTACGAATAATCAGCACGCGAGTTTGCTCTCCTGCAAAAACAGACGCAGAGCGTTTACCACTCTCTCTAAAGAACCCAACCTCACCCAACGTTTCGCCATGCTTTATCTTAGCCAAAACCTTACTTTCTTGTCTGACCTCTAAAAGACCGCTCAGAATGTAGTAAAGTTCCTGATCTCTTACGTCCTGTTGGATAACCTGTTCACCGGGTTTAACATTGATGATCTGACTTGACTCTGAAATTTGAGTGATAATATGTTCGGGCAAAAAAGTTAGAAAATTAAAGGTGGAGGCATCTGATACGATTGACTCTCTAAAAGATGCCAGGATTTCGTTTTTAATAACATCCTGATTGCTTTCGGCACTGCCACATGCCTCATAGATGAGTTCCATTAACGGACTAACGTCTGAATTTACCTTTTTTCCAGCGCCCTCCGCCTTCTTGAATATATGATACAGAAGCGAATGGATTTCTTTATAGTAATCGATGTCCAGTAGACCTATTAAAGGCACCAGCAAACCTGCGCAATCTTTATTAAGCGCTCGTGCGCCATAAGGGCGAAGTCCAAGATCTTCGTAGATTTTTAAATGCTCAGGAATGCAAGATATAAAAAGTAGGTCTGCTTCCTCTTCTAAAGCAAGTTCATAGGTCTGGTAAACGAGGGCGGTAGTCGCAGCGTGGCCGCTCATTGAAGTGTCAAACGAGTGAGACGACATCTCGACGACCTTTTGCTTATCTAGATCCTTGAAGGCTCCTAGAGAGTATTCTGTCTTGAGTACTTTTGGCACCTCGCCAGGATTAAATACTCTAACGGCTATAGTTGCCTTGATATCTTCCATGGAACCCGTATAAAAAAGAGAGGTACTTTCAAGTTCATCAGACTCATAGCGAAGCCAGCAGTTGTCATGATTGAGCTCAGGGATATCGTGGCGATTTAATTCGCTTATGCAGGCTTTGTAGCGAAATGCCCAGATTGCTTCATATTCTTTTTCTGACTCAGCTTTGTGAACGGGGTGTAATTTTTGGGTAAGGGAGACTTTCAGGGAATCTAACATGCAAACTTCTCTACTATTATTTATTTTATGTGTTCCGCAAGCAATTAAGTTTAGCAGCATATGGGATATCCACAATAAAGAGGGGATTCTGTAGTCCCTTAGTTCAAGCGCTACAAGGCCAGAGTGAATTTCCGAGAATATGTAGCGTTTAGAGGTGTGCGGATTTGTAGCGGTTTAAGCCTCTATAGAAAGTATTTTCTACGAAATCACTCCACGTATTATTGGTATTGAACTGTCAGAATCCCGAAAGGCTGCAAAATAGCAGAATTATATGCTGCAGCCTCTCAATGGCCCTGCAAGGATAATGTACGTCTCACTATATCGTTGATTGCAATTCATCTATTGCATCTGTTGATATACCGCTCTCTAACGCAAGCCTTTGAAACTCATCCCCTAACATCTTAAGCTCACCCCATGAATCGTTAGCTTTAAGATTAAAGGCTGCCTCATAAAACCTAGACCCCAACATTTTCATCCAAATAGGTGTCAGTATAAAAACAGGAAGGGTAAAAAGAAATTTCAACCCGAAGGGGGTAACAGGATACCCAAGCTGTGACAACACCTTAAACCCCTCCTTTACTGCCACGATGAATTTCTCTACGTCACGCCTAGACGCCGCAAGCGCCTTTAGATCCCCATCAAACTTAAATAGTGAATTTGCCAAAGGGGAAAGTAAGGCCACATGTGTCTTCTGCCAAGCATCCATGTTACCGCAATATGCAGCGGGAAACCCAGATCGTGAAAAAATACCAACAATTTCTTTGGCTTTAAATTCACTATCGGGCTGAACACAACCAATTGTTGTCTTTTGCATAACCTGTTTCAAACCAGCCATAATAACGCTATGAACATTACCGTTATCTTTTATGAACCCACCTGCGGCAGGAAAACCTACTAATAGCCTTTCAGCACCAACTTGATTTATCCAGTTCAAATAACCTGAAGCGGTATTTACCATAATTAAAATATGTCTGGATTTATTTCTTTTAAGAATCGGGAGAATTTCATCTATCTGCTCGCGCCTCACAGCGACAACAATCAAGTCATATCGATCGTTATCCTCTAGCGTCCTAACCAAGGTCACCTTTGAGCTCGATACAGTACCTGTTAACCCATCTTCTAAGACTATCCCAGATACCAACTGGTCGTATCGTTGCCCTCGTGCCAACATACTGACTTTATGCCCAGCATCAGAGAGCTTGCTCGCGTATATTGATCCTATAACTCCTGCACCATAGAATAATACATCCATTTAATTTTCCTTTTTTAATTTAACTCACTATGAATACTAACGCTTAATTTAGACAGATTCATTTTCCATCTATAATCGCCCATAATTTCAGCCACAAACAAGGACAACCTTGCCAGAAACAACACCCTGTTCAATATATTTATGTGCCCGACTGACATCAACTAATTGAACTCTCGCCCCGATTACTGGGCTAATTCTTTTTTCCAACAACATGCCAATAAGCTCTGTCAATGTGTCTCGATACCATTGATTATTACTCTTCACTTCACTAGGTGTCGCGCACAAGCGAACTCGTTTTCCATCGGGTACCAAATTTAATCGCCCCATCTGTAGCACTCCACTTATCATCGGAAAAATACCTCCATAGTTATTACCAGCAAAACCGTAACAAATTATTCGCCCACCTTTTTTTACGGTTTTGTAAGAACGATTTAGATTGGCGCCTCCGATAGGATCAAATGCAGCATCCACTCCATTAGCTTCAATTTGTTTAATAATTTCAACGAAATCGTCTTTTCGATAATCGATTGGTATTGCTCCAAGCTTCTTAACCATTGCGTGCTTGCTTTGCGAAGCTGTCCCATACATTTTCAAACCAATGTCACTACCTAGTTGCAGCATGGCGGTACCAACGCCCCCCGCAGCTGAATGTACCAACACGCTTTCACCTTCTTGTATATTGGCCTTCTTATGCAAAAGACAATGGGCTGTAAGATAGTTCAGAATAAGACATACTACTTCAGCGGGGTCGAGCTGCTCTGGAAATGGGACCAAAAGCGCTTCAGGCACTACACAATATTCTGCATAAGCGCCAAATCTCGGGTTCAACGCAGCAACATATTGCCCCTTTTCAACCCCCGCGACGCCCTCTCCCAATTTGTCTACGATCCCGGCAAAATCATAACCCGGTGTAAAAGGTATTCTTGGCGCCAAAGGATAACCACCATGCTGCGCCATTACATCTGAATACCCAACGCCTGCAGCCAATATTCTTACTCGAACTTTTCCTGGGCCAGGCTCTGGCAAACAATCTTCAACAATTTTCAGAACCTCAGTTCCGCCACGTCCGTCTATGACAATTCGATTATATTTCCTCATTCTCTTTTACTCAACTGGCTGCCTTCATATGTGTAAGCGAAAGTCTATGTTATGGTTACTTAATGTTGATGAAAAGTGACTTGAATGAACAATAGTGGTGAAATATATTCACCACTATTGTTCCGTGAGCGGTGAAATTATGAACAAATTATATGAATATCAAATAGTTAGAGCTATCGTGGATGGTGGAAGTCTCACTAGCGCGGCGTCGAAACTGAACCTTTCTCGTTCCGCAGTGAGCAAACAACTCAGTGCACTTGAGGCACGATTAGGAGCAAAGCTTATCGATCGTTCGACTAAATCCTTGGCTGTGACTGATAGAGGAATGCTCTTTTACAATAAGTCTCGCGGAATTCTCGACGCAGTTATGGAGTTAGAAGAATCCTTGCTGAGCGATAATGAACATGCAGAGGGTAGAATTCATGTTTCTATGCCAAAGGCACTGTTGCAAAGCCACATGATGAAAAGGTTCTCTGAATTTTTTAAACAACACCCTAAGATAAAATTGGATCTAACCATTTCTGACTCTTTGGATAGCCTAATTGATCAGAGAATTGATTTTGCCTTTCGTGTAGGGGAACTAAAAGACTCAGGTTTACATGCGAAAAAAATCGGGGTGGCTAATACCATTTTGTGTGCGTCGCCTGAATACATTGCTACCCAAGCACCAATTACTACCTTTTTTGATATTGTTAATCATCCTATAATTTTACCATCGTACCTCAATTTATCTGAAAATATTTTATGGCAACGATTCAAGCAATTTTCGAATCTTGACCAAGCGCATTTAGTTGATGATGCAAACGCTTTACTGCAGTTGGTGAAGGATGGGGTGGGAGTAGCCTTTATGCTGGATATAGCTGCCGAGAAAGCACTGGCATCTGGTGATGTGGTGCATCTATTTCCAGAGTTTACTATTAACAGCACGGACATTTCCTTGGTGTACTTGAATCAACGATACCTGCCTAAGAGGATGGTTCTTTTTAAGGATTTTATTCAAGGTCAATAAGCAGTAGGCTATTCAGTCACCATGAAATAAATCAGGATGTAAAAATGCTCAAACATACACAATAGCTCCGCACATATTTGAGCAATACAAACCCTCTATTCCCTTTCTATTCACCACTACTCAACGGTACAATTACAGTGCTCGCACACTAATAACACCGTCGATCTCTTTTATTGCTGCTAATAATTCAACGGTCGGTTCAACATCAATATCCAGTAAGTTATATGCAATATCCTGACGACTCTTGTTTAACATGTCGATGACGTTGATATTTCTATTAGAAAATTCTGCTAATACATTGCCAAGCATTTTAGGAACATTATTATTAGTGATAGCGATGCGATAACCTTCTGTGCGCTCTAAAACCATATTAGGAAAATTTACTGAATTTTTAATATTGCCATTTTCGATAAAATCAATCAGCTGATCTGCCACCATGACGGCACAATTGTCTTCTGCTTCTTCTGTACTCGCGCCTATATGCGGCATCAACGAGACATCTGAACGTTTAATCAAAGCAGGTTCCGGGAAATCTGTGGCATAACGGCGTAACAAACCTTTATCCAAAGCACTAACAATAGCATCGGTATCAACTATTTCTGGCCGGGCAAAATTCAACAAACAGGCTCCAGGTTTAAAGGATGCTACCATGTCTGAATTAATCAGGTTTCGTGTTGCATCTAGCACGGGCAAATGCAAGGTCACAAAATCGGACCTGGATAATAGCGATTGGATATTTTCAATCTTCTGTACTTCTGACGGTAAACGCCACGCTGCATCCACTGATAAGGCAGGATCGTATCCAACAACATTCATACCTAAACGCAAGGCAGTTTTTGCTACCAAGGAACCTATCGCCCCAAGCCCTACTACACCTAGGGTTTTTCCTGCTATTTCCGATCCTTTAAATTGCTTCTTCTCTTTTTCTAGTAATTTATGCATTTCTTGCTCGTCTTCCATGCCCTCAAGGGAATCAACGTACTGCATTCCTTCAGCAATACCTCGAGAACAAAGCAACAACGCACATACAATCAATTCTTTTACCGCATTGGCGTTTGCCCCCGGGGCGTTAAACACAGCAATACCTTTTTCCGTACAGTAATCAACCGGGATATTATTAACACCCGCTCCGGCACGCCCAATTGCCAGCGTGGTTTCAGGGATCAGCTCAGGGGTCATCTTCTGGCTTCTCAGCATAATGGATACTGGGGAACCTATTTCGCTAGCCACTTCATACTTCTCGCGGCAAAAACGCTCTAAACCTTTTACCGAAATCTGATTAAACGTGAGTATTTTATGCATTATTTCTCTTCCCTTTCTATAATATGCGAGTCATTTGTTGTAACACATCTACCTACAACATGAAATAATCAATGCCTTTATTGCACGTGCATTGTATGATTCTTTTGACACCACCCCTGCCCGCACCAGGCACAAAAGTTGCGCAAAAGCCCAGTTCACGCTGAGGCGCTAACCAATCAGAGATAGCGTTTGGACCTCATTGATATTGGCATTAAGGAATAATATGGTCAGCCCCACACAGAGTAAAAGAAAAGCATTAAACCTCTATTGTTTTCGATTCTGCTTATTGATGGCCGTCACTGTGCTGCTCCTATCTATGGTTATTATGGGTATCGCTCCCTTTCAGCTTCCCTGGTCTCCTCCAGGTCTGCATACTCCCGTGCTGGTAGTTGAGTTTCTTGGCAGCATGGAGGAAGCCCTGATGGTATTTGGCCCAGAAAAGATTGGGCTTGATTCAGTTGTCGAGGGTATTTATTGGGACTTTGGATATATAGCTTGTTATAGCCTACTTCTTACCAGTTTTGCGGTGGCTGGCTGGCTTCAAACCCAAAACAAAAACTTATTGTTGTGTATCCCCATTATTGCCATTGCTGCCACCTGTGATGTTTTTGAAAACCAGATATTATTAGAAATAACCGACAGAATCAGTAATACAATTCCGAGCACTAGCGCCCTAAATCAAGACGGTACCACTGAAGACATTAATTTCATCTTGCTGCGAACGTGGGTAAACAGCAAATTTACTGCAATAACCATGGTGTCGACTCTGCTGTTCCCCTTTGTCATGTCACAACACTCACGCTTCCCTATAAGTAGCCGAATTTTCGCCGTAGCCACATTGATAGCACTAGCCTCCAGCCTTGCCATTTGGTTCACTCGTTGGATAATGCCAGAGGTCCTCAGTTTGGCCATCGCAGCCTGCTGGGCGACTATTGCAACCAGAGCTTTTTATCTTTCACGCTCTAGCTGAAATACCTCGATGCCATTCCCAACCGGCAATGTGGCCTCTGAATCCACCAGCAATCCACCACCAAATGGAAGACCTATCAACGGTAGCTGGCCTTGCTTTTTTACTTGTTGAGGCTCCCGTGACGCCCAAGCCTGCCAAGCACGGGCGGTAGGCCAACCTTCTCGCTCTTCATGGGCGACAATACAGGCCGCGTGATAACCCAGGAACGCCACACTGTGCTCAGATATATAGGCATTAGAAAGGTGTATCGCACCTGCCGACACGCCGACGAACACGCCATTATCTGCGGAGTAATCATTCAACCATTGTTTAATCGGTAACTGGGAAAGAAAAGACCAACCCAGGGTCACATCGCCACCAGCAAGCAAAACCACATCCACATCTTGAGGGTGTAACGCAACGAGGTCTGCAACACATTGCACATGAATTACTTGGTTAATATTCCAAGCTGCACAGATCTCAATGGCCATTTGATAAAATTCGGGCAGATCGCCATTGGATGCACCAATATACACGGCTCGCTTGGGTCTATTCGACAAACAACGCTGATCTAGATGCTTATTCATCCATGCTCTAAGCATATCGCCTTTACCTGGGGATAATAATAGCTGACTGTCTGCCAGCAGTGCCATAGGTCCTGTCACACTCGTCACCCCTTTGACTGTATTGGGTAGGTCTTTTCCGTAAAGAAGTAGATTCTAACACTCTCTCCACTGCTTCACTGGCAAAGCCTCCACTTACATGAAATACTTAATCATTAGTACCATCTTCCCACTATTATCCGATCATTTATAAGAACTCATTTTATGACCAAACCATCTGCATCTAAAACAGCACAATCCTCATCTACTACAACATCCAACCAACAGCCAGCCCAAACCGCTCACCCTAGTTTTGAGTGGCTTAGAACAGAGACCATAGACTCATTACACGTCAACGTATCCGAATATCGCCACATTAGCACTGGGGCCATGCACTACCATATCGACTCCAGTAACGATGAAAATGTTTTCCTCGTTGGTTTACGCACAATTCCAACCGATTCGACCGGAGTCGCACACATTCTCGAACATACCGCGCTATGTGGCAGTGAGAAGTATCCCGTTCGCGACCCGTTTTTTATGATGATACGACGTTCACTAAATACCTTTATGAATGCGTTTACTAGCAGTGATTGGACGGCATATCCATTTGCCAGTAAAAACAAAAAAGATTTTGACAACTTACTCAATGTTTATCTCGACGCGGTATTCTTTTCTCGCATAGACCCCTTGGATTTCGCACAAGAAGGTCACCGAGTCGAATTTGAAGACGCCGAAAATATCGATTCTGATTTGGTCTACAAGGGTGTCGTTTACAACGAAATGAAAGGTGCGCTGAGCTCGCCAGTTAGCGTTTTGTACGAGACAGCTAAGAAGTATTTGTTCCCAACCTCTACCTACCATTTTAACAGCGGCGGCGAACCTACTGATATCCCAAGTTTAAGCTACGAACAACTGATTTCTTTTTATAAAACCCATTACCATCCTAGCAATGCTATTTTTATGACATATGGCGACATTCCAGCACAAGAACATCAGCAGAACTTTGAGGAAAAAGTATTACATCGATTTGAACGTTTGGAAACAACCATTCAAGTACCGCCAGAAAAACGCTATTTTTCTCCTATAAAGGTAGAAGAGGCCTATCCTATTGCACTTGCGCCCGATGAAACCGATACAGAAAAAACCCATATCATTTTATCCTGGCTGCTAGGAAAAAGTTCTGATCTAGAGACTCAACTGAAAGCTCATTTGCTTTCTGATGTACTGTTAGAAAATAGCGCATCCCCGCTTCAAAAACTATTGGAAACCTGTGGGCTCGGCACGGCTCCTAGCCCTCTTTGTGGCCTTGAAGATAGCAATTTTGAAATGGCATTTATGTGCGGCATTGAAGGTTCAAACCCTGAAAAAGCCGTTGAGCTCGAGAAACAGATTATCGCCCTGCTTGAGCAACTTGTGATTGATGGCGTCGAAGAAGAGAAACTCGAGGCCATCCTTCACCAATTAGAATTAAGCCAACGCGAGGTGGGGGGCGATCAATTCCCTTACGGTTTGCAAATGATTCTGGCAGCGTTGCCATCGGCCATTCATCGTGGCGACCCCGTCGCTCAACTTGATCTTGATCCTGTGCTCAAAACGCTACGCTCGGATATTAAAGACCCTAATTTTATCAAACAACTCATTCAAGAGCAGCTTCTCGACAACCCTCACCGTGTCTGCCTTACTTTGCGTCCAGACACCGAGATGGACGCCAGAAAGGAAGCTCGCGTTCAGCTAGAACTACAACAACTTAAGCAGTCATTAACAGAACAAGAAAAACAATCCATTGTAGAAAAAACCCAACAGCTTGCGGACCGACAATCTCAAGAAGACAACATTGATATACTACCCAAGGTCTGCCTAGAGGACGTCCCTCCACACACACCAATGGCAGAACAATCCCTGCACGCCATTAACAATGACAGCATCGCACTCTGTCCTCAAGGCACTAACGGGATAACGTACTTGCAAGTGCTCTTTGACCTTCCGGACTTATCCGCCGAACAACAGCAACTACTCCCGCTCTACGCCCATTTAGTTGGCGAACTGGGCGCCGGTAAAGAAGACTATCTCGACATTCAAGATGAAATCAGTGCCTGCTCCGGTGGCATACACTGTTTCACCACCATGCGAGGTAACATCGATAGCGAGCAGTCGATCAGCGCATACATTGGTTTCTCGGGTAAAGCGTTAAACCGCAACGCACAGCCGATGTTCCAGTTACTCCACAAAATCACCACCAACATTCGCTTCGATGAACTTGAGCGAATCAAAGAACTCGTCGCGCAATACCGCGCAGGTCTGGACCAAAGCATAACGGGGCACGGCCATAGCTTAGCAATGCAAGCCGCTAGCAGTGGGCTTAGCCCCATTGCACATCTTTCCCACAAAGTTTCTGGTTTAAATGGCATTGTCGCTATGCAGGCCTTAGACAACAGCCTACACAAAACTCAAGAAGGCAATAACCAAGCACTCAAAACACTTGCAGATAACTTAACCTCGATTCACGACATCGTCACTCAGAACAAAAAACAATTCTTGTTAGTT
>NVVG01000185.1 GCA_002402125.1 Moraxellaceae bacterium
CGTTTAGCGTACTGAAGAAAAGAGTGCGTTTCTGGGGATGTCCCCGGCTCCCCTTAAAGCTGATATTGCAGTTCGAAATAATAGAATCGATGATCCTCCCCAATGTAGCTTTTTGACACTGAATTCTGCGTCCAGCCAAGACGGGGTACATCTTCTTTCAACAGGTTCTTTGCAGTAAAGCTAATGGAAAAATTTCTATTTAAGGTATACCTAGCCAGTATATCAATCATCTGCCTGGTTCCTGAATAAATAGGGAGAAGACTATCTGTGGGTGATTCAGGAGCGGTGGCAATCTTAAATGATGTGCTCAGTAGTAATTTCTTATTAAGTAAGAACCTTGAAATATCGCCTTTGTATTGGTGTGAACGATATACTCTGTGTGCATCTGACATTTCTATTGGTTTTGCATAACTATAGCTAAATTCAAATTTAGTGGTATTGGCGCTGTATCTAAAAATAATCTCTCCACCGGCGTGCCGCAAAACCTCATTGAAGTTACCAAAGGTCCCCCACCATAATTGTGGGTTGCCGTTACTATCAGGGAGGGAGGCTCTGACAGCATCAATGGCTTCTKCGGWGAAATAACCGGTYTCTATAAATTYWYMATYGGCAGCCATAAGTACGAAGCTKAGAGGGTCTCTGATATAAGTGTAGAAAGCATTAAAATCAATAATAAGGTTRTATTCSGGGAATACCTTTTGMAAGTTAAACTCAGCGCCCTCWATTGTTTCTGGTTTGATAKTAAGATYATAATTYTTTCCCGGRTTGGCGGWATTTAGTGCCACCATGTCGTCGTCTTTTCTTGAGTCAAAYAGRGCGTCAGGYGTTCTATATCCRTGCTGATAGGMGAATCTAGCAATTGTTGTAGGRTTTATTTSCACKACCAYGGATAATCGAGGCGAGGTGTGGTGCAAAGTSTCTTTTYCACCTTTGTATATCACAATGTCTTCACGCACACCTGCCAAAATAGAWACGYTGTCTGTTATTTYAATTYTATCYTCGGYAAATAGCCCGATTTCCTCCCATTGAGCATTGGCTGCGTCCCATTTAGCGGGGTAATCGCTATGGAAATATTGTTTTTCTTCATTGAATTTTCTAAAACCATATAACCCGCCGATCGCTAGGGAATGTCCTTCAAAACGAGAGGTTCGATAAATGCTTTCTAATTCGTAGTGGTGCTCAGATCCACCCCCCTCTATGGAACTCGAAGAGAGTTTTCGAACTGAGTCTTGATCCCTTCGACCGAAATCAATAAATTCAATGGAACTTGAAAGTTCCAGGCTATTTAAATCACCAAATCGTATTGTGTATTTTGGGCTTATTCCAAAAATAGTTTGGTTGCGAGTAGTGTCCGTAAAAAGTCTTATTTCGTTATAATCCTGATAAAAAGCGTTAAGTTTAAAATCTTTGGAATTGTAATATGCTGAAAGTTTGTAACTTGAATCTTCAACCGAGTAGACGTTATCGAGAGGGTCACTTCCGCCATAGGTATCATTTGTGGTAAAACCCGAAGCTGCATACGCTCCAGCATAAAAGAATACATTTTTATTTTCACCGTAGTCAACGCCGTAACTCACTTCGCTTTTCGTGAGATTTTCTATATGCCCGTATTCGGCATTAAGTGTTAATCCTCGATAGTCATGGCCATTTTTGGGGATTAAGTTAATTATGCCGCTAGTGGCATTGCTGCCATGACGCAGGCTGGATGGGCCTAGAATTATTTCTATTCTATCGAGGTCTCCCAGTAAAGGGGCTTTTAGACCTGTGATATAGCCATGATGCATTCTTTGGTTTATGCTCTGCCCATCAAGCATTACCTGTATTTTGTTGTTCGCATCTATTTGTATTCCCCTAATACCGATTGTTGTACCTAGGTCGGGATGCTCCCCAGTTGACATGCCGGGAATTCTTTGTTCAACAAGTTCACCTAGCGTTCTTAAGGTGGAGTTCTTGATGTCACTCTGAACTAATACATAAGAAAATCCTGGCGTTTTATTCATGTCCATTTCATAAAAACTTGCAGAGCTGACTTTTATTTTGAGAAGCTCCTCCAGCGATAACGAAAGGAGACTCATGGGTGAGTCATTATTCACCTCATCGGAAAATGATACCGTGGGGACGAGCAATGTTAGGCACAATACTACTATTACTTCAATTTTGTTGAAGGAAGAGTGTAAGTTTAACGTTGGGTGAAATAGTCGATTGATAGGTTTCATGAATTCCCGCTCCTAACAAAGTTGCAAGAGGTTATCATGGATCTATGGATATCCCTACAGAAGCGGGGCTAGATCCCCACAAGATGATGAAACTATCTGGTATATATATGCTTTTACGTCATACCCTATATAGTTCGTCTTAAGCATACCCCTTTAAAAAAGCTAATAGCAATAAGCAGCGTTAAATACAAATGACATTTAACGCTGCTAACAAGCGACGGTAATAAGAGTGTCGCAAAAACCGAGTCACCTTTTCGTCAAGCGTTAAAAAATCCGAGTTTCTGCGGTAATCGATGTGATCAATTTTTTTGGGCACGAAAACTGAAAGTTATTTTTCAGCGGCAAGAAAATTTAGGTACTGTCGTCCCCATAAAAAGGACGGCAAATCCAGCCTCTTAACTTGGGCGGCCGTTTTTCTGGGGTAAGAACACTGACGGACTATGGGCTCGTTAAGACATTTCATGAACCAGCTTAGGTTTGTTAGTTGTTACGGTACGCCTCAACGCAATCAGCGCTTGCTTCAATAGGGTGCGCTCTCGCTTGCCAAACCCTGCTGCGCCCCTATTTGGTGCGGCGACAATAAATTACTTATCAAAGATCAGAGCACCGTATTGTATTTGTGTTGACATGATTATATCGATTGTATCTAATATCCGTGTTCTTATTCTTAACAAGTCGGCGATTTTTTAAGCTCTGTTGGGGAGTTCAGGTACGTGCGCTCGTGAATCTATCAGTAACCTGTTCTTTACTGGTAGTCTGGAAATCGCATAATTGCGCAAGATTAATGCGGTATCATGTTCGTTCTTTATCCTGCCAGAAATATTGGCTTACACGTAAACTCATAAAGCATGTCTTGATTCAGTTGCCTGAGAATGTCACGCAGTATGCACACGTTGTTGGCCAGCTATTCCTCGAAGGGTTTTGATTACCCATGTAAGAGCGTGCCGAATTGCTAGACTTCATCGTCGTGCGAATTTTGAAACATCCCTTCTAGCTAGGAGCTTGCTTTGTCGATTCAAAAATATTTTTCCTGTTTGTATTTTTGTTTATTTATTACCTGGGCTGGCTTATTAAGCACCATTGTCGCCTTATTTGATAACGAGGCGGAAATCGTAAAGGCCGAGTTGCGCCAGAGTCGCTCCAATGCACTGGCAGATGAGTTGCGTCAGAGTTCGGATGATCTTACCAAAATGGCTCGGCTTTATGCGTCTACAGGTGATGTGCGATATCGTGAATACTTCCAAGAAATTCTAGCGATCCGTAATGGTGAGGCGCCTCGACCGGATCGATATGACCTTGTTTATTGGGATTTACTTGACCGTGATGGCTCTCGCCCTCGTGGGTTTGGGGCAAGTCAGGCGTTGTCTGATCGCATGAGAAATGAGGGCTTTACCACAGCTGAGTTTGCGAGCCTGCAAAAAGCACAAAGTCTTTCAGACGCCCTAGTGAACATTGAAGCGATTGCGATGAATGCGGTGGATGGGCGCTTTGACGATGGAACCGGTAATTTTTCAACGCGTGGTGCACCTGATCTCGATTTGGCCAGGGGATTGATGTTTGGTAAAGAATACATGCAACATAAGCGAACAATCATGATGCCCATTAACGCATTTCTTGTCATGGTTGAGGAGCGAACCCAAAAAGAAGTCACTATCTATGTGAGCCAGCGCGGCGTATTCGCATTAGCTGCATTGGCACTTAGTCTGGTCGCGGCATTTGTAACCGGATTGACCTTTTTGGCGCTGAGAAATCGGGTTATCAAGCCATTAGACCTTGCCCTCGCTAGTGCAGAATCCGTTGCCGACGGTGAATTTGGCCAGCCTATTGAGTATGTGGCCAACGATGAGATGGGAAGTTTCGTTAATGCTTTTAATGACATGATGCTGCGCGTCTGTGACATGATGACGAAACTACAAACTGACAATATGCGCATGAGTGCAGAACTTGATGTTAGTCGTGAGATTCAGCAAATGTTGTTACCGACCAGTGAGGAGTTGGAACAGATTCAAGACCTCGATATTGCCTGCTATATGCAACCAGCCGACGAAGTCGGTGGCGATTACTACGATGTGCTTCAACACAATGGTCAGGTAAAAATCGGTATAGGCGATGTGACTGGCCATGGGCTTGAAAGCGGTGTAGTGGCAGTGATGACCCAGTGTGTTATTCGTGCCTTACTACTGCATGGAGAAAAAAACCCCGTGGGTTTTCTGGACACGCTTAATCGAACTCTCTACGGCAATATGCAGCGGTTGGGTTCAGACAAAAATCTTACCTTGTTACTGCTTGATTATGCCAATGGCGAAATCAAATTAAGTGGTCAGCATGAAACCGTGCTAGTGTTTCGCCAAGGCGGTGAGTTCGAGTCAATCGATACCATTGATCTGGGCTTTCCTCTTGCGTTAGAGGAAGACATTTCGAGTTTTATTGGCGAAACCACTGTGCAGTTGAGCGCAGGGGATGGAGTGGTGCTTTACTCTGATGGTATCACTGAAGCGGAAAATATGGATAAGGAGCAATATGGACTAGAACGCCTGTGTCATATTGCTCGACTTCATTGGGCCAAGTCCGCTGAAGAAATAAAGCAAGCGTTGATTCGGGATGTGAGTCTTTTCATTGGACAGCAAACTGTCTATGACGATATTACGCTAATTGTGGCCAAGCAGCGCTAGGAGTTGAAATCACTATGAAACAAATTTTTGGGAGTTACATTGAGCCGGACTCTGGAGAGCATCTGAAAATAAGCTTTTATCCTGATGCATTGCCTCTACAGCAACGATGGCGTAACAATGGTTTGTCGGCCGATTTTCTTGCCGGTTATATCAGTTCGTTCTTCCCTGGCGAAGATCCGATTGCCAGCGGTCGACAAAACGAAATTAAGGATGCGGTCAGTTTTATTGCAAATGAGTTGCTTGAAAATGCGATGAAGTACTGTGTTGAGAATGCTAACACCACCGTTAGCATTGAGATGTTTCTAGAGGCTGATGTTATCAGTCTCTATACGACGAATAGTATAAATACTAGTGATGTTGAGCCGTTTCAGCAGCATATCAAGAGATTGCTAACTGAAGATCCCGGTGATCTGTATATGGAGCAACTCGAGACCAATGCCGAAAGTGATGGTGATTCCGGCATGGGTTACCTGACGATGTTAAACGATTACGGCACAGCTATTGCCTGGCGATTCGGTGAGAGTACCGATAATAGTGTTGTTACTACTATGGTGCGTTTAAACGTGTAAACGGTACGGCGGTATGGCGAAGTCGAGAGATTCGCTTAGTTAGATAGTTCTGATTCTCGAAATAATATAGAGGAATGCTAACGTGGAAATAACACACGACGACTACCAAGTAAGGTTTGATGAGGAAATTAGTACCATAATTTGCGAGGGTTCGTTCCGACTTCGCGGTACACAGGAGTATCAACCGATCTTGTCAATTTTATTGGGGGCTGTAGATGCAAAACCCGAAAGGCTAACACTGGATGTAAGAGAGCTGCAATTTCTCAATAGTTCCGGCATTACTATGTTGTCCAAGTTTATTCTTCAGGTACGCAAGCATGGTGCCAGTCAAGTGTTGATTCTCGGTAGCAAAAACTATCCGTGGCAGGGTAAGTCTTTGAAAAATTTCCAACGCTTGTTACCTGCATTGGAAATGGAAATTGGTTGATGATTTCTATCGACACTGATGGCCTTTTGAATTTATCTCCTGCCGAGCTTATTACCGAAGTTCAAACGCTTAAGCAAAAATTAGCGGAATTAGAACAAAGTAATCAGGATTTACAGGTCATGCTTGATACCAGTGTTGAACACGGCGATCACCTTACGGGGGATTTGGAAGCTGAGCGCGATGATTTGAACACGATGCTGGAGTTGGCGACCGAGCACGGGGATACGGTAGAAGATGAACTGTACGATCGAGTAGAGTCAACCTTGCGCAAGAGTGAGCAGCAGTTGCGCTTAATTGTTGAGGCAACGCCTACACCGGTTATTATTTTACGCCTGGCTGATAATGAGATTGTCTATGCCAATGCCATGATGGGTGTTCTCTTTGATGTGTCTGTCTCAGTCTTGCTAGGTCGCAAGTCGATAGAGCTGTATTGCGACGCTAGTGTGCATGATCGGCTGTTACTGATTTTGGCGACGCAAGGGGGTGTGGACCGCAGTGAAGTATGTCTACGACGACATGATGGGGCTGATGTATGGGTTGAGATTTCTTTGCGACAGCTGGAGTTTAACGATGAGCCATCGGTGCTTTGCGGTATTCATGATATCACCCATTTGAAAGCGATGAATCGTGCTGCCAATCGTTTTGTACCAAAAGAGTATTTAGAATTTTTGAATAAAAACAGCATAAGCGATATTACGCTGGGCGACCATGTGACTGGGGAAATGACGGTGATGTTTTCAGATTTGCGTGGCTTTACCAGCTTATCGGAAAACATGTCGCCGCAAGAGAATTTTGCGTTTATCAATGCCTATTTCGGTCGCGTCAGCCCGATTGTGCGTGAGCATAAAGGGTTCATTATTAAGTATTTAGGTGATGGTATACATGGTATTTTTCCCCAGCGTGCGGATGACGGTGTGCGGGCCGGTATTGCGCAGCTTAGAAAAGTGCAGCGCTACAACGAGTACCGTGTTCAGAAGGGGCGCCTTCCCATTGCTGTTGGTATTGGTGTGAATACCGGATACATGATGGTGGGTATGGTCGGCGAACATGACCGTATGCAAGGAGATGCCTTCTCTGACGAAGTGAATCTGACCGCGCGAATTGAGGGTCTAACAAAATTTTACGGCACTCACTTCATTATCAGTGATGCCACTCGTCAACGGTTGAACGAACCGACCACTTTTGATATTCGCTTTCTCGATAGAGTGCAGGTAGCGGGTAGAAAGGGCACTCTGGACTTATACGAAGTCTATGATGCCGACCCTCCTGAAATGAGGGCGCTCAAACAGGAAACTCAAATCGACTATGAACAGGCCCTTGATCTGTATTACGATCGTCAGTTCGATGCTGCCCAGCTAAAGCTGTTCGGCGTGTTACAGCGTAACCCCCGGGATAAGCCGGCCTGGCATCACCTGGTGAATGCCACTCGACTGGCGGACACTGGTGCACCGGAAGGCTGGACCGGCGTGACGGTGATGAATAAGAAATAGTCCGGTTCAGTCGCAGTAGGCGGGCAATCGCGTCGTCATCATTAGTGCTTAAAGCTTCTTAATTCGCTTCATTCAGACACGACTTCTCCTTCGGGGCTGTTACATTAGCGAAAATTCCTATCTCACATACTATTGCAGCTCCCAGTCTATTCTCCATTGCGCCTACCCCCCCCTCGATTAGGGGATGCCCCCCCCGCATCAAAGGGATTGTTGATTGATGCGGTTCCTCTAGACTTTCAATTCAACATACAACATAAGAAAACCCTGGAGAAATATCATGTTTGAAATGAAATCCCTTAAATTTACAGGTTTCGCAATAATAATGACGTCAGTTTTATTGCTGCTGCTGATGCCCTTCAAAGGCTATGCGGTCTCAAATGGTCAACATTCCGTTAGCAACAGTGACTTAGGCAAACTGGAATCACAAAATGCGGTAAAGACTAAGCGTCTAAGCAAGCGCGGATACCGAGCGATAAAAGCGACAAATGTGTACAGCGAAAGCTCCATAGATGATTTGAAATTGGCCGCTATTTATACGCCCACAGCTCGACAACTGCAAAAGCGACCTAAAAAACGCTCTCATACGCTGAATCTAGAGAACGTTAAAAAACGTTCCGCTAGACAGATTCGAAGAAGCAACCAAAAAGGGTCTGCGAGAAAAGCACAAGTAGCTGAGAATAGAACGCGCTTGAACGAGCATAAAAATGACCACCTTGCGGGTTCTTTTGCCCTTCAGGCAAATCGCCCCCGTGCCTATCACCAATAGTCGCTGCAAGCCTATAAAACGTGGTGCTAAGAATGCTATAATTCTCGGTCCAAATAGTTAGTCTCTAAGGGTAGAGATGTTGATGGCTGAGACGATTGTAGATCAACTGAGAAATATAGATTTTTTAAGCCGTATTTCTACAGGCACACTAGAGGTCTTGGCGACGCTATGTCCGTTGATAAACCTGGCAGAGGGAGACACCCTATTTCAAGACGGGGAAGCGGGCAGTTCCATGTATGTCATACTCTCGGGCGAGTTGATTGTCTCCAGAAAAGGTGTAGAGATTGCGCGCAGACAACAAGGTGACTATTTGGGTGAGATGGCGCTGATCGAATCCATGCCGCGTTCCGCAACGGTTAAGGCAAGCCGACACGCGTCGTTATTGGAAATAACACACGAACAGTTTCACTCTCAATTGAATGCGAGTCCAGACGTCTTGTTGGCTATTATGAGAACACTCTCCAGACGGGCCAGAGAAAATTTGGGGGTTCTTGACCGACTGGAACCTCAAAGGGGGGCGGAGCTTACCCCAGAGGTGGCGGATAAACTCGAAGAACGAGCGAAATATTTGATGCAGGAAGCAGGTTTAACAATCCGTGAGGCCGAAGTTGCTCACCTCATATGCGAGGGATTCAGTGACAAGTTAATCGCCAAGCGACTGGATTTGAGCCATCATACCGTCAGAGATCATCTCAAAAAGATCTATACCAAATTTGAGGTTAATGCTCGTACCCAATTAGTGTCACTCATTTATAAGTAGTGGCTGTGGGGTCGGCGTTGAATCCACGATAGAATACTCATCTGCGACGAGGCATAACTGTGTTTTTAGTAGTGGAGTAATCTCTTCGTCACACACCACATCAGGATACCCATTCTACAAAATGAAATAACCATCTTTGTAGTAGTCAATTAAAGGGTGTCCTCTGTCTCCGTGAGAATGAAAGCACAGTATGTGGCATTTAATAGAGAGGGGCTTACCTCTAAATAATTCCAGAAACCTGTTGCTCCAAACCATAATGAGTATACTGGCTACCACCGAGGTACTTATATTTCAACGTATAAAATTTCCATGGTTGATTCAGTGCATGTACACCGAAGGTGGTAGATTGGATTTCCATGTCAAAGGCGCCATCGTGTTTCATATATTTGTCGTATGAAATAATGCGTTTAGAGGTGTCCCTGCCGTAGAGCATGTGTTGCTGTACATTCTTTTGTTGCTTCATTGCCGGCTCGCCTTCTAGTCCTGTGTTGTGTTTATCTCCAGAACGTTTGGCGTT
>NVVG01000186.1 GCA_002402125.1 Moraxellaceae bacterium
CCAAACAGCTATCACTACTACAGCAACACAGCGCCTTATCGCCTCTAGGCTGGCTATTAGAGGCTTATTCGAATATCAATCAATCTCCAAAAACTGCCATTGCTGCGTTTAAAAAATCTGAAAATCTCATTCAGGGAGTCACCTATGAAAAAATATCCGATAGCGCAATCACCAAACAGTTAACCTCCCCGACGGACCAATCCTTTATCAAAGGTATCTTCTTTCATTTGTTGGGTGCTGCACCCTTAGCGCAAAAAGAATTCGCAAAAAATACTACACACAATGGATTCCTCACCAGTTACCTACAAGCAAGCCATGCTTTTTCAATGAAAAAGACCGCACTTACAATCGAGAATCTCAAATACTCCCTCAACACCGCTCCAGCGTTTTTCGCCGCGAACCAGYTRATGGCCGAATCCCTTTTACGYWCAAAYMAACCTGTTGAAGCATTRAAATTCTATAAAATCGCAYTAACCACCAAACCATCTCCCGCCCTATACTTAAAATCCGGAGTKCTCGCCGAACAACTCGGCGAGCTAAAGACGGCAGACGAACTGCTACAACAGGTCATAAAACATGCTCCCGATAACTACATTGGTTACAATCAACTCGCATGGTTTTACGCCTCGAACGAAATAAAGCTTAGTGAAGGTATCGAACTAGCAGATAAAGCAAACCGATTATTGCCWAACAATGGCAATGTTCTCGACACTCTAGGTTGGCTTCATCATGTAAAAGGCGACTACGACCGAGCAGCAGAAATACTCACCAAGGCCAACCAAGCCAGCGATCAAATAAACACATCCATCCTATTTCATTTGGCGCAAACACAACAAAAGCTTGGTCACACACAAAAAGCCATTGCCTATGCTAAAAAAGCCTTGGCAACAAACCCAAGCCCTTCTGATCTAGCTCAAATTACTAGCCTAATGAATACACTTCAGCAGCAATAACTAACCGTCACAGGGCTCTCTCAGTTTTAATTCACCGGAGAGCCCCCTTCCACTGACATCAGCAGGTTATTTTCGCCTGCACACCTTTCACCCAGTGTTATATATGCTCATGTCGACTTTATTAACACATTACAATATCCATACTTCACAAAAAAATAGTAACCCATTGATTTAAAAGGGAATGCCAGTATTGGCATTGTATTTGCTTAAGAAGAGCAGCGCATATGAATTATTGTTATATACGCCAAACATCGAAATATATGGAGCCCTATTTTAAATAGGGCAATCAAACACAGAGGATGATATGAATCATTTAAAATCAAGCATTACTGCACTAACATTTGGCCTAGTCGGCCTATTTTCAATGGCTGCACAGGCAGGTACATCTGTTCAATGGACAGACCCAGCCAATAACAGCAGCTACGCTGCAGGAACCACTGTAAACATTCAAGGCCAAGCAGGCGCTGACGGCCAAATTGGCGGCGGATTAGACTTAGTATTAGTATTAGATTCTTCTGGCAGCATGGGAACTACCAGTTGCGAAGGCGGCGTTTGTAAAACWCGCCAACAATGGCAAAGAGATGCAGCYATCGCTCTTATTAACAATCTATCTACAGCYACYACWTCMGTGGGAATTGTTGAGTTTGATAGCAGCACAAATACRGTTCGAACATTGTTARRCTTAAGCAGYAACRSMGCAGACCTTATCGYAGCAATAAATAGCGTTAATGCAGGCGGCGGTACAAAYATTGGACTTGGTATCAATGAAGCKACAWCTGTACTAAMTGGYGCTRATCACACAGYTGGTCGYCCACAGCATATGGTTGTGTTCTCAGATGGATTTTCCWCAGGCAMYCCATCAAMYAATGCARCAAACGCAGTWGCCGCTGGTATTGAAGCCGTCCACTCTGTTGCGCTTCCTGGAGCAAACCTARCRACTATGTCWRGCATTGCCGCCAACGGTAATGGYACTTTCATTGAYGCCACCAATRACCTACAGGGCCTAATCGATATATTTTCTGGAACCACAGGTTCTCTGGTTAATTTGGATTATGTTGACGTCGAGCTAGCTGATGGCACTGTGCTACATGACGTTGCTACCGATGCATTCGGCAACTTTGATCTAGATGTATTAGTAGCACTTGGCGCTAACGACTTTATTGCCACTGCCTATGGTACCGATGGCACCTCTGCTACAGAGACCTTAACACTGCACGGCACCGCAACCGACGTGCCTGCGCCAGGATCCTTGGCTCTTCTTGGTTTAGGTTTAGCTGGTCTAGGGGCTATGAGACGTAAAGCGTAAGCTTCTGCTCTCACCCATAAGCGACTCGGCTATAGCTGAGTCGCTTATTTATCTCCCGCCTGATACCTTATTCGATACCGGCTGCAATTTAGTTTTAGCCCGCCTTAACTCCTCAACTCAGCAGCGGCAAAGACAACACCAAAGCATCTTCACGACTTTCACCATTGCGATAATAGCCATTCCGACGGCCGATCTCAGAAAATCCCATTTTGCTATATAGCGCCAACGCTGCAATATTGCTCGCTCTAACTTCCAAGAACACGATCTCTGCTTGCCGTTCCCGTGCTATATCCAACAAAGACAACAGAAAACCACTAGCCACTCCCCGGCCTTGAAATTCAGGTGCGACACAAACATTCAAGATATGGCACTCCCCCACCGCTATCGACAAAACAGCATACGCCCGTAATTCTCCTTTCTCATACAAACCTCGACACAGGTAATCGCCACCAAGGCAATCCTCAAACACTTTTTCGGTCCAGGGAAAATCATAGGCTCGTCGTTCAATCTGCATAATTGCAGGTAGGTCATGCTGGGTCAAAGGTATGATTAAGTTGTTTGCTATCGATAGGCTCATAGGGCAAGAACGACTACTTTTAAACTTGGCCAATTCATTCTGGCCAGCTAGACCTAACCAAGGGTGCTCTTTAGGCCGGAAAGGACTTTCCATGCTAACGGTTTATGCTGCCAATCCTGAAGCATTAATAGCAGTGACGGTGTACGAAAACACTGCACAGACTGCCCAACAAACTCAATGGTAGTTTGGCCTGTTTGTGCAGGCATAAAACTACTGGCATTTTCACCCACCAGCAATAAATTTGGTACCGGCTGCTTCTCCAACTTTGCTCCTAGAAAACCTTGCAATCCCTCTGCCGCCTCAGCCTTGCCCTGCACAATACGGGTATTGTTCACCATCGGCCAACGGAACAAATGCGGACTAGGCTCGCCACTAAGCGTTAGGCTTTTTAAGATAGCTTGTAAAAGTTGGTATTCTAACGCAGAGCAACCCATCGCATCGGCACTGCCGAGATCGGCAAGCACCAGCAACTTTCCAGGAAACTCTACCATGGTTAACGCAAAACGAAGCGGTTGTTCAACAGAAGCTGCAGTTGACTCCGAAACAACGGCTGAATCATCTAAGGGGGTTATTTTAATGTCGGGGGTTACAGGAGGGTTTTCGCTTAACGCAATCGGAGACGGGGGTTGCTGTTTTGTCTGCTGTTGGCTCTGTTGCTGAACGGGTGGCTGTGCATTGGCGATTTCAAGGTTAGTATTCTGTATAGGGGTATCAGGCGCATAACCAACCGCCACACTATCTACGGCGGTATCTACAGCGGTATCTACGGCGACATCTGTAACCGTATCTAAAACAGCATCCCCAACATTAGAAGGCTCTTCATCGACGTAAGCTGGATACACGTCATCCAACTGCAGGATGGGTGACACCTTGGCACCATCAATTGCATTCACCGGGGTGTACTGCACCACCCCCATGGATTTTAAATATGCGCGTCGACGGGCTTCTAACATTAATTCACCTAGACCCCATTTTTTTGCGGATGGCCTTTAACTTTGGCATCACTCGTCAAATGATTCAGCGCATCCAAGTAGGCTTTGGCGGAGGCAACAACGATATCGATATCAGCACCGCGGCCATTTACAATTCGCCCAGCGGACTCCAAACGCACGGTCACCTCACCCTGTGAATCGGTGCCGCCGGTTATCGCATTTACCGAGAACAGGGCCAAGTCGGTGTTACTCTGCGCGATTACTTCTATTGCTTTGAACGTTGCATCAACCGGACCCGCACCTTCAGAGCTAGCCGCTTTGGCTTCGCCGTCCACATTGATAACAATGTGACTATTTGGCACATCGCCGGTTTTTGAAGAAACCGATAACGATACAAAACTATAGCGCTCACTCGCCACAAACTTTTGTGTATCACTCACTAGTGCCTGCAAGTCTTCATCAAAAATCTCATGCTTTTTATCTGCTAATCGTTTAAAACGCGAAAAGGCTTCATTCATCGCATGATCGGTTTCAAACAGGATACCAAGTTCCTCTAAACGTGTTTTAAACGCTGAGCGGCCGGAATGTTTGCCCAACACCATGCGGTTTGCGTTCCAACCAACATCTTCTGCTCTCATGATCTCATAGGTTTCGCGATGCTTAATCACACCGTCTTGATGAATACCCGATTCATGAGCAAAGGCATTCGCTCCCACGATCGCCTTGTTGGGCTGCACAGGAAAACCGGTAATACTCGACACCAAACGTGATGTCGATAAAATTTCTTCGGTCCGAATACTTGTTTCTACATTAAAAAAATCAGGCCGGGTTTTAATCGCCATGACGAGCTCTTCTAACGAGGCATTGCCCGCTCGCTCGCCCAAACCGTTGATGGTACATTCCACCTGGCGGGCTCCATTCATCACCGCATCCAGGGAGTTCGCAACCGCTAGACCTAGATCATTATGGCAATGAACTGAGAAAATCGCTTTATCGGCATTGGGTACACGCTCAATCAGCTGTTTCATCGTATTACCATACTGCGATGGCATGGCATATCCTACGGTGTCCGGCACGTTGATTGTAGTGGCTCCGGCATCAATCACCGCTTCAATAATACGGCACATAAAATCCAATTCTGAGCGCCCGGCGTCTTCACAGGAAAATTCTACATCAGCAACAAGATTACGCGCCCGCTTTACCGCATTCACCGCTTGCTCAAGCACTTGCTCTGGGCTCATACGAAGCTTATGTTTCATATGAATGGGAGAGGTTGCGATAAAGGTATGAATACGGCCAGAGTTAGCATTTTTTAGGGCTTCCGCCGAGCGATCAATATCAGCATCTATCGCACGAGACAGACTACATATAGTGCTATCCTTGATAGTATTAGCAATTGCCTGCACAGATTCAAAGTCGCCTTGGCTGGCAACGGCAAAACCCGCTTCAATGACATCCACCCGCATCTTCTCTAGGGCTTTTGCGATACGCAATTTCTCTTCTTGATTCATGGTCGCGCCGGGGCTTTGCTCTCCGTCACGCAACGTCGTATCAAAAATGACTAATTTATCTTTTGCACTCATCTTTTCTCTGAACCTTTATTTATACACGCTTATTTATGCACGTTGATATCGGTAACTTTTGATATCAGTAACATTTGATAGAAGTGGCCATCTATATAGCAATGGTGCCTGAAACCACCAAAAAGCACACGCACTAAATACGCAATATAATGTTGGTAATTTAAACGCCCAACTATATCTATCTACACTGCCTTTGCCAAGGAATTAGGCTCAGTGGCAGCTCTAGACCGCCAAGTTACCATTTGCTCGTATAAAACGCAGGGTTTCTTCGGCTAACTCTCTTCCAATCAAGCCCTCGGCCAGCACCATCTTTTCACCGCCGCGGCCAATAGCAACAATCTTATACATAACAGTCTGTTTACCAATAACCTGACGAAACATGCCCTCTTCAACTACCAGCCGTTTCACCTGGGTCATTTTAAGTTGCCTATTATACATGCTCACACCAAAAATTGAGCGCCTGACGCCGATGGCATTCTTAGTCAGTTTGACATTTAAACTATTAAAAACCGTGTAAATACCACACAAAAGCGCCGACAACCCGATGAACACCAATGCCAATCCTGTCAATGTAAAAACAAATGATCCTCTTTCTAACCCACCTTGCCGTAGTAGAGCAAAGCCCAGCGCCATCAATACCGAACCCGTGCCACCGACAATTGCCCCCATCAACTTACCCCTGCCCTTAGGGAAATAAAGGTGTAACAACCCTGGGGAAACCTCCACCCGCATCAATTCAGCTATCAACTCCAGATGATGACGAGCATTACCTCGAATATCTTCTGTTACCTTTAACGTTGTTTGTTGATTGGTAGGATGTACAGGTATATGAAATGAACGATCCAGATCCTCAGCGTCCATTTCTGCATGAATATGCAAGCGCCAGTGATGATAGTTACCCGACAGGTCTTCAGATCGAGGCAGCCCTTCTGGTACATCGAAGCAGAATAGCAAGTCCATACCGTCCATTCCACGGCGCAATTGACCGGTCAGGGAATGTTGCCAAATCATCCGCTCTGCGCTGCTGTTCTCATTTTGGGCATTACGCGTTTCATAGGTATATACACAAACCAACGACACGTCATAACGTATATCTTTTGGTACCGAATTGGGCAAACATATCTTGCCCGCCACGTGCCCCCCGATGGCTCCAGGAAAGGGGTTGAGGAATAATGGCGTCGCACCAAACCGCCGCCAAGCCAGGCCCGCTTTGATCGCCAGCACCAAGGTTATTATGCCAATGACGGGGAACAGTAATATCGGCAGTAGCACCCAATCATTACGCTGATACTGAGCGACAAGTTGATTCTGGGTCGCAAACAGTACCGGCCAACACACAGCATTCCAAAAAAGTGTGAACTCCCAAATACCAGAAACTTTACTCTGGGTATTAGAAAAAATTGGCTCTACAGAAAAGCCACTCATTGCCCCTGCCCTCTACCCTGTATTGCTGTCACGTATGTCTTGATCATTAGACCACTATATCTAACTATGTTGCCAGAAGCTTAGTTGATATTAACCAATTGAGATAGCCTGCRAAYWTGGTTAMACRCTRGACACAAAAAAGCCCCGCATAATGTGAGACACAAGTGCGAGGCTTTCTTTACTATCAGATAAAATGGATTACATCATGCCGCCCATGCCGCCCATTCCACCCATACCGCCCATGCCGCCCATATCTGGCATACCGCCAGCAGCGTCATCAGCAGGTGCATCCGCAACCATTGCTTCGGTTGTGATCATCAGACCAGCAATAGAAGCCGCCGCTTGCAGTGCCGCTCGCGTTACTTTGGTTGGGTCAAGAATACCCCACTCAAGCATATCGCCGTATTCGCCAGTGGCCGCATTGAAACCGAAGTTTCCTTCGCCAGCCTTCACTTTATCAACAACAACCGATGCTTCTGCACCCGCATTTGATGCGATTTGACGAATAGGACCTTCCATCGCACGTAAGGCAAGAGCAATACCTGCATCTTGATCTTCGTTCTCACCCTTAAGTGATTCAACTTGGGCCAAAGCACGTATTAGTGCGACGCCACCACCAGCAACAACACCTTCTTCAACTGCCGCGCGGGTCGCATGCAGAGCATCTTCTACACGAGCCTTTTTCTCTTTCATTTCTACTTCTGAACCAGCACCAACCTTAATGACGGCAACACCACCAGCAAGTTTAGCAACACGCTCCTGAAGTTTTTCTTTATCATAGTCAGAACTAGACTCTTCTATCTGAGCACGAACCTGATTAACACGGGCTTCGATTTCAGAAACTTCACCAGCACCATCGATAATGACAGTGTTTTCTTTGCTAATGTTGACACGCTTAGCAGTACCAAGATCGTCCAACGTAGCCGTTTCTAGTGAAAGACCCACTTCTTCAGAGATTACTGTAGCGCCAGTCAAGACAGCTATATCTTGCAACATGGCTTTACGTCGATCACCAAAGCCAGGCGCTTTAACCGCAGCAACCTTAACGATGCCACGCATATTATTCACAACCAATGTTGCGAGGGCTTCACCTTCGATATCTTCCGCAATAATCAATAGAGGCTTGCTTGCTTTTGCAACAGACTCTAGAACCGGTAGCAATTCACGGATGTTAGAGATTTTCTTATCAACCAACAGAATAAGAGGAGACTCCTGGTCTGCTGTCATGCTGTCTTGATTATTCACGAAGTAAGGTGATAGGTAACCACGATCAAATTGCATACCTTCAACGATGTCTAGTTCGTTTTCAAGGCCACTACCTTCTTCAACGGTGATAACACCTTCTTTACCAACCTTGCCCATCGCTTCTGCAATGATCTCGCCGACCTGAGTGTCGTTATTAGCAGAGACAGTACCTACCTGAGCGATAGACTTTGAATCAGTACAAGGAGCCGAAAGGCTTTTCAAGTTTTTAACTACAGCAATTGCTGCCTTATCGATACCACGCTTAAGGTCCATTGGGTTCATGCCTGCGGCAACTGAACGAAGGCCTTCATTCAATATATATTGCGCCAGAACCGTTGCCGTCGTTGTGCCGTCACCCGCCGCATCATTGGCTTGAGATGCAACTTCCTTAAGCATTTGTGCGCCCATATTTTCGAACTTATCGGCAAGTTCAATTTCTTTTGCTACCGATACACCATCTTTAGTAATGGTTGGGGCGCCAAACGCCTTATCTAAAACTACGTTACGACCTTTAGGACCTAAGGTCACTTTAACCGCGTCAGCTAATATATTTACACCGGCAACCATTTTGACGCGCGCGTCATCACCAAACTTAACCTCTTTTGCAGACATGTCTCTTTTCCTTTCTGTAAATTCTGAATCTATTGTGTTCGGAGGGGATTCTAAGGGTTTATATTAACCCTTCAGATTAGCCTTCCAAAATACCAAAAATTTCGCTTTCGCTCATGATCAACAGCTCTTCACCGTCGATCTTCACAGTGCTGCCAGAGTATTGGCCGAAAAGCACTTTATCACCCGCTTTTACATCTAGAGGACGCACTTCACCGCTTTCGGTTACTTTACCAGCGCCTACTGCAAGAACTTCACCTTGAGAAGGCTTTTCAGTAGCAGAACCGGGTAATACGATACCACCCGCTGACTTAGTTTCTTCTTCTTGACGACGAACTACCACACGGTCGTGTAATGGACGAATATTCATTGTTTTCTCATCTCCCACTGAATGTCATGTTAAACAGGCTTCACCCTGCTAGTTATTACGACAACTAGCACTCTACAACACAGAGTGCCAATCATAATCTGCCTTCCTCCTCAATCAAATTACTCGCTGAATCGGGGATTTTTACTTAGGAAGGTCAAGCTGCTAACAGTAATGGGGGGTGGGGGTCTATTTTCAAGCCTATCTGCTGAGTTTTTTAGCGGTATTTCTGAAAAAACCGTGAAATAACGAATTTAACGATGAATTTATAGGTTGAGTATTTAGTATGAGGGTCACCCACCAGAACTATTCCTCCTCTTTATGAATCACTTCGCCTTCAATAATATCACCGGTAACTGCCAAGTCATCCACTCCTTGGGCGCCAGAGCCTGGCTGCTGCCTTGCTGAACCCTGC
>NVVG01000187.1 GCA_002402125.1 Moraxellaceae bacterium
CACAGCACCCCCGGCCCAATACGTATCAAGATGCTTGGCTCTGGCCCCACCCCTAAAGGAAATAGGGTAATCACCATGATAAAGAAAAACAACGGATTTACCATGTCACTGCGATGTCGGAACGCAATCACAATATCCCGCTTAAAGATGCCCCACAAGCCCTGCCTTAGTGGTGGGTAGTTTAAAGGTGGATTGTTTAGTTCTGCATCCATTATTCGCCCTCACCGATACTAACTAAGCGGATATTCTTATGGTGGATAGGGTCGATTGATAACTCGTGATGTGTTGTGAGTATTACCGCCCCGCCTTGTTTTGCGTGCTGCTCAATGATCTTTTCAAGCTCGGCGACCCCCTTCTTATCAATGGCGGTAAAGGGTTCATCCAACACCCAAAGAGGCACAGCCTCCAAAAACAAACGGGCTAACGCTACACGTCTTTTTTGACCCGCCGACAAGGTATAAACAGGAGCATCTTCAAAGCCATTAAGCCCTACTTTAAATAATGCCTGGTCAATCGCATCATCCAACATTGRTCCTTGCAAGGAAGAACCTCGACACAATGCCATCCAACGCAAGTTCTCTACCGCTGTYAGYGGCGCTTTGATGCCTGTTAGGTGACCAAAATAGAGGTGTTCTTGGCAAAAACGTTCTCGGCTACTTGCCATTGGCTGTCCGCGCCAAAACAATTCYCCTTCAAAGTCAGTGGATAAACCACACAAGATGCGGATCAAAGTAGTCTTACCGCTGCCGTTAGGGCCTTCCACCTGGGCGATATCACCAGGGGCTATGGAAAACGATAACTTATCAAACAGGACGCGGTCATCCCGCTCGCACAATAGCGACATTGCCTCTAATAAGGGGGCTTTAGACTGTGTTTCTACACTGCTATCTAACAAATCATGCTCGCTCAGCTATCAATCAAGGCCATATTATAGAGGTTGTTGTGCACAGGGCCAACTAACATCACCATTTGCCTGACTCGAAACAAACTTTCTCGCCTATATTAGTCACCTATAATAAGAACAGAGCACTTTTTAACGCTACACTGTTTCTAATCGCCACATTAGTCACGAACATGAGGAGTACCATGGTCTCTGAGATCCCTGCGGGCGGACCAAAGCAGACTAACCACCTAGATATCGGCAAACTGCAGGTTGARAAAGGTGTTAGTAGGGATAACGTGGTCACTCAAAAAGTTGCAGCAGTCGACAAAGCGGCTGAACTTGCGTCTATACGGCTATTACAAGTGGAAGCTACCGTTGCCAAAAGTGAAAAAGTGACCGCTAACCCTGCACCTGAGGTGCAACAGAGCACCCGTTCAAAAACCAGTTCAAGCGCCCAAACGACTCCTCCACCCTCTCAGCCAACCCTAGAGTCTAAAGCGACCAGTCAACCACAAAAACCTATTTACAACGCTACCATTGTATTTAATCGCCAAGGTGCTCAACAGATCACACCTGCAGCAACGTCATCTCAGGTTTCAGCGACATCGACACCAGCCCCCTCTACACCAGCAAACGCACCTGTTGCCACACAGCTTACCCCAGAGGTAATCCAACGCATCAATCAGGGTTTACTGACCATTGTGAGGATCACCACCGACTTACCACTTTCTACCGGTGATAAGCTGTTGGTGAACTCAAGTGCACCGGGCAGCGTTGCACCCGGCACATCAAAAACCTCTAGCACCCAAAAAACCACAGCCACACCACACCTTGAACTTAAAAGTTTGCAAGCTATACCAACACTGCAAAGAACTCAACAAACAATCCTCAATCTAGTCAGACTGCTAATTCCAACTCAAAATAGCTATAGCCCGTTGCTTAACAATATTTTAACGCTTGCACCAGAAAAGACGACCACCCCGCTCGCTGGTAATATCAATACACCAGAAAACGCGGAGAGGATGTTCAAACAATTGCCGCCCGATGTACAAAGAGCCATTACTCGCATCGCCCAGAACCTTCCAAATACCACATCACTTAATTCCGCCGACGCCGTCAAACAGGCATTTAAACACAGCGGGATATTTTTTGAGTCTGAGCTCAAACCGAAAAAGGCAAATACCCCATTATCATCCAGCCCGCCCGCCGCAACTAATGAAAGCGGCAAAACCTCTCCTAACGTTCCCGGCGTAAAAACGGGTATCTCGCCAACGGACTTTAAACACCAACTGCTTAACTTAGAAAAAACCCTTGTTGCGGCACTACCCTCAAGAGATGCCAAAGCGGTGGTAGGTTTGGAAACCCGAACGGAAGCAAGAGTGGAATCAAAGGTAGATACCAAAGTGGATGGGAAAACCGCCATAAAAACGGCTGCGTCACAAAACATTGCCGACAAATCTACTGTACTATCTAATCCGTCAGAACTATCTAAACCATCAGAACTATCTAAACCATCAAAACTCTCTAAACCATCAGCACTACCTAATCCAACAGTACTATCCAAACCAACGGATGCACCGGTCCTGACCGAAAAGCAATTGTTAGAAGTCATAGCCAAAATTGCCAAGAAACGCAATCCAGAAGTCACCGTTAGAATTCAAGAAAAACTTCAAGGCGAAAAAATATCGCCAACACACACAACCAAACGCTCGACAACACCCTCATCAACAAAACACTCATCCCACGAACCTGCCGCAATCAAGGCGTACCAAGCACAATCTAACCCAACGTCACTTAGTGGCATCCCTCCGCTACCGGGACAAATTGCCACGCAAGCACAAACCAACATGCCAGCAACACTAAAAGGTGACGAGATTGCAGATGCTTTGGTAAAAATTTTGCTAAAACAAACACAGGCTTCTATTAATCGATTACAGCTACATCAACTGTCTACCGTCGCAGCACACATTGATGAAGGTTCACAAGCTGCCCAAGCCCCCGTTAGCTTTGATTTACCTATCTTACATTTTTCTCAACTGACACTCTTTCATTTCCATATCGAAGAAGAACATCATGAAAATGATGATGAAAAAGACACCGAGCAGGACAAAAAATGGAATGTCTCCATGGGGTTTGACATCGAGGGCCTCGGAGAGATGTTTTGTGACTTAAGTTTAATCAACACCAATGTCTATGTGCAATTTTGGGCAAAGGAAAAAGACACCGTCAGTCGGGCAAAATCCTACTTCGATATATTACAAAACAACCTAAAAGAAATCGGTGTCACGGTAAAAGAACTCGAATGTACCGAAGGTATGCCGCCCCAGCAAGAATCAACATTGCGCCAAACGCTGATTGACATAGAAACATAAATCAACACGACTATTTGAGAAATATTAGGCATCACTTTATGCAAAAAAAGCCTGAACAAGACAACAACAAACCAACCCAAGCTGTCGCATTGACCTACGACGGATGTCACGCACCCTTCATTAGCGCAACCGGTGATAGCGACATTGCAGAAGAAATATTGCGTATAGCCCAAGCACATGAAGTCCCTATCTATGAAAATAAAGAACTGGTAAATATACTATCACAATTAGAATTAGGTGATGAAATTCCTGAATTGTTATATCGAACCATCGCCGAAATCATTAGTTTTGTCTATCTTCTCAAAGACAAGACACCGGAAAACTATTCCACTGAGGCCAACCAACCAGCCCCTGATAACAGCACCCCAAAATTAATCTGACGGGATAACAAGGAGGTTCACCCAATACTCCCGTCCAAAATACCAATCGCAATACCTCGAAGTGCGAAACTCACACAAACCGAAATAAGAAACTCTTCTTATATAATCAAACCTGCTTAAAAATGCAACTGTATACAAAACAACCACAAAATGTAGCCGTCCGTTACCTTAGTTCTGTTCTTATCGACATATACTTTATACCTATTCTTTATATCTTATACGAGTGACTGAATGTTAGGTAATAGATGTACTAACAGCGCATTATTGTGCGTCCTATTCTTATGGACTTTTTTCGCCGGAGGCTACGCAAACGCAACCTCCGCCTATGCACCGAAAACAACCATTTCGATGTCGACAGGCACTGTTATTGCCGACGGGGTCACAACCAGCACAATTACCGTACAAGCGAAAAAATTCCTGTTTGGCAACATTACCAGCGGCGGTGATACCATCGTGCTATGGACAAGCTATAGTTCGAGTATTTTCGCAAGCCCTGGTGGCAACGCAACGATCAGTAGCATTACCGACAATAATAACGGCAGCTACACCGCAACAATCACTAGCACGGTCGCAGAAACTGTCTACGTACATGGCAGCCTAAACGGTACCCAAGCAACAGGTTTTAGTTCGGTAGGTTGGATTACTTTTGTTGCTGGCCCTGCGGCAATAAGCAACTCAATTGTAACCGTATCCGCCGCATCCATTTCTGCTGATAGTGCATCAGCCTCCACTGTTACCGTACAAACTATCGATGCCCAAGGTAACTACCTAACAACCGGAGGTGACCCAGTTGCTGTTTCCGTAGATGGCAGCGCGTCAGTGAGTAACTTCACCGACCATGGCAATGGCACTTACACCGCAACCATAACCAATTCGGTAATTGAGTCTACTAACGTAGGTGTAACATTAGGGGGCACTGCTATTGCGGCTACCGAAACCGTAGATTTTATTGCCGGCACCCCGCCTACTATTGCGAATAATAACGGCGCTACATTTAGCGAAGGCTCTACTCAGGCCATCACTAACTCCATGTTAGCGGCAACCGATGCAGACTCCACCATCAGCGCCCTAGCCTTCACCGTTACCAGCACAACGGCTAACGGCTACATTACGCTAAACAATTCTCCTGCCACTAATTTCACCCAGGATGACATTAACAATGGACGGGTTAAATTTGTGCACGACCATAGCAACACAACCTCAGCGGGGTTCGATTTCTATGTAGAAGATGGGCTTTATCAGTCAAATACGGAGAGTTTCGCGATAACCATATCCCCCGTCGATGATGACATACCCACCTTGCTGACTAACAATGGCACGTCGGGGCTCGAGGGTGGCAACATTACAATAGATTCAAGCCACCTGCTTGCTACCGACTCCGAAGCTAACGATAACGATATTACCTATGAAATTAGCAATATCGTCAATGGCACAGTCGAATGCACCTGCTGGTTTTGGTCCGTTACTAACTTCACCCAGGGGCAACTCAATGCAAACCAGGTTTATTTCGTACACGATGATAGCAACACCCTCACAGGAGGGTTTGACTTCGCTGTCAGGGATCCAAATAACAACTACGTAGCGTCATCGCAGAGTTTCTCCATCGCTATCACTGCGGTAGATGATGATATTCCCACCGTAGTGAATAACGCTGGCCCCACCATCAACGAAGGCAGCACTGACATTACTATCACTAGCGCCATGTTAAGTGCCACCGATAGCGACAGCTCTGATAGCACATTAATTTACACGATCACTAGTGAGAATAACGGCAGCATCTCCGTCAATGGGGGGAGTGCGACCAGCTTTACACCCGGCGATCTCGCTAACAACGTTGTTGAGTACTCTCATGACGACAGCAACACCACGACTGGCGGCTTTAACTTCACCGTAAAAGACCCCGCCAATAACGAAGGGACTGGCCAGGCATTTGTCTTCGCTATTACTCCTATTGACGATGACACCGCCACGATCGACATTAACACAGGCTCAATCGTCACCGAAGGTGAAAGCCTCACTATAACTAACACAATGCTCACAACTAACGATACCGATACCGCTGCCAACAACCTAACCTACACTGTCACTAATGAAGTCAATGGCAGCATTACCCTGAACAGTGTTACCGCTAGTAGCTTTACTCAGGACGACATCAACAACAACTTCGTTATGTATGTACACGACGGTAGCAACACAATAACCGGTAGTTTTGACTTTACGGTGAAGGACCCCGCCAACAACCAACCCGCTGCTGAAACCTTTACCCTGACAGTAACCGCGACCGATGACAATACAGCCACCATCGTCAACAATACCGGCACAGACGTTGATGAAGGCAGCAGTGTTGTTATCAGCAACATATTTTTAAGTGCTTCTGATGTTGATACTGCGGACAGCTCACTGATCTTCACCGTCAGTAACGAAAGCAATGGTAGCATTACCGTCAAGAATGTTGCTGCCAGTAGCTTTACCCAAAATGATATTGACAACGACCACGTTGAGTTTGTACAGGATGGTAGTAATACTACTGCCGGAGGTTTTGATTTTACGGTAAAAGATCCTGCCGATAACGAACTCACAGGCCAAAGCTTTGCTATCACCATCAACTTTGTCAACGACAACCCTATCGCAATTGCCGATAGCGCTGCCCTCAACGAGGGTGACAGTGTTACCATCGATCTACGCAGCAATGATAATGACGAGGAAACCGCCACCGGCAGTTTAATCGTTACCAATCTGAGCTTGGCGAATAACGGAACGCTTACTAACAATAATGATGGTAGCGTAACCTATACCCATGACGGCAGTGAAACCACAAGCGACAGTTTTACCTATACCATTAATGATGGAGGCTTAGACTCGGCACCTGCCACCGTAACCATTACTATCGGGGCCATAAATGACACTCCCTCAATAGAGAACAACGTCTTACCCTCGATTGCCGAAGGTACCGTCCTCGCCCTTACTAACACCCTATTAAAAGCTGTTGATGTCGACACCGACGACACGACTCTGATATATGCCATAAGCAACGTAGTTAACGGTATCGTCACAGTAAGCGGCGTCACTGTTAGCAGCTTCAGCCAGGGGGACATTGATGCTGGCACGGTGCAATTCGAACACAATGATAGCAACACCATTATCGCTGAATTTGATTTCACGGTGAGTGATGGCATCGACACCCTCACCGGCCAGAATTTTTCAATTACTATTATCCCCTTAGATGACGATACCGCCACCAGCACCAACAGTAGTATCGCCGTTGCACAGGGCAGCACAGTGACTCTCTCCGCATCAAATTTGAGTTCAACCGATACAGATACCGATGACACAACCTTAATCTACACCGTAAGCAATGTAATTAATGGTACATTGTCGATTGACGGGAACTACTGGGCAAACGGTACTAACAATACATTTACTCAACTTGATATTAATTCCGGCAACGTGATTTACACCCATGACGGCTCCAGTACCGCTTCCGATTCGTTTAACTTCAGTGTTGAAGATGCTAGCGGCAACAGTTTATCCGGGCAGTCCTTCTCTATTAGCGTCTCACCTGTTTCTGAAATAAGCTTTCTGAAAACAAACTATTTCGTTGCTGAAGATGCCACAGAAGTCACCATCAAATTGGTACGACTTGGGATTATTACGGGGACAGCCTCGGTGGAAGTAGCGTTAGCTGGCGGTAGCGCCGAAGAAGGTAGCCACTTCACGTTCCCACAACCCGTAACCGTCTCTTGGGGTAATGGCGATAACGGCATGCAAGAGATCACTATCCCACTCATCGATGACCACATTACTGGGAACGAAAACACCATTGAATTCACCCTGCAATCAGAAATTGCGGCTGTATTGGGAAACAAAAGCACGGCCACGGTAAGCATCATGGAAACGATAGACAGCGTGGGCTTTGGGAGGCCTCGCTTCAGAGCCGCAGAAGAAAATGGTTTCGTCGAGGTAGAGATTGTACGTAATGGTACAGGCGCGGGTGCAGTAGAGGTCAGTTTTATCGCGGCTCCCGGTGATGACGGGGTAAGAGTCGCAGCACAACCTGGAGAAGATTACACAGTTAATCAATCACTGATTACCTGGGCCGATGGTGAAACTGGCATAAAGACCATCAGCATTGACATTACAGCCGACAACGGTGACGCAAACGGCGAGTACTTCACGTTAACCCTTGATGAAGACACTCTAATCGGTAATGCCATACTGAATACCGCTTCAAAGAAAACCGACGTGGTTATTTTTGACAAAGAGGCACTAGGAAACCTCGTCGATGCAAACAGTAAAGTCAAACAATTAGCCGATGCCCTGGACAACATCTGTGACAACATTGATAGTGACAACACCACTGCGGTCAATGAATGTAATAAGCTGCATAACTTGAATGAATCCGGCGTCGAAGAAGTGCTAGCGAAAATATTGCCCACCACGGTACAGGCGCAAGTAAAAAGCGCTGTTGAACTTGCTGGCAATCAGCTGAAAAATATGCGCAAGCGATTAACTGAACTAAGATCAGGACAAAATCGCATAAGTATTACTGGACTCAACATGTCGCTATTTAGTGAAAACGTGCCGTTGACTGCAGCAATGCAATCCATGGTCAACGACTCCATCGGTGGATCTGCCGGTGCCGATGGAGATTTGTTAGCAAATCGCTGGGGAGCATTTATCAATGGCACCCTCGCGATTGGAACACAAGATGATATCGGCGATGCGCTAGGTTACGAGGTTGAAAGCAAAGGCATCACGGCGGGCATTGATTATCGCATTACACCCAAGATGATTCTTGGTATGGCCCTTGGCTTTGGCTCATCAAACAGCGTATTCAATCAAAACTCTGGTGAACAAGATGCCACTAACGCTACCTTGACCGTTTTTGGCAACCACTTCATTAACAATAGTATCTACGCCGACTGGGTCGTTAGCTATAGCCTCAACCAGTTTGAGATCGAACATCAATTCATTGATAACGATGGCGCAACGCACAYTATGCTTTCTAGCCCCGTTGGGAATCAGTACAGCATAAGCATTGGCGGTGGTTATGACTTAGTCCTAGGAGCACTACAAATAACCGGYTTTACTCGTGCGGACTACATCAACTCGACAATTGATGCCTATGTWGAAACCGGGGATGAGTTATTTTCTYTATCCATATCGGAGCAAAACGACGCATCCATGGATCTTGCGCTTGGCSTTAAATCCGCTTATGTGTTTGCCCTTAAGAGTGGTGTAATAACACCTTCGATAGAGGTGGAATGGGTGCAGAATTATCAAGGCGAGGAACGCACAATTGATGCGTCTTTGGCTCTAGACCCCTCTGCTGGTTCCTTTTCTATCGTTGAGGAAGCCGTAGACAGCTCACACCTCAACGCCGCCTTCTCATTAGCAGGAACATTCTCTAGTGGTAAGTCCTTCTATTTTCGCTATGACACATTATTAAATGAGACAGATCGCACCAGCGAGAGCTTCACCATAGGTGGCCGTTTCGAATTCTAATGGCAACACTGCACTTGGATTATGCCATCAACTGACCTAGGGTCCGCGTGATTTTCTGCCCAGCTTTTATATCGATCATTTTTACCGTTCCGCGAGAAATGATACCCAATGCACACAGGGGTTTACCCTGATCAATTATATGCTCATTATGATTATATAGACTGTGCTCCATGATTTTCAATAGCTCTTCTTTGCAATCCTCCCCCAAGTGTGCGGCCCACGGCATCAGTTGAGTCACGACATCCGCTTGCTCGACCGTTGTA
>NVVG01000188.1 GCA_002402125.1 Moraxellaceae bacterium
CATCGGGCTGGTGGTCATGCACCATCGCAAGCCAATACATTGATCTGAACCATTTTAGAGAACAAGACGCGAAAGATAAAAACTTTGCCACTGAATATTACAACAAAGACATTCATCGCGGAGCACTTGCGACCCCCGAATTTATGCGAAAGATATTAGAGGGATAATAACCCCTAGCCACATTCTTTCTGGTATTTTTCTTGCCTACGATTATCGCTTGCCTTGCGTTCTTGATCCGATAGAAACACACGCTCACCCTTTTTATTACGTCGGTAGTAGGTATTGATGCTTTCTGACTCGACCATGAGAATCTTTAACTTGGCACATGCGGCTTGCTTTTTAGCCTTTTCCTCACGCCGCTCCTGACGAAGCTTATCTTTTTCCTTTCGCTCACGAGCCAACACATCAAATATATTTTGCCGCTGTCTTTTGGTTATATTAACGCTGGGTGCCACCTCAACTTCCGACGCCTCTTCGATTTTGATGGTATCAACCTTTGTGCCTATCGGCGCCTTATCGGTAAAATGCACTCGCCCATGCTTATCAACCCATTTATAGACATCTGCCGACACGCCGCCTGACAACAATACCATTGCACAGAATAAAAACACTTGTCTCACTTGCACTTGCATTTTCACATACCCTCTCCCTTGTCCTCTTACTATGCCAGAAGAGCAAAAAAAAAGGCACCCGAAGGTGCCTTTTTTTCATTCCCGAGAAATATTACTTATTCGTAAACTCAGGGTAGGCTTCCATACCACAATCAACGATATCCATACCTTCGTATTCTTCTTCTTCTGAAACGCGGATACCCATGACAACTTTCAACACGCCCCAAGTAACCAAGCTAGCACCAAATACCCATCCAAAGATGACCGCTGCGCCTAATGCTTGTGCCGCAAAAGAAGTACCGTCGTTAGTCACTGGCACTACCATCACACCAAAGAAACCAACCACACCGTGAACAGAGATTGCACCCACTGGATCATCAATCTTCAATTTATCCAAGGCAACAATTGAGAATACTACCAACACACCACCAGCAGCACCAATAAGGGTTGCAGCTAACGCAGTAGGAGTATCAGGACCGGCCGTAATAGCCACTAGACCTGCTAATGCACCGTTAAGAAGCATCGTTAGATCAGCCTTACCGAATAGGAGTCGAGCAACAATCAGTGCACAAATTGCACCACCAGCGGCTGCGGCGTTAGTATTTAGGAATACCATCGCAACTGCGTGGGCACTATTCACATCACCTAACTTAAGAACAGAACCACCGTTAAAACCAAACCAACCCATCCACAGGATGAATGTGCCTAATGTCGCCATTGGAAGGTTCGCACCAGGAATCGCAATCACTTCGCCGTTAGGACCATACTTACCTTTACGAGCACCAAGCAACAACACACCCGCTAGTGCAGCTGCTGCGCCTGCCATGTGAACAATACCAGAACCGGCAAAATCGGTGAAGGCTACGTCGCCTACAGACAGTGAAAATAGTCCGAACACATCCTTGCCACCCCAAGTCCAGCTACCTTCTAAAGGATAGATAACAGAAGTCATCACTACCGCAAAAGCAAGGAAAGCCCAAAGCTTCATACGCTCAGCAACCGCACCTGACACAATAGACATTGCCGTTGCAACAAACACTACCTGGAAGAAGAAATCAGCGGCAGTAGAATATACGGCGCCACCTTCAAAACCAGCTTCTGCGGAATCTTTTAATACTTGCGCGGCATCAACTGCCTCGATTCCACCAAGGAAAATACCTGCACTGCCGTACATGATGTTATAACCAACCACCATGTACATAATGCAAGAAATCGCGAATAACGCGACGTTCTTAGTAAGGATTTCAGTCGTGTTCTTAGAACGAACAAGACCGGCTTCTAGCATGGCAAAACCCGCCGCCATCCACATAACTAACGCGCCGCACACCAAAAAGTAAAAGGTGTCCATTGCATACTGCAATTGATAAATATTATTACTTAACTCTTCCACGGTGGTTCTCCGCAATGTATCTCAAAAATTAATAGGCATGGATATTCTAGTTATTCTTCTTAAGCGCTTACCTACACCGCATCTGGGCCAGTTTCACCCGTACGAATACGAATAATCTGCTCTAGATTGGTTACGAAAATCTTGCCATCGCCAATCTTGCCAGTATTCGCTGCTTTAGTAATCGCTTCAATCACCTGATCTAACAACTCTTCGGTTGTTGCAACTTCAATTTTTACCTTCGGGAGGAAGTCCACAACATACTCAGCACCACGGTATAATTCAGTATGACCTTTCTGACGGCCAAACCCTTTTACCTCGGTTACGGTTATTCCCTGAACCCCAATTTCAGATAGTGCCTCTCTTACATCGTCCAATTTGAACGGCTTGATTACAGCTGTTACCAGTTTCATATAGTTCTCCTAAATAAACCGGAATTAATAATAAAGGTTGGTTTCTACTTTGTTGTTTTTTTATCGCCAATCAGTACAAGTACCATTGCCACATGCTCGTTTATGGAACATGTTAAACAGCCTGCACAATCCATGCCCATTAAGATAAGTCAAGCATTAACAATACGTTAGCATAACCACCCTGTGGATTTCGACCGATAAAAGCACCATTATGGAGCGCCCAAATAACGGTCGCCCCATAATCGAGCGACCACTAAAGAGACCCCAAGGACACGGCGGTGCTAGCAGGATATCACCACAAAGAAGTGGTAGACTACGCTATCTCCGCCAATCACGATGGAACCCCAAGTATGGCACGCTTATTACCGCCTGAAACTCTATTAAATCAAATAGTTGAGTTATTTAGAGAAAGAATTCCCTCCGGATTGGAAGAAGCCGGCTTGGATCTAAAGCATAACCTTCGCTCCCTGATGTCCGAGTCGCTGAGCAACATGGACCTGGTTAGCCGGGAAGAATTTGATATTCAGCGCAACGTGTTAGCCCGCACCCGCTTGAAGCTTGAGGCATTAGAGAAAGTTGTCGCCGAATTAGAACAAGACCAGCCTCAGTAAAATCCCCGAAACATTTACACACGCCCTGTCTTTTATTACCACACTCGCCTTATGATAGAAGACAATAACTATGAGCTTGGCAATCATTCATTCCCGCGCACGGGTTGGTATGGACGCTCCACCTGTCACCGTAGAGGTACATTTATCCAACGGGTTACCAGGGTTCACCATTGTTGGCTTACCCGATGCTTCGGTAAAAGAGAGCAAAGAAAGAGTCCGCTCGGCCATCATCAACTCTGAGTTTACCTTTCCTTCAAAACGTATCACCGTCAACTTAGCCCCAGCAGACCTACCAAAAGATGGCGGCAGATTTGACCTACCCATTGCTATCGGCATCCTTGCCGCCTCAGAGCAAATTGATTCAGCACCACTGACAGCATTAGAATTTATTGGCGAACTCGCACTGTCCGGGGACCTGCGTCCGGTTAAGGGTAGCCTAACCGCCTCCATCGCCGCGAGAGAAGAGAACCGCGCATTATTTGTCCCTATCTGCAACGCAGACGAGGCCACCCTGCCTAGCAACGTCACCGTCTTTGCGACCTCACACCTGTTGCATATTTGTGCCCATATTCAAAAAAAGACTCTGCTTTCACCGGCACTACCCCCCCCTCCCTCCATCAGCACTCCTAACATGCCAGATATGGAGGATGTTAAAGGCCAACAACAAGCCAAAAGAGCGCTCGAAGTTGCCGCCGCAGGCAAACACAATTTATTAATGATTGGCCCACCCGGCGCGGGAAAATCCATGTTAGCCGCACGCTTACCCGGTATCTTGCCACCCATGACTGAAAATGAACGTCTGGAAGTCGCCGCCATCCAAAGCATCGCGCTAGCCGGCAATGCTTTGGACTGGAATATTCGCCCCATCCGAACCCCACACCATACCTCCTCCGGCATTGCCTTAGCTGGAGGTGGCAGCAACCCCAAACCGGGTGAGATCTCATTGGCGCATAATGGTGTTTTATTTTTAGATGAACTGCCAGAATATGGCAGAAAAGCCTTGGAGGTACTACGAGAACCCCTTGAAACCGGTGAAATTTCTATCTCAAGAGCCGCTTGCCAAGTTAAATATCCGGCTAATTTCCAGCTCCTCACAGCAATGAATCCTTGTCCCTGCGGCACCCCGGACAAACCCAGTAATGGCTGCGTTAATCCCATCGCCTGCAGCAACCGATACCAGTCTAAGTTATCAGGGCCCCTGTTAGATAGAATTGATATCCACTTAAAGGTGGATGCGGTACCACTCTCCCAATTAAACCAATCCACCGCACCAGGGGAAAATAGCCAAACAATTCGTACACGGGTGGAACAGGCCCGTGCCAAACAAATCGCTAGAGCCGGTAAAGCCAATCATGATATGGATTCAAAAGAAGTCGCCACTCACTGCCAGCTTTCTGCAGACAACCAAAAGTTTATCGAACGCGCAGCTGAGCAATTAGGTTTATCCGCACGCGCTTATCATCGCGTATTAAAGGTCAGTAGAACACTTGCTGATTTGGAAGACCGCGATGACATTGCGAAACACCACATTTCTGAAGCGCTATCTTATCGCGGGATATTTTAATGGCTCAAAGAAAATAGTAAAAAATCTAGAAAAAAAGCTGTTCTCGCTTTGCTCCCCAGTGCCCAGGTTTAACATCGTATCTGCCCGCGCAGCTGGCGCCGCAGTTTCCACAAATTCCAACCGTATTGTCTACTGATTTATCAACACTCTTTTCCAAACCGTAGTATTTTAACTGATACCAATCACGAATAATCAACGGCTCATGACATTGATGGCAAAAAGTTGTATCGCCTTCCTCATCATGAACATTGCCAGTATAGACATACTTTAAGCCATGGCTAAGGGCAATCCTGCGCGCCCTTCTTAGGGTTTCGACCGGCGTATGGGGAACGTCCATCATCTTGTAGTCAGGATGAAAAGCCGAAAAATGGAGCGGCACATACAATCCCACATGATTTGCAACCCACTCAGCGAGTTCATGAATTTCTTTTTCACCGTCATTCCGATCGGGAATTAATAAAGTCGTAATTTCTAGCCACACAGAGGTTTCGTTAGCGAGGTATTCCAATGTATCCAATACCGACTGCAAATGGGTTCCGGTTAACTTCCAATAGAATTCTTCGGTAAATGCCTTAAGATCAACATTAACGGCGTCCATATATTGATAAAATTCTGCTCTAGGCGCCTCACAAACATAACCCGCCGTTACGGCGACTGACTGCAACCCTATCTCTTTACAGGCAATGGCGGTATCAATAGCATATTCATGAAAAACCACCGGATCGTTATAGGTAAAAGCGACACTTTTACAACCGCTTTTTTTTGCCTCTTGGGCGATACGCTCTGGACTGGCTTGACTCATTAATTTATCCATTTCTCGAGATTTACTGATGTCCCAGTTTTGACAGAATTTGCACGCCGAGTTACAGCCCGCCGTACCAAATGACAATACTGAAGAACCAGGATAAAAATGATTGAGTGGTTTCTTCTCGATAGGATCGATCGCAAAACCACTGGAGCGCCCATAACTCACCAACGCCACTTGATTCTCTACATTGGCACGAACAAAACATAAACCCCGCTGGCCCTCTTTCAAGCGACAGGCCCGAGGACAAATATCACATTGCACACGACCATCATCCAGCAGGTGCCAATGCTTTGTTGGCACAACATTTGGCGACGTCAAAGAAAGCACTTCTTTTATCATAATGATCACCTGTCGGACTGCTTGATTTTTTTTGAATTAATCCCAATACTTAAAGGTAAGACAACTTTCTATTGGTTTAGATCTTCTAAAGATTTCATAAGATCGATTATTTATAAAACGTCGTCAAATATAGCGTAAATTCATAACTCAAGCTTCAACACCAAAATGGAGCTAAATAATGACAACCGTAAGAACTGAAGCAGTCGCTGGCGCTTTTTATCCCGGCGAATATCAAGCACTTAAATCCGAGGTGGACTCATTGTTAGCGAATGCTCCCACCCCTTCATTGTACGCCCCATCATCAGCAAAACCTAAGGCAATTATCACACCACACGCAGGTTACATTTATTCCGGCCTAACCGCAGCCAGCGTTTACAAAACACTGGAACCCCTTGCTGAAATCATCAAACGTGTCGTCTTACTAGGACCCTCACACAAGGTTGCTTTTCGCGGTCTCGCCTATAGCAGCGCTGACTATTTCCAGACACCGCTTGGAAAAATCCCCATCGACCACGCAGCAATTAAAACCATTCAATCGCTGCCACAAATCACCGAAATGGATATCGCCCATACTAATGAGCATAGCCTAGAGGTACAACTGCCGTTCCTACAAACTGTACTCAAAGAATTTACCTTAGTACCGATTGTTGTGGGTGATGCAGAACCCCAAGAAGTCGCCGAAGTCATCGATAAACTTTGGGGTGGGGAAGAAACACTCATTGTCATTAGCTCTGACTTGAGCCACTTCCACAACTACGATCAAGCCAGAGAGATGGACACTCACACCAAACATGCTATCGAAGAATTCAGATTTAATGATTTATCCTATGAGGATGCTTGTGGACGAATCCCTATACAAGGCCTACTAAAAACTGCAAAAGAAAGGCAGCTAAACATTACCACCATAGACGTACGAAATTCGGGTGATACCGCTGGCGAAAAAGATAGCGTAGTTGGTTATGGTGCATGGGTACTTGCATATAAAACAAAGAGCACACATTAGTACTCATAAGCATACACTCGAACACAGACAACGAGGATAACGATTGTGTTAAACATAGAAGAACAATCCATATTATTTGATATTGCAACAGAAGCAATAAGGTCCAACCTGCGTCGAAAAATAGCTCCACCGATCGACCTGGATAGCTACTCAAACTCCTTGACCAGCAATAAGAGCTGTTTCGTTACGCTAATTCTAAATAATGAACTTCGGGGCTGCATAGGCGCACTGTCATCAGACCACTCACTCATTGAAGACGTATCCGAACACGCTATCGCTGCTGCATTCAGCGACCCACGCTTCCCTCCATTAACAGAAAAAGAACGCAAAGATGTAGTCGTAGAAATTTCCGTGCTAGAAACGCCAAGTCCATTAGATTTCACTACCGAAACAGACCTATTAGAAAAAATACATGAAGGCGAAGATGGTCTAATACTTGAAGAGGGATTTCATCGAGGAACATTCCTACCGTCAGTATGGGAAAATCTGCCCGACAAAACTGACTTTCTTAAACATTTAAAATTAAAAGCGGGCTTACCTATGGACTATTGGTCAACCTCGATAACTATACAACGCTATACTGTACAAAAATTTGGAAAGCCTATGAAAACTTGAGATATTCTTACTAGCACCTATCACCGCCAACTTGTTTATAAATAGAAGAACAATCGGATCAGCATCCTTTCCTACCTTCGTAGGAATTTAACAGAATCAACAGGCCCACTGCTGCTAAAATATGTTTAATAGAATGCCCACTGATCATCACTAACGCAGAATGTACTTCATGATCGAAATGCTCAAACACTTTCGCTAACAGGTACAAACCCAATAACCACCAATAAGCCGCCACTCCACCATAGCGTGAAGAATATGTCAGTAGTATTACAGGTATCGCCAATATCGGAAAAAATTGCACCATCATATACAAACGCAGATCCCCAACATTATTAACCTCTGTAAAATACCAATATACAACAGATAGCAACCCCAACAATAGCAACGGAATAAATACAGCTTTGCCAATTTTTTCCGAAATAAATTCAGTGATAACAACGGAAAAAAGCCCCATAAAAGCCATCGTCATCGGCAATCGATCCCACACTAAGGAATGATTGCTTGGCCACAAATGATAATAACCTGAACCCAAAGAAACCAAAGCAGTACCCAGAAATAGGATAAAATAAGCCGCTCGATTTTTTCTGGCAATGTTAAGTGATTCTGAACTCTGCAATTTATACAGCCCCAACAAACCAACMATWARAAAWGGCACATTGGATACAACGTTGAGCATATTCGGAATATCAAAAAAAGCAGCGGCATCTGAGAACTGATGATAACCAAGGTCCTGCGCTATAGGGCCTTGGAGTAATAACAGGGTAAAAATAATACACCCCGATAGAAATAAAAGTGAAATCGCGATTTTTTCCTTTCTTTCACTCATTTCAAAACATCCGTCAAATTTGGCAGTACCAATGGGAAGGGCCCGCACATTGAGTGCGAGCCTACCCAACACTCATAAGTAAGGATTAGCAAAGAGTAGCATTACCCCGATTCCAACTGCAATCATTGGTATTGCATCTAAAGTACCAGCCATTAGAAATGCTTTCACCTGTAGTTTGTCTGCCATATGAGGCTGACGTGCCACTCCATCGATAAGGCTTGCACCCACTCGACTAACCCCTAGACCAGATGCTATTGCCGCCCCTCCGATCATCAGTCCTGAAGTGACTAAGCTCGCCGCGATCACCATATCCATTACTTTCTCCTTATTGGTTTATCTAGTTGTGTTTTAGAGTTCCTTTGGGAATGATTTAAATATACAGTGTTTTATAAGGAACGATAATCCCGATTTATGTGATAATATTGTTTTTATATGTGAACAATAGAGGGCAGCCATGAGCCGCTGGGAAGGATTCGAAGAGTTTGTGCAAGTTGTTGATAATGGTGGGTTTTCAGCCGCAGCCCGGGCGATAGGGGTGTCAAAAAGCCATATTAGCCAACAAATAAGTCGTCTAGAGGACCGCCTAGGAGCACGCCTGCTCAATCGCACCACAAGAAAGGTCTCATTGACTGAAGTAGGGCAGGATTTTTACCAACGCTGCAACCGCATCATTGAAGATCTCGACGAGGCGGAACGCTCCTTATCATCATTACAACATGAGGCCAAAGGCATCCTCAAAATCAGTGCCCCCAACCTGTTAGGAGAAGTACACCTTGTACCGGCATTGGCTGACTTTCAAAAAAAGCACACCAACATGGAAGTGGAATTGAGCTTTAGTAGTCGCAGAGTTGATTTGATTGAAGAGGGTTACGATGTTGTCATCCAGCTAGGTGCACGAAAAGATATCAACGTCGTCAATAAAATCATATCTCGAACTCGGTTTTATGTAGCCGCAAGTCCTGCATATTTAGCAACCCATGGCACGCCAAAAAAACCCTTCGATCTTAAGCAACATAATTGCCTTATGTTTACCCATCTTGGACAGAGTAAACCATGGCAATTCACTAGTTCAAAAAGTAAACTTGAAGTGTCCGTCAATGGTACCTGGCGAAGCAGTAGCGGCAACGCCCTTAGAGCTGCAGCAATTCAAGGATTAGGTTTGGTGTATCTGCCCGACTACTA
>NVVG01000189.1 GCA_002402125.1 Moraxellaceae bacterium
CTAAAATGAACAAAAACACCCCGACGCACCTCTGATGGTTGGATATCAAATAAATCGGTGCTCTCTTCCAAGTGAGTATTATCCAATAAATTACTACCGACGATACTTACCGTAAATTGTTGATTTTCTCTCCATTGGGCTTGTAAATCTATTCGCGTATAGGATGGAACGGGGCCATCTATCTCTTCTACATAATAGGTATTGGCATAAAATAGCCATGTTCGCGAGGGAATATATGAAAGGCGAAAAAATGCGGTATTTTTTGATATATCTTCCGTTGTTAAACGCTCACTGGTTCGAATGTTCTTATCCTGGCCTTGATGACGACTGTAGTTAAGTAACATCTGCCATTGTTCTGAAATATGATAGTTAAAAGAAAACTCCAAACCAAACAGATATTCCAGGTTAGTATCTGTAATAAACTCTTGAGTTTCATATTCATCATAAAACACGGCTACATCGATCGATTGGTTAGTAACAGCCCAACGATAGCCCAGCTCATGACTCAATACCGTCTGTGAATCAGCGTGAAGACTTTCGTTTTGTACACAGCCGGCTTCTGGCAAAATCAACCAACCGAAACGCGACCCCTGACCTGCGCCTTCACAGGCTACTGCCGATCCATCCAAAGCTGCTAATCCAGTATCATCAACGTAAACTTCATCATCATTCAACACTGGGGATCTTACTGCGCGCGTATAGGCAACCCATAAGTTCTGTTTTTCGGTGATATGCCAAATCAAACGGGTACTAGGCTGCCACTCAACGCCACTATAATCATTTTTTTCAATTTTGACGCCAGTTAGCCATTGTAACCTGTATTGCCAAAAGTCGATGCGGTCCTGTATATAAGCACTGATTAATTCATCGATATTTCCGTTAGGGTCTGTGACCACGCCAAAATGATCCAATAACCCCTGCTCTTCGGTGCTTATTTTTAAATGACGATAACCCAACCCAAAAGCCCAATGATGACTACCCTGTGCAAAAAAGTGCTGGAAATCAACATCGACAGCATCAACATTGAATTCAAATTTATCTAGCGGTTCTATCATATTGCCATTACTGCGCTGATAATGATCGATATACAGTTGAAACATGCTCTCACCAAAATCGTGATACTTTTGGTGCCAACGTCCTAGTATGTTGTAACCTCCAATTTCATCGAAATGTACTATCTCATCACCAAGGGTACTGTCATATTCACCGGTTTCGCCTTGGTAAGCATCCCCCTGTAACACAAATTCTCTATCCTCCTGTTTATAATCGAAACGAAACCCAACCTGATTGATATCAGATTCCTCATTTGCATCCCCTGCATTGCTATTAGGTAAATAACCGTAATCCCCGCTATCAACCTGCAGACCGCTTACATAGACTCTGCCATAACTTTCTCCTAACTTGAATCCGTGACGCAGAAACACATCGCGTTTAATATCGCCACTACCCGCGCCTAGCGCAGCGACAGTACTCTGGGTATTTTTGCTGTTTTTACTGATTATATTAATAACGCCATTAACCGCATTGGTACCCCAAGTCGTCGCTCCAGCCCCCCTAACAATTTCGATTTTTTCAATGTCCTGTACCGGGTAATGTTGCATATCCCACAACACACCCCCAAAAATGTGGTTATGTACGGCACGGCCATCGATCGCAACCAGTAAATACCCGCTGAAACGTCGGGTTTTACTGCGGGAGCTAACAGCCCACTGTCGACTGTTAATTCGCGATACATGCAGTCCGGGAACCATACGTAATAATTCAGGCAACGCACGTATTCCAGAGGCTTTTATATCGGACTGGGTAATTACATAGATAGCGGCGGGATTCTCAAATGCTGGGGTCTCTTTTCTACTGGCAATACTTACCTCTATATTGAGTAGATCCTCCAGCGAAAAATCTTGTATCTCATCAAAAACCAATGCTTCGGCGCGACCGAAAGACGCTAAGCATACAAACAAGACACCTAAGACACTATTAATTAACAGATATCGCCTCATACGATACATCCTTAGATCAAAACCTCACTTGTTATAATCATAGACGACACAGTCAATCTTGCTGACTACAATCAGGCCAAGTTTGAGTGAGCATATTTCAACCTTAACTCCACTAAAATCAACAATTGCGCCAACGTGTTTCCTCCTCAAGTGGTAGCAAAGACACTACCCAGCTATCCTAAACGAGCGTTCAAAATAGAATACTGAGTCTATTTATACCGAATGCCCATTACCTCGTAATGAATTTCGCCGTTAGGTGCAACAACCGAAACTTCGTCACCAACCTGTTTCTTAAGCAACGCTTTAGCCACAGGAGAGTCGATGCTTATCCAGCCTTTACTGACATCAAACTCATCTGGACCTACTAAACGATAGGTAATAGATTTGCCATCTTCATCTTCCAAATCAACCCACGCCGCAAAGAACACCCTCGATTGATCATCGGGGATTTTATCAATACATTTTAATTTTTCTAAACGTTTGACTAAATATTGCAACCGGCTATCGATCTCTCGCAACTGTTTTTTTCGATAGATATATTCCGCATTTTCAGAGCGATCACCCTCGGCAGCGGCAGCAGCAAGTGCTCTGGTTACTTCTGGACGCTTGGTATACCCAAGGTAGCGCAGCTCATCCTCTAGCTTAATTTTTCCTTGCAGCGTGATATAAGGTGAGCTATATGGTCTAGGGGGTCTATACCGTCCCATGATTTACTCCTATAAAACCAACATGAATTGTTCTAACTTAATGCCACGAACCAATGTTAGAAACTCTTTCTTAGTTACATGCTGACTCTCTGCCGTTACCACCGCTTTATCGCCCAATTTCATCAACAAATCACATTTACCTTGTTTAGTGCAACTGACCGAGCCAGAAAACCCAGACACAATAACTTCCTCCAGATTCGCTGCTACGTTTCGAAGGGCGATCATAGCTTGCAACGCCTGCTGTACATAGGGAGGCAAATTTGTAACCAGCGCGATCTGCATTGTACCTTTAGCTGAATCGTGCTTTCCCTGCACAGCCTTATCGGCACCTAATTGTTTATAACGTTTCGTCGCAATAACAAAGCCACCGATACTACCAAAAAGTGAGTTTTGGTCTGCTGAGTCTTCTTTAACAACCCAACCTTTTGGAGGTGGAGGTAACAATGCCATATAAGACTGAACACTAAGTTCAGCAATCAAATTTAATGCTTGCTGTAAGTTCTGCGTTGCTGCCGATAAATTATTTTCTTGATAGGCACGTTTACCGTCATTAATCAGCTCCTCTACCTCATCAGTTGCTGCCACATTGGTTCCAGCAATCAACAAGATACCTATAAAAATCAATTTCAAGGKGCCATCAAAAACTCGACGCAAAAGCGTATCCATCATTTCACCAACCTTGTCATATCTATAGATCCTCAAGCAAAAACATTGCGGGCTTTAGCGCCGCCTCTGGCGAATAATACTCTTGCAAGACACCAACAAACACCGACAACCTATCAGGCAACCCCGTCTCAAATCGTCGCTCAACCTCTTTTAAAACACTCCGTTTRAATGCTCTATCATCGCGATTCTCACCGMTCAAATTGTCSGCACTTATGCTAAATCTATATCCTGCTGCCATAGACAGAATCCATTCAAACGCCTGCGGCACAACCTCTACCTGCTCAAACAACGCTTGCTCTTCATTTGTCCGCCCATCGGGTTTATACCAATATCCAAARTCTGCTAATTTACGTCGCTCCTTACCCGCTACACACCAATGGGCAATCTCATGCATGGCACTGGCAAAAAAACCATGGGCAAACACAATGCGGGCATAAGCAACGCCATCCGCGGCAGGCAAATAGATTGGCTCCTCGAGCCCCTTCACTAATCGCGTATTTTCARTTATTGAAAATGCTTGATTAAACAACCGAACTAAATCATCTGCGTGATGTGGCATTGGGTTATATGATGAATCAGATATGAGGCTTTCCAATGTTGACATAAAGTGACTTCAACCAATTTTGTAGATTTGGCATCATATCGATTTCACCTGTGAATTGTAAGCACAGATAGACTAACTTCATTAGTCTAATTTTTGCCCATGTCTTGCCGATAAGATAGAGTAAGAGAAGTAGAATCTTGCACATCCATTCGATAGCGATGATAGATGGTGTCCTTTCAAGAACCTTCTATACTAAATATAGTCATTTAGGGTATTGCACACGCGTAACCCTATGATTATCTATCCATGTAGTGCTATTACGCTCTCTATAACCTGAAGCGATTAGTCATAGATATGATATCAGGCATAGACGGCTCGAGCTAAGAGGGAACACCATGAAACCTCAAACGATAGGCGCCGGACACAGTAATGTAGTGGACCTGTTCTCTGGCAAACCAGTGGATGAATTGCACGATCACGTGATACGCATTTCTCCTGAACTGGACGGTCTTGAAATGTTATACACTAACGATACAGCAATAAACAAGCTGTATAGTCTTAAAATCGTTTGCTGGGCCCTAAAGGAATCGGGGGAAACTGTTGGAATGGTTCCTTGGCTAAATAAAATTGTCCCCTGTACCGAAATCAACGACCCCTTAAACGGCCACTGGGAAGGTTACAGGGACCCTAACTGTAACGACATCTTCTATAGTGTACCCAATCATAAAATCATTGAATTAGAGACTGCCGCTCAATATTACGATATAGAAAGTGAAGATGAGCAACTGGTCCTACAAGAAATTCCCGATGCTATCGGTACCCACGCAGTATTGACTGACAATGGATTTCGATCGTTTGTATTAGTCGAGGTTCTTAGCTGGCAGTTAATGGGCAACGGTGAAGTCCATGCCATGCTGGTGGATGAAGAAAGAGTGAAGTCAACACCGGTCCTTCCCGGCGATCCCTGCCTCTATTCAGCGCAGAACCATCCTGAATTTCGTTATTTCTTCCAACACCGAATTGCAAACAAAATTAAGGAACAAGATCCTGAAGCATTAGCAGCGATCTCTATGTTGATAGAAAAGTAATTAGGACAATACCAAGTAAGCAACGATTAAAGGGAGCTACGCAACAAATGCTTGTCAGCTCCCTTTTTTAATAAAATAAATAAACTGGTCATCGACCTCTTCCTGTGAAAGCAGCTCATGCCCCAGGAACGCACAAAACTTAGGAATATCCCGGGTCGTTGACGGGTCGGTGGCAACCACCTTCAACACCTCACCAACGGCCATATCCCGCACCTTATTGTGCAGCATCATCACTGGCTCGGGGCACAACAAGTTAATAGCATCAAGCAGGTGGTCTGGGACTAACGCCATAATCGTTCCATATCATCGTCAAAAAACGCTGCTATTCTCCCCTAAATGCTACTACTTTTCCATGCAATTTGCTGATTTATTGGCACATCTTTAGCCCAATAATAAACAGGGATTAGTATCACTAACCCCAACCCTGTCGCCACCACAAAATGAACTTGATACCCCCAAAACACCGCAAAGAAGCCACTCACCATGTGAAACAGGCCTCCGATGGCGGCTTGCAAGCTTGCTTGTACCGTATAGTCAGTTCCCGCAACCGCCGGCCGACAAGCGTCCATCATTAAGGCAAATAACGCTACGCTCGACATGCCACCGGTAAAATGCTCCACCACAACAACCATCGCTATATCCGTTATTTCAACGTGTCCAAGTGCTAGCCATCCATAACCCAGGAGACTTAAAGCTTGTAATGTTGCAAAAATAACTAACGATCGCACGCGCCCTAATACGGGCACCAACAACCCTCCCACCACTGCGCCAACGATAGTCGCGGCCACCCCAACCCCAGCGGAGACCCACCCAATAGTTTCTAAACTGATGCCCATATCCACCAACATGGGTTTAGACATTGCGGAGCCAAACGAGTCACCAATCTTGTACACCGACACAACCAACATCCACCGCCACATACCAGGCTGACGCAGAAATCGTTTAAAGATGTCCCAAATATTGGCACTGCCCGCCTTTCCTCGCATGGGAAAGTCACTTTTTTCCTTAAAAAATATCACTGGAATCGTGGCACACAACAACAGTAATGCCATCAATACAAAGGTGTGACTCCAGCCAATACGATCCATTAAAAATAACACACCACCACCACCAAAGACCATCCCAACGCGATAGCCTCCGACCTGGATACTATTGCCGATACCTCGCTCTTTGGGTGATAAGGTCTGTACCGCTAGGCCATCTGTCGCAATATCTTGCGTCGCCGTTGCTAATCCGGCGAGAAACAATAATCCTGCCAGATAATACAACCCTGACCCAGTAAGTGAACTGGGGTCAATTCGCGATATCAGCAGCATCAAAACAACAAATACACACTGCATTGGCAGGATCCAACTTTTCCTTCTCCCTAATTTTTGACTTCCAAACTGATCAACATAGGGGGACCATAAAAACTTTAATGCCCAAGGAAAAAACAATAGTGAAATTAACCCAATAACTTCTAGATCCACACCATAAGACCGCAATAATGGTGGCAGTGCCTGGCTAAAAAATCCAAATGGCACACCTTGCGAAAGATACAAACAGGAAAGCACGCCCAATTTTGTACTTACACTGTACTGATTATATAAAGGGATGTTCACACCATAGATTCCAATTTCCCGACACTAAACAAGATACTAGCACCAATGGCTAGATAAAAAAGAAAGCTTTTATTACACTTATCACTACAACATCAACATAGCAGATGACTAACATTCCAGCATTTAACAAGGTATAAGCAATAATGATCAATGCTCCTGGATATATTTCGGGGGAGTCATTTTGCGATATATACAAACCCAATCATTACGTCGTTGTAGCAAATTGAAGCAATGAAAATGCATGGGGAAAGTGGTTCCATTCCCTGTACCGTCAAACATTGCTAGATGCCATCAATCCTTTTTTACTGAACCCAGAACGCTGCACTGTACTATCGGCATGTGCCTATAACAAGCAGGTTAAATCAACTTAAACCCTATAATCTGCGAACAAATACCGTGATCTCTTCACGGTCATGATACAGCTGTTTGGCTCGTAACTCATATTGTACGCCAGCAGCCATAAAGTCTGCGTCAAACCGTTCAAATATACGCTTAACCTCTGGCCATCGTTGCTTCATTGGCAACTTCAGATTAAACACAGCATAACGACACCAACGCTCTAACAACCAGCGCTGCATTCTATCCGCCACCTTTGAAGGCTGGTCAACTACATCACACACCATCCAATCTACCGGGCGCTTAGGTTTATAGGTAAAAGCATCCTCCCTTAAGTGCACAACCTGACCACTATCCATAAGTGCCTGATTCATTGGCCCATTGTCAATGGACCAGACCTTCATCCCTTTATTCACCAACTGCCATGTCCAACCACCAGGAGCCGCCCCTAAGTCCACCGCAGTTTGACCTAATTTCAAAAAAGACATCCGTTCTTCTGCTGTCATTAACTGTAACCAGGCCTCCTCTAATTTAAGTGTGGAACGACTTGGTGCTTCTGATGGAAATTTAAGCCGCGGCACGCCCATTTCCCACAACGAGGTATTGCCTTCAATGCTTTGACCAACCAACACATGAGTTCCTGATAAGAAACACAGGTGGCCCCTTATATCACCCGGCTGTATATGGCTGCCAACGACACTATCAGCATGGCTACCTGTGGTATTACTCATTTTCTCTTTAGCCGCCAATAACTTCTGCTTACGCAGCACCTGCCTTGCAGGGTTAGAAAACTTTCGACAAAACTTAGAAAGTTGCTTACCCTCATTGGTATCAGGGTGCTCTAAGACCAATGTTTGCATCGGTTTTAAGGTCGAAAACACCTCAACTATCGGTCCCAAGCGGTCCTGTTCCGATAGATCATCTAACTCGGCATATGCGACAAACCACTGCCTCGCAAAGACAAGATCAGCAAAGTTCAGCTGTTTTACCAGGCGCTCCACGGCAGTAGGATCATGGGGATAAAACCTCACCAGCCCATCACCACTGTTCACCTTGCCATAACCGGTCACCCCAAACGGAAACGACTTATCAGTAATTTCCGCCAAACAATCTTTTTCGAAACCTGCACGACAAAACAACACCAAGAAACTCATCAGAAACGCCCTTATTTCATTTATAGTAGAAGGCACTTTAGGTTGCCCGCACCAGATTGGGTGCAATACTACCAAGCCCTCCCAACAATATCATCCTACAAACCTCTCAAAAAATAGCAGGCAAAAAAAAGCCCGCCATGCGGCGGGCCTTTTTGGGATTTGTTCAATTACAATTCAGTAATTTCACGAATCTGCTTTTGAAGCGCAATCTGAGGTTCAGATGGCTGTGCAGTTTGCATAGTCATCAATTTACTCATATCCCCTTCAACTTTAATTTGGCCACTCATAAAACCCTGCATACCAGCTGACTGGTCGTTTTCAATAAATAGGCGGTGAGCCATTTCAGAGTTAAGAATCATCTTAGTAGGCGCCTCAGCCTTAAAACCTTTAACAATATTTCCGTTTTCCATACAGGCTTCAACATCGCCCCACTCGGTATCGTTAACCAATACGTTTAGTGTAAGCTCCGCCAACGCAGTAGGAACATCAAGATCGCCTGCACCAGCAACAAGTTCTTCTACTTTAGTGAACCACTCATCTGACAAAAACTTCAAACTCATCTACCTTCTCCAAATATTCATTATTGACAGCTTCCTATGATAGAAGCCATTTATTAGCACAAGACTCGCATACAGCTTGGACGAATAACACCAAATCTACCCAATGGGAGCTAAGAATTATTCTCTATTCCGCTTTTCAAACGACTACACGCTTGCTCAAGACTGGTACCTGTACTCTATTAAATCGGATTACAATTTACAATAGCCTTTTTAGACAGGGCAATGGTTTTTCCGGCCAACCCAATAAAAACGCAAACCCTTGTTTTTTAAGATGAAACCCCGACAAAAACCCTTCGCACTGCTAAAATACCAACTTTTTCAAATAAAAATTCGACAAAAACAGCCTATTTTAACTAATTCTTCTGCTCCTAAAGGCATGCCCCACCTATTTAATACCGCCACGCACCATAAATGGGCAAAAAGCACCCGCTGATGACAAAAATCAACATTAGCAGGCAGTTTTCCAGGTATAATTCCGCTGCCTTAACTTTGCGAGCTCAAAACGCCAATGCAAAGAATATTTCTTCTCTAACTGTTTACCAGAACACCTCTAGAAAATCACTGGAATATCCATCAATGAGTAATAACCACCTCACAATGCCTCAGTATAACTTCACCGCCGTTAAACAGTTTACGGTGATGACGATAGTTTGGGGGATTTTTGGGATGTTAGTGGGAGTCATCATAGCAGCAC
>NVVG01000190.1 GCA_002402125.1 Moraxellaceae bacterium
TCAAAAGTATGGGGTATAAAGTTCTTTCCTTAGATGTGGCTGATAATAATCCGCGAGCCGAATCTTTATATCTAAAGTTGGGTTTTACAATAGTGAGAAATAAAAACTTCTCTGGCAAAACAGAAGGCATTCCAAATTCCAGGGAAATGCATTTCACGCTGCAAAGCTAATGGATTTCTCTTCTGAAAAACCAAAATTTCTATCAAGGTATTGATCTTGACTGTCATGTGAGATCAAAAAACAAACAAAAAGAACTGTGCTGTATTAATGATGGCGTCGACTATGGTTTTTCTGATTCATGCGACGAGAAATAGTTAGTATTATTCAGAGGTTGGTTATTTATTCAGGCTCCTAGCTAATTGTTATAGAAATATGCCCTCTATCTAGGTAAAATCGACACGCTCAAAACATTGCTGTTTTAATAGTCATCGAATTCTAAGGATATGATTAACTGTTCGAATGACGAGCTTTCGATTCGTTCCCTTGTCTATAAAATAAATTGGATTTATTTATGTCATTTAAAATTAAATTTCCCCCTCAAAATGGATTACTAATAGCGCTTACTTTCTTAATGTTGTCATCGACTGTCAATGCTGATGTGTCATCTTTTAAAAATTGGAAATACCGGTGGTGGGAGCATATCAGAGCAGAGCGTCAAGCAGACCATGATCAACATTTGGTAAACCAAAAAGAAAACTTTGATAAATATCGAAGCATGCCCACYGGCACTATCGGTGTTCCAGCAGTRATATTTCGTCTCTTCCCGTATGTTCTTCCTGAGATTTGGGGTACACCTGAAAGCAATTTTTCTGTCTTAGGTTTGATTCCTGACAAATACGATAGCGATGCGGTTTTTCCTATTGGGCTTGGCCATATTGAAGGTGCGATATCAGTGCCTACACCACAAGGAGATTTTCACATGCGGGTAGTGAGCAATACCTGCGCAGCATGCCATACCGGCCGTGTTGAACTGGAAGATGGTAGTACAAATATACTAATAGGTGCACCAGCTACAGAATACAAAGCGACAATGTTTCGAGGGATGCAGTACGCCACTGTTAACAGTGAGAAGTATACAGCGCAGAATTTCATCGATGCTCTAGATCAACTACCTGTAGGTTGGTTGTACGGAGATCCGGATTTAATTGAGCAAGAGGTTATGGAACGTGCGATATTTACCAGCGGCGCACAGCAGATGATGGATTCAGTTAAAGCATCTATTAATGCGGGATCTCAGCATGTTGCGGCTACCTTGGGAGCATATACTTATAGCGGGCCTAATGCGCCGGATTTATCGCAACCTAAACCAGGGCGAATGGATGCAGGTGGCGGTTATGCTTCAATGACTGTGGACCCTGCACAAATGTCTCCTGAATTTCTTCAGGCAGTATTGCCCCCTAAACCCGCCATTTCAGATCTAATGTATGTGTGGAAGATGGGTGAGCGGCCGAACTCAAAATGGGGCGGCGAGATTGGTGACCACACTCATTCCTTGGCTGGAGCTGCTATGGGTATCATTGGTAGTCCTAATTTTGTTGAGATGGAGTCTATCAATTCGTCAGTAGAATTTGTTTGGGACTTGCCTCCAACGCCCTATCCTTTCGTTGTGAAGCGAAATCGTGCAAAGTTTGGTAAGCGTTTATTCAAACGACACTGTGCAAGCTGCCATGAAGATCGATTAGATGAGCGGATGACACCGGAAGAGGTGGGAACTGATCCAAATCGGTCGATGATTTTTAGCGATCATGCTATTGATACGCTACGCGGTTTGTTGCGAATTGCTTGTAGTGATCCAGTAACCTGTAGTGATGATAGTGGTAATCCAATTCCTGACGATGTACTCATCACCAATTCAAAAGCGTATGCGGTACTACCATTATATGGCATTTGGGCTCGTGCACCTTATTTGCATAATGGATCCGTACCTACACTAAGAGCATTGTTAACAGGTAACCGTCCCGAAACCTTCTATCGAGGTAATATAACCTATGATCAAAAAAATGTTGGATTTACTTGGGATGAAGCAAACAGTGTGCATGCCGTACTTTATGATACAACTATCGATGGAAATTCAAATGTAGGTCACGATAGTGCTGAATTTACCGGCGGCGTTGATTGGTCCAGATCACCAGTGCGACTAGAGGCCTTGCTTGAGTACTTAAAGACCCTTTGACGGATCTGAGTAGCAGAAAATACAGTGTTCAGTTGAAACTGAGCACTGTATTTTCTGGATATTAGTAACGAATACAATTTGGGGCTATATCTGCGGTTCGGTTTTTGGGTCGACTGCGAGAACAATATACCCGACCTTATAGTGTTAAACATGACTCGATGCGGGATAAAAAACAGGCAATTCCACACCATTTGATAAAGCTGTTCTGATATACTCCAATCAGCAAGTATTGTTTTTTGTAAAAAATGTTGCTTAATTTGACGTTAAATAGAAACTAGTAGGGTGGTAGTTGGATGGATTTTTTCGTTTGGAATGCTGATCCGGTTTTAGTCACCCTCGGTGGGATTAGTTTACACTGGTATGGTGTAATGTTTGCTATTGCCATAGTATCCAGTTATCTAATCATGCAATGGGTTTATCATCGAGAAGGAAAAAACGTTGATTCACTCGATGGTCTATTTATGTATGCGATTGCGGGTGGCACTATTGGTGCAAGGCTGGGGCATTGTTTTTTCTATGAGCCCGTATTTTATCTTAGTAATCCACTAAAAATAATAGCCATTTGGGAAGGCGGGCTTGCAAGCCATGGCGCGGGAATTGGCGGTCTTATTGCGCTCTATATCTATCATAAAAGATCAGGGGTAGATTATTTATGGTTGCTGGATAAACTTGCTATTCCTACCGGACTTATTTGTTTTCTTATTCGTATAGGCAATTTTTTTAATTCAGAGATTATTGGTATTCACACTAATGTGTCTTGGGCTATCATTTTTCAACGAATAGATAACTTGCCGAGGCATCCCTCTCAATTGTACGAGGCGTTCTCGTATTTTATTATTTTCACGATTCTTATGTCGCTTTATAGATTTAGCAATATTAAGCAGCGCAAAGGAACGATTTTTGGACTATTAGTGTTGTTGGTATTCAGCGCAAGGTTTTTATTGGAATTTGTTAAAACCAAGCAAGCTGCTTATTCGACAGATTTACTGCTAAGTACAGGGCAAATACTCAGCATACCCTTTTTGATTGTTGGAATAGTTCTTATTATTCGAGCCTCAGTTAAATACCGGCATAGTGCAGTGTAATGTGCATTCCAAGTTATTATGACCGGTTGATGGTGTTGTTTTACAACGCCTTAATTTAGCCGGTATCGAGAAGTTGAAGCCGTTAAAATGGAAAAGGGACTATGCAAGGGTTTACATCATTTGATTTCTCTTATGGGGATCTAACACGAAAAGTGTATAAATTGGGTGAAGATGATAAGCCCGCTGTACTTATTTTGCTTGAGTTGCCCGGTATGACAAAGCATACGGTTGAACTTGCTCGTCGCCTACACCGTGACGGGTATACGGTTTACCTTCCTTTGTTGTTTGGCAAGCCAAATAGTCCCTTTAGTGTCGGTAAAAATATATTACGCATTTGTATTCAGAAAGAATTCAATCTACTTGCACAGCACAAGCCCAGTTTAGTCACGGAATGGTTGAGAGCATTGAGCCGGAAGATGCAAAGAATGTCGGGTGGTTCCGTTGGAGCCATTGGCATGTGTTTTACGGGTGGTTTTGTGCTGTCTCTTATGATTGATGATGCGATTGCTGCCCCAGTCATGTCACAGCCATTTTTGGTGGGCAACCCTTTTATAACGAAGGGAAAAATAAGTTTGGGTTTGCCGCAAGCAGAAATTAAACAAGCCGAAAAGCGTTCTAAGACTGAAAATATCCCCGTGCTAGGGTTTCGTTTTACCCGCGACATGATTTTCTGTACAAAAAGTAGCTTCGATGCTGTAGAAGAAATCCTAGGCGAAAACTTTATCCGCTACGAAATTGATAATTCATTATTTAATCAATATAAAATACCACTGCATGCTCATTCTGTTCTGACCATTGACTATAACGATGCTCCAGGCCATCCAACACGGAAGGCTTACGAGCGGTTAGTAGAATTCTTTAGAGACAGGTTGTCCGCATGTGAATGAATTTTGAGCGGGTCTCAAGGCCTAATAATGGAATATCTCGAGAAGAGTTGGCTTTTTAGGTTCACTTGTTGGTCTAAATTCATACAAAGCTATTTGAAATGGCGAATTTTGACAAGGAGGGTATGTAAGCTAGCCTTACTATATGGCCTAGTTGTTGTTTTCTTATTCAGCGATGGATTGAAAAACTAGTCGATCTATAAATGGTATTCAGTATCGACTTTAGTTCCTAATATGTCGTTTTATTGAGATCTATAAGCGATTTCTCATATTAGTTTTCAATAAAATGTAAATGTATCTACCTTGCCACAAATTATTCAGAACCAGTAAACAGAGAATCAACAATGTAGAGCGAATCATTTTCGCCTTGTCGAAGAGTTAAGAATGGGCATAGCAAAATCACAAATGAGTAAAGATGCCGACGGAGGTCTATTCAACTTATCTCTTGCCCACAAGATTGTTGTTGGCTATCTAATACTAATAGCACTAATTGTTACCGTTAGCTCTTATGCTTTACACAAAATGAGCTTAATAGGCATGGAGATTGAAGAGTTAGCGAAGATAGATATTCCGCTTATTCAATCCATCGGTAGTGTCGAAACGCTTCTAGTAGAGCAAGCCATAATTCTAGAGCGTCTCCTGCGGGTAGCAGACGAGCAACTAGGGTTTTCTGAGGATGTTAAGAATGTTCAGGGCGTTGAGGATGCTATGGACTTTCAAGATTCCTTAGATGTATTAGATACTTTAGACGTTTTGGATAGAATAAGTAATGCCGCAGACAAATTATCCGCCGAGTTTCGCGAGCTATCAAGAAAGGTGGAAGTAGAACTGCGTGGTGTTGAAAAGCAAACTAAAGCCAACGTTCGAAGCGCATTATTTAAAGAGGAGACAGAGGAGTTTGACCATGTGCTGGAATCTTTGGATCGTATTAGGACGGAGCATGCAGAATATGAAAGACTTGCTTTTACTATATTGGATTTGGTAGGGAGGAGCCAGTGGGATTTTCGTGAACAGCAAGATCTAATCCAAATTATAGCGAAAGAACAATTGCAACTAGATCGTGAGATAGAATCTTTAATAGTTGATGTTGGAGAGTTTGCTAAATCATCAGCTCTATCCGCTGAAGAGAATGAGAAATCTGCCACTATTGGTATAAGTGTTATTCTTGCCGCGGCACTAATTGTTGCAATCGCTGTGATGATTCAAACTGCCCGCATCGCCAATGCAATGCAAATAAGTATTACCAAGGAGATTTGGATAAAGGATAATATCGCGGGTCTAAATGAGCAGCTACGAGGAGAAAAATCACTTCTGCAACTTAGTGAAGATGTTTTGAGGTTTTTAGCTGGAGTGTTAAACGCTCAAGTCGGAGCATTTTATCTATGGGGGATTAAAGGAAAGCAAACGCTGACTCTGCAAAGTAGTTATGCTTACAAAAAACGTAAGAATCTATCTAATGAATTCGAAATAGGAGAGGGTTTGATTGGGCAATGTGCCATAGAAAAAAAACCAATATTGTTGACAGAGGTACCGGCTGATTATATTAAAGTAACTTCAGGTGTAGGGGAGGCTGTACCAACCAATATTGCTGTTTATCCCATTCTCTATGAGGGAGAAGTGAAAGGCGTATTTGAATTGGGTAGCTTGTCTGAATTTGATGAAGAGAATTCGATCATACTCGATCAAGCTTCATCAAATATAGGGATCGCTGTCAATGCTGCTGAATCACGCCAAGCATTAGCACAATCACTTGAAGCTGCTCAAAAGCAATCAGAAGAGCTACAATCTCAACAGGAAGAGCTTAAAATATCTAATGAAAGCCTGATGGAACAAACCAATCGACTAAAAACATCTGAAGAAGAATTAAAACAACAAAGTGAAGAGCTTCAGGTTTCAAATGAAGAGTTGGAAGAAAAGCAAGAGTATTTAAGGAGACAAAATTTAATAGTTGAAGAAGCAAAAAAAGAGGTTGAGATTCAGGCCCAGGAGCTGACCTTGGCTAATAAATACAAATCAGAATTTTTAGCAAATATGAGTCATGAATTAAGGACGCCATTAAACAGTTTGCTGTTGCTTTCAAAAGGATTGGCGAACAATATGGAGGGAAACTTAACGGAAGGGCAAGTTGAAGATGCCCTTGTTATATATGATGGAGGTAATGATCTGTTAGCGCTGATTAGCGATATTATGGATCTTTCTAAGGTGGAAGCAGGTATGTTGAGCGTGCATTCCGAAGAATTAAGGTTGGAAACGCTGAAACGAAACCTACTCAGACTGTTTGACCCTGTTGCGCGTGATAATGAGTTGTTATTTGAGATTGATATAGATAAAACTTTGCCAGAGGTTATCATTAGTGATAGCCAGCGAGTTGAACAGATTCTTAAAAATCTACTTTCAAATGCAATGAAATTCACGGATAAAGGATCGGTGCGGCTAAAAATATCAACTGTGGATAAAGCTATAATATTCAAGAATATTGCTCTCAACAGGGAGAATGTTATAGCCTTTTCTGTAATTGATTCAGGTGTAGGAGTGCCCCCCCAAAAGCAGCAAGCTATATTTGAGGCATTTCAACAGCAGGATGGTTCTACCAGTCGAAGGTATGGTGGTACTGGTTTAGGGTTAACTATTTCAAGAGAGCTGGCGCGATTGTTGGGGGGTGAGATTCAACTCCAAAGTATAGAAAATGAAGGTAGTACATTTACCTTATATTTGCCTAGGAATCAAAAAATTGAGTCAACAGATACAAAAAGTGTGAGATATCTTTCACCTGGGCGCGCAAAAGAAGTTGCCATTGAACGTCTTGATCAAGTGCCTTCTCGCCTTTCTGAGTCGGATCAAAGTATTAATAGAGATTCTCCAATGCAGACTGCCGAATTATTTATTCCTGATGATCGTAAAGACATCGTGGCAGGTGACAGGGTGCTGTTGATTATTGATGATGATAGAAAGTTTGCAAAAATACTTAGAGATCAAGGTAGGAAAAATAACTACAAATGCATTGTCGCCGGCGACGGCAGAAACGGTATTTATCTTGCCATGAAGTATATCCCTATTGGTATATTGTTGGACATTAGTTTGCCTGATATTGATGGTTATAAAGTATTAGAGCAGCTTAAGTTCCGGAAGCGGACGCGGGATATTCCCGTGCAAATCATCTCAGCATCCGAAGATGACAAGGAAAGATCGTTAACTCAAGGCGCAATAGGCTACCAAGTAAAACCTGTAGAACAAGAACAGCTTATTGGTATTTTTGAGAAAATGGCAGGAATTGTTAGCGATGATATTAAAACGCTGCTCATCGTTGAAGATGACTCAAGTAATCAGCATGTAATCGATGGTTTATTTAATGACCGCGGAATCACTATTACCTGTGTCGCTACAGGAAAAGAAGCTTGTGATCTAATTTTACAAGGGCATTATGATTGTGTGGTGTTGGATCTAGGGCTGCCAGATATGAGTGGTTTTGATGTGCTGGAATATGTTAATGAAAATAAATCCCATATGTTGCCGCCAATTATAATATTTACGGGTAAAGAACTTTCTGATGAGGAGAATGCTGAGCTTGAAAAATATGCCGCTTCAACGGTAGTGAAGAGCGCGGGTTCAGCAGAAAGGTTGTTAGACGAAACGGAGCTTTTTCTGCATACAATTGAAGAAAATGAAAAAGACACGCGCAGCGGAGCATTATCGATGTTACATGACGACGGTGCTATGCTTAGAAATCGAAAGATCCTTTTGGTTGATGATGATATGCGAAATAGTTATGCGTTATCGAAAAGGCTCATAGAGATAGGTTTTAACGTGGAAATGGCAAAGCATGGTAAAGAAGCTATAGAGCGCCTGGAAAGCGATAGCGATTATGAATTAGTGTTAATGGATATCATGATGCCTGTAATGGATGGATATGAAGCGACAAGGCTAATTCGTAAAATGGATCAATACAAAGATATCCCAATCATCGCACTAACCGCCAAAGCCATGTTAGAAGATCGAGATAAATGCCTTCAAGCAGGTGCTTCAGAATACCTAGTAAAACCAATAGATTTCGAGAAGCTGTTGTCCATCATGCGAATTTGGTTATTTAAGCACTCTTAAGCATAAAAAGAGCTAAGCCTAAAAAGAGCTAAGCCCCAAGAAGAACTCAAAGCTGATGTGGTTAGATTTGTGTAGTTTGGCTGCTGCAGATGTTAAGCTTATACAGAATAAGTAGCCCATTTAGCAGTCTAAGCGTGGTGCAAGGTGAAGAACGATTATCGAGTAGTGTTCTGCGATTCAATGTCACAAATTGATGAGCAAGAATGGAACAGTGTACTGCAAGTCGAATATCCATTCCTAAAATATGGTTTCTTATGGGCGCTGGAAAGTACCGGGGCAACGGTTAAGAGTAGTGGTTGGCAGCCTCAGCATCTTACGGTGTACCGGGGTAGTGTGCTAGTAGCATTTTTGCCTTTATATCTTAAATACCATTCTTATGGCGAGTATGTGTTTGATTGGTCATGGGCTGAGGCTTATGAGCGTAATGGGCAGACCTATTACCCCAAGCTTCTAAGTTGTGTCCCTTATACGCCGGCAACGGGGCCAAGGTTGTGTATTGCCTCAAGTGAAGACAAGGACTTGATTACAACCTATGTAATAGAGAGTTTATTAGCACACGCAAGAGCCATCAAGGTGTCATCCATTCATGTTCTTTTTCCTGAGAAAGCACTCAATCAGCGCCTGCAGGAGTCGGGGTTAAGCTCCCGGCTAGGGACTCAGTTTCATTGGTTTAATCAGGATTATGAATCCTTTGGCGGCTTCCTTGAAACGTTCTCATCTCGTAAACGAAAGAATGTAAGAAAAGAGCGTAAAAATGTCGAAAAACAAGGTGTTCAATTTAGAGTCCTGGAGGGCGAATCAATTGATGCCAGCATGTGGAAAACGTTTTACTCATTTTATCAACGAACATATCTTAAACGAAGTGGCCATGGCGGATATCTAAGCCAGGCATTTTTTGAGGCGGTAGCAGAAGCGATACCCTCTCAGTTGGTTATGGTTGTCGCTTTTGATGGTGATGGCGAAGGTGCTGGTGACAGCGAGGTTGAAGAGCCCATTGCCGCGGCGCTGTATTTTAGAGATCAAGATACTTTGTATGGGCGCTATTGGGGTTGCCAAAAGGATGTGGAGTTCCTCCATTTTGAAACCTGTTATT
>NVVG01000191.1 GCA_002402125.1 Moraxellaceae bacterium
GTGGCGGAGAGGGAGGGATTCGAACCCTCGATGGGAGTTAAAGCCCATACTCCCTTAGCAGGGGAGCGCCTTCGGCCTCTCGGCCACCTCTCCACTCACAGGCCGCGAATATTACCATGTTTCTGGAAAATTCCTAGCCCATGATGCTGTTTTTTCTCATAAATCCAAAAAAACAACCACAAAAAAGGCGCCCGTGTAAACACTGGCGCCCTTTTTTTAAAATACTGCATTTACTACTGTGTTACTGCACAGCTAAACCAAGACTACTCCTCGCCACCTTCGACAGGGTTCTCTTTCTCTCTCTGGATACGCTGATAGATCTCTTCACGATGAACTGCTATTTCTTTCGGTGCGTTAACGCCAATTCGGACCTGGTTACCCTTTACACCCAGTACGGTCACAGTAACTTCGTCACCAACCATTAACGTCTCACCGACTCGTCGAGTCAATATAAGCATTTATCTTCTCCGTTTATTGCTCTTAGGCAAAAAATCTGTCCAATCCATTTGCGTTACATCAATATCAACACTGACGTATCAATATCAACGCGCCCCATAGAGAGTCCATTACCGTAAGTATTGCCTAGCTTGGCCAAAAATGAAGGCCACCGCGCAAATTCATCCAACTATTTTGTTATGAAGGAGTTTTGCTTCCCTTAGGCTGAGTTCTAATGCCGGGTATTTTGATTTTCTGGTTAGAGTTTTATAGTTATAAAATCACCCGACTCTTCAAACGAAGGGGTCGGGCGAAACCAATAATGTGTTAAAATATAATCAGTTAGCTACATTGTACGTTAGTTTTCTTCTTTGTCCAGGTTGAAACCTGAATGAAGTGCTCTTACCGCCAATTCTAAGTACTTCTCTTCTATTACTACCGATATTTTTATTTCTGAGGTAGCAATCATCTGAATATTAATCAATTTATCTGCCAAAATTTTAAACATCTGTCCGGCAACACCTGCATGAGAACGCATACCAACACCAACGATAGAAATCTTAGCAATATTCGAGTCACCCACCACTTCTTTAGCACCAACTTCAGCAGCAACAGCCTTTAAGACCTCTTGCGCTTTGTTAAATTCATTTCTGTGGACCGTAAAAGTAAAATCGGTTGAATTATCCTCACTGACGTTTTGAACAATCATATCTACTTCAATATTGGCTTCACCAACCGGCCCTAATATTTTATACGCAGCGCCTGGAATATCAGGAACACCTCGAACCGTGATTTTTGCTTCATCTTTATTAAATGCAATTCCAGAAATTAGGGGTTTTTCCATATCATCCTCATCATCAACCGATATAAGGGTTCCAGGCCCCTCACCAAAACTAGACAGTACACGCAATGGTACATTGTACTTACTTGCAAACTCTACCGAGCGAATCTGCAATATTTTTGACCCCAAGCTGGCCATTTCAAGCATTTCTTCAAAGGTTATGCGCTCCAATCGCTGCGCGCCATCAACAACACGTGGATCCGTCGTATAAACCCCATCCACATCCGTATAGATTTGGCATTCATCGGCTTTTAACGCCGCCGCCAAAGCAACACCGGTCGTATCTGAACCACCACGACCCAAGGTTGTTATATCACCATCTTCATTAACACCTTGGAATCCAGCGACTACCACTACACGCCCTTTCGCAAGGTCCGCGCGCATTTTCTCGCCATCAATTTCTTGAATACGGGCTTTTCCATGGGTCTCATCGGTTAAGATACGCACCTGAGTACCCGTATAAGAGCGAGCGTCATAGCCATCTTTTTGTAAGGTCATACACAACAAAGCAATGGTAACCTGCTCACCAGTGGTGACCAACACATCCATTTCTCTGGGTGACGGATCAGCGGTTATCTCATTAGCCAAGCCAATTAACCGGTTGGTTTCTCCGCTCATTGCGGACACAACCACAACAATATCATGCCCCTCATCACGAAAACGCTCTATGCGGTCCGCAACATTTTGTATTCTCTCCACGGTACCTACAGAGGTACCGCCATATTTCTGAACGATTAGAGCCATGTTAAATTCTTTCTCATCACCGAGGTCGCAACATCAACCCCATTAACAAATTTATTATGCTTAAAAAACAGACGCGGTAATTTACCAAGTTTCGACCAAAAAAACCAACAATGTCCACCAATTCCTTAAATTGATGGCCGTTTCCGATCATTACCCAAGCTTTTCGATCACCCACGCCTCAACAGACGCTATTGCAGCGGGCAGATTTTCTGGCTGGCTACCGCCTGCCATCGCCATATCGGGGCGCCCGCCGCCTTTACCGCCAACTTGAGACGCGACAAAATTAACCAATTCACCCGCCTTTACCGTCTTGACCAGATCCTTACTGACCCCCGCTGCCAAACTGACCTTGCCTGCATCGGCCACCGCCAATACGACAATGCACGAATTTAGCTTAGCCTTAAGTTTATCCATCATATCACGCAGCGCTTTGCCCTCGACGCCCTCAACCACAACGGCTAACAACTGGACATCACCAATTGCCTTAGCTTGCCCGGCTAAATCATCACCAGCACTATTGGCAAGCTTCAATTTTTGCTTTTCTAACTCTTTTTCTAACTGGCGCACCTTTTCCAGCGCCTGTTCAACTTTTGCCGCAACATCATCCCGTCCAGACTTTAACTGACGCTCAATTGTCGACAAAACCCCATCTGTATTGGCAACCCAGGTTAGCGCGCCTTTTCCAGTTACTGCCTCTAATCGCCGAACGCCGGCTGCCACTGCACTTTCTGAGACTATTTTAAATAAACCAATATCACCTGTTCTGCGCGCATGGGTTCCACCACAAAGCTCCACAGAGAATGCGTCATGGCCTATCGTTAGTACTCGCACATCATCGCCGTATTTCTCACCAAACAAGGCCATCGCCCCTTGACTCTTGGCTTCCTCGATTCCCATTACTTTGGTCTCGATTGCAGTATTCCCCAGAACCTCATCATTAACCCGGCGCTCAATCGCGGCAATCTGCTCCCTAGTCACAGCTTCAAAATGAGAAAAATCAAACCGCAATCGATCTGCGGTGACTTGTGAACCTTTTTGAGCCACATGATCCCCAAGCTCTTCTCGTAATGCCGCATGCATTAGATGTGTTGCCGAATGATTTAATCGAATAGCTTGTCGTGCGGCCTCGTCAATGATACCAGTAACACTCTCGCCGACAGCCAATGTGCCATCTTCCAACTCACCAACATGAAGATGGGCATCGCTTTCTTTGGTGGTAGCCTCCACCACAAATACGCCATGCTCAGATTCCAACTGCCCTTGATCGCCAACTTGACCACCAGATTCCGCATAGAATGGCGTACTGTCCAATACCACAACCGCCAATTGCCCCTGTTTAATTTCTGCTACCGATTTGCCATCGGCATAAATTGCTTTAACCGTTGCTGTCGCAACTTCATGCTCATAACCGACAAAATCCGTAGAATCAGTAATACCCAGCCCATCATGGTAGTCATTGGCAAACTGGCCGCCTTTTTGAGAACGTTTTTTCTGCTCAGCCATAGCTCGATCAAAACCCTCTTGATCAATAGTCAATTCACGCTCACGAGCAATATCTGCCGTTAGATCCGCCGGAAAGCCATAGGTGTCATACAGCGTAAAAACAACATCCCCAGGAATCACAGAGCCTTTCAACCCAGCCAATTCTTGCTCTAGTATTTTCAACCCTTGCTCAAGGGTTTTAGCGAACTGCTCTTCTTCTCTTAGCAGCGCTTTAACGATAAGGCCTTGCTTGTCGGCCAATTCGGGATAGGCCTGCCCCATCTCTGAGACCAAGGGTGCAACTAAGGTACTAAAAAAAGGCCCTTTGGCGCCCAATTTATTACCATGGCGAATTGCACGGCGAATTATCCGGCGTAACACATAGCCACGACCTTCATTTGATGGCATTACATCATCAGAGATCATAAATGCACAGGAGCGGATATGATCCGCAACGACACGCAATGATTTAGACGTCATATCGGTTGCGTTGGTTGCCTTTGCTACAGCTTCTATAAGATGTACAAATAGATCAATCTCATAATTACTGTGCACACCCTGCATAACAGCCGCAACTCGCTCAAGACCCATGCCGGTATCTACCGAAGGTTTCGGCAGCGGATTTAGTGAGCCATCGGACTGGCGATCATACTGCATAAACACTAGATTCCAGATCTCAATATAACGATCACCATCTTCTTCTGAACTTCCTGGAGGACCACCCCAGACATCTGCGCCATGATCATAAAAAATCTCAGTACAGGGGCCACAGGGGCCGGTATCACCCATTTGCCAGAAGTTATCTTTTTCTCCAAGGCGAGAGAAGCGATCGGGGTCGATACCCATTTCATTTAGCCAGATATCTTCGGCTTCTTTATCATCCTGATAGACGGTGACCCAAAGTTTGTCTTTCTGCAAACCGAGAACGTCGGTTAGAAAACCCCAGCCGAATTTAATCGCATCCTGTTTAAAGTAATCACCAAAGCTAAAGTTCCCCAACATCTCAAAGAAGGTATGGTGGCGAGCGGTATAACCCACATTATCCAAATCATTATGTTTGCCACCAGCCCGTACACAACGCTGACTCGACGTTGCCCGGGTATAAGAACGCTTATCCCGCCCTAGAAATACGTCTTTGAATTGCACCATTCCCGCATTGGTAAACAGCAACGTGGGGTCATTGCCGGGGACCAAAGGGCTACTTGCCACTTCTTGATGACCATTGGCGATAAAATAGTCTAAAAATGCCCGACGTATTTCTGAAGTTTTCATAATGCTTCCTGAATATGGAGGTTCTATAACAAAATCGGGCAAGTTTATCACTAATTGGCGCAAATACTAACAACCCACCCACACTCACTCCAAATAGAACACAAAAACAATCCAACCTATTGATATTTAGTAATTTAGAATCACTTTGAAACAGCAATGACCGGTAAACACCATGTCCTCCGGGGCCAAATAACGCGTTGTTTCACTTTTTGCGTTGGACGTCAAAGATAAGATAAAAGAAGCGGGACGATTGTATATACAAAATTACTGAGCGAGAGCATCGTTGACCTACGAGAAACTGGCGAATTACAAAAAAACCTAGAAAAGTATGTACTAAAAGACTGGAAATAAAGAAATAGCTGCCTCTTCCTGGAAAGGTTAACTATCAATACGCTGTTAGTTTTACACCTCCATTTGCAAGCAGGCTCTAGTTTTGAATTAAACTATGTTATTCAGAGTGGTCTTTGCTATTTGCCGCCATCGCATGCTGTATATGATCAAAAGAATAACCTTTATACTGCAAAAAGCGCTGCTGCTTAGCCCTAAGCTTAATATCATCAACCAAATCTAAGCCAAATTTCTTATCTCTCATAGCGACCACATTTTCAAACCAGTCAATCTCTACGCTTTTCATCGCTAACTCAATTTCGGCTTCAGGCACCTGCTTCTGCTTCAGCTCCTGGCATATTCGAAGCGGCCCATAGCCTTGCATTGCCCTATTTCTAACACTCATCTCAGCAAACCGGGCATCAGATACATAATCTCGTTGAACAAGCTCTTCTAATACCTTTTCTGCAATATCACGCTGTTTATCATCAATATCGCTGCCACTAAGCAGTTTATTGAGAAGCTCCTTTTCACCGTGCTCACGGCGACTTAACAGCTGTACAGCTTTGTTTTTTAATTGCCTAAATATCTCGTCCACACACCACTCTCTCAACAAACGAATAGCGCAGTACCAATGAAGTAGCGATAAAGCACCAATAAAAAAGCCGATACAAAGTGTATCGGCTTTTTTATTGGAAAGACAATCAATCTAAAACCAGATTGTTATGCCTATGCAAAATAAGTTAGCTTATCTCTGCTAGCTCATTCACTTTGGCTACATACTGCCCAATAGCATCTGTCTTACTCATGCCTTTCAATTCTCGACGCGCATCAAACTTGGTACGTTCTTCAAGTTTAGTCATTGCGGGTCGACGGCCTTTAACATCACCATCTTCACTTTGCTTATATAGCGCGTAAAGTGCTAACTGTGCAGCCTGACTAGGCATGTTATCTAGAGTTTTAATACGTTGCTTGGCATCACCAAATGCTAACATAACATCTTCCGCTACCAATTCTTCTTTCTTCATACGAACCGAAGCTTTCTCTGTAGGCTTGGTTGTCGCCGCCTTCTCAGCTAATTCCTCTGCTATTGATTTAACTGCAGGCTTTTTTGCTACGGGTTTTTTGGTGATTTTCTTGGTAATGGGTTTAACCGATACTGCTTTTAACACAACAGGTGTATCTTTTTTAACTGCCGAAGAAGGTGCCTCAGCCTGCGACAGCGCCTCACCTGCGGCAACAAGCTCATCAAATATTCTCTGGCTTTCTTCACGGGCCAAAGAAACAACTCCTGTACCCAATGTGTTTATGGTTGAAACCACGCCGCCCGTACCCGAGCCATTGCCTTTCTCTACAATTTGTTGGTACAAATGCTCTCGTTCTTGATCCAACTTGCTTAACAAGCCAATACCCGCTAAACGCATGCGGCCCGCGTTGTATTTTACTCGATTACTAAAGGACGACTCCTTTGCAACCATGTTGGTTAATTTTCCCATAATTAGTCTCTTAGCTTAAAACACCGGTATCCGATCTGACCAAGCCCTTGCTTCAACACAAATTGAACAAAGCCTCAACCTCCCCAAAAAACTGATTCACCGAACACGCAACAACAACCGGTTGATACCGGCTACTGTACTACAAAACGGTCACTACGATTTCCAGTCAGGCCAATCCTACAGAAGGAATTTAGAATGAAACACCCATTTTTTACATTTTTAGCGGTATCGTCACACATACGGGCGCAACCACCCATGAAAATTGCGTTTCCGGGTTATAAGGCGTGTACTGACGACGTCACTTCACGCTAGTAATGGTAATATCGTAGCACAGTGTTCTTCCAGAATATGGGTGATTAAAATCCACTTTTGCAACATCACCGAGAACTTCAGCCACCATCACCACATGCTGCTCGCCCGCCTCATCTATGGCTGTCATCACGCCACCAGCAAAACGCGCATCCTCTGGCACATCCTCAATAGCAATATCGATAATCTCATTGGGATCAGCATAACCATAACCTTGCTCCGGCGTCACCGTCACCGAGATATGATCACCCGCTTCTTTCCCTAGCAACTCATCTTCAATAACAGCCAACAAAATACCATCCCCATGAACAAACTCCACAGGTTCAAGCCCTTCATTACTATCAACAGGTGTCCCATCATCAAAGCTGAGTTTGAAATTTAGCGTAATTCGAGAGCCTTCAACGATTGCAGTCATACTGTCTCCATAACAAAAACGGCGACCAGCAGATGATACTGGTGACCTTGATGAGTCTTGATGGCAGATTGTATGCTGTTTTTTGCAAGTCTCAAGCTTCCCCTTCACCAACACATAAAAAAACCAAAGAGAATAATAACAAGAGACTATCCGCTCCTTGTTATTATTCTCTTTGGTTGTTCACCTTGACTTAAGTTGTTTACTGCTTAAAGAGTATTCCTTGCTGACGCTACACTTCTTCTAGCTCTTCTTTCGACTCTTTCGACTCTTGCTCTTCTGTAGGAGAAGACAATAGCTGAGCACGGATATCACGCTCTATTTCTTCGGCGATTGCAGGGTTTTCACTCAAGAATTTTGCCGAATTGGCTTTACCTTGGCCTATCTTGTCACCCTTATAGGCATACCAGGCTCCAGACTTATCGACAAATCCACACTTAACCCCAAGATCCAACACTTCACCCATACGGTAAATGCCTTCACCATAAATAATCTGGAACTCAGCCTGTCTAAAGGGAGGGGCGACTTTGTTCTTCACCACCTTCACTCGGGTTTCATTACCAATAACCTCATCACCCTGCTTAACCGCGCCAATTCGACGAATATCCAATCGCACAGAGGCGTAGAATTTAAGTGCATTACCACCAGTGGTAGTTTCTGGYGAACCAAACATCACACCAATTTTCATTCGAATTTGGTTAATRAATATAATTATGCAGTTSGCGTGTTTAACACTRCCAGTGATCTTACGCAAYGCTTGAGACATTAAGCGAGCTTGYAAGCCAACATGAGTATCSCCCATMTCACCTTCAATTTCTGCCCTTGGGGTAAGCGCGGCAACGGAGTCRATAACAATAACATCTACCGCATTCGARCGAATTAACATATCRGTAATTTCTAACGCTTGCTCACCGGTATCCGGCTGAGACACCAACAAATCATCGACGTTTACGCCCAATTTGCCGGCATACTGAGGATCCAAAGCATGTTCGGCATCCACAAACGCACAGGTTGCACCTTGTTTTTGCGCTTCGGCAATTATCTGTAAGGTTAGGGTTGTCTTACCGGAGGATTCTGGGCCGTAAATCTCAACAATACGGCCTTTAGGCAAGCCACCAATGCCCAACGCGATATCCAAACCTAATGAACCTGTAGAAATCGCAGGAATCGCTTGCAGTTGCTGATCCCCCATGCGCATCACAGAACCTTTACCAAATTGACGATCAATTTGAGTTAACGCGGCAGCTAACGCCTTCTTTTTGTTGTCATCCATTTTCTGATCCTCAATTTTATGCCGTTAAAGTGACGGTCACTATTTTTACAGTGCTATCGTTACAACACCGTCCTTACAGCACAATTACTGTAAATATGAACAGTATTATTGCACAAGACTTTCAGCTTCGCCAACCTCTAATGAAATTTTTTTAATTTTCTTTTACTTCGACGCCCCCTCAGGCCTGTCTATACACTGTGACGCCGTATTACAGTATATGCTCCAAAAAAATAGGTCATTAACTAGCCAACTAAAGTACCAAACTTATTCCATATGGTATACGCTTTAAGGATACAGTATACGCGTATGGACATGCCTGACATCAACCAACTAAAACGCGAAAAGTGGAGTAATATTTCAAATGCTTCCTCTTTATTACACTTGTGGATCTAAGTTCCGCCAACTCGCCCTGCGGTTGTTTTTTATACTTCCCTTCACTATTTTTATGTCTAGCCCTACCCTTGCCGATAGCGATGCAAACATAAGCTACCTATTCAGCCTCCCCCTTGAAAAACTATTAAATCTTGAGATAACTACTGTTGCGTCAAACTTCGAAGAGACAAACCTACAAACAAGCTCTTCAGTTGACCTGGTGACCCGCGAAGATTGGAAAAAAAACAGTTCGCGTAAGTTGATGGAAGCCCTTGAACACCTGCCTAGCCTCATGATCAACGTTTCGACTTTTAGCACCAATAGCGC
>NVVG01000192.1 GCA_002402125.1 Moraxellaceae bacterium
TGCCCTTAGACAATATTCTCCAAGATTCATAGCCTCCACAAAAAATGTCACCTCACAGTGGAAAAATGGGGCAACAATCAATCTTTACGATGAGTTTCAAAAAATAACCTTTGATGCGCTCATTGCAGCAACCTTTGGGACACTAAACACCCCAGAGTCAACTGACACAGACGGCGAAGAATTAAGAGACGCCTTGATTATGTTCGTCAATAGTCAACTAACCAACGGTATGTTCTTCGCATCAATATTATTTGGCGAACATATATATAACCTCATCTCGTCAAAAACAAACCAAGCCAAACTAGCGCTTGAAAATAATGAAACGATGAAGCAACGGGGCCTGTTTACCCAAAGGGCAAACAACTTAGCCTTAGCAGAGCATCATATTGCAAAGATAATACAACATCGACGCAATTCACCAACCGGCACCTACGACATTCTATCCGCGTTAGTTGAAGACGATGATCTAAACGACGACGAAATAAGCCAACAACTGCTGACGTTACTGATCGCCGGTCATGACACAACTTCACTTGCGTTATCCTGGGCCTTTCAACAAATCATGGAACGCCCAAAATTATTGCAACGCCTATTACAAGAGCTTGACCCCTTGACTGAGGACCAAATCGTTGAAGGGGCATCCACCCCCTTGCTAATGGCCACCATTTACGAATCTCTTCGCTATACGCCTGGCGCCACAGCCGTCCCTAGACGCCTCGATTACGATGTGGAAATTGATGGCATACAGGTCCCAGCTGGAACTGTAATCGCGTTAAATGTTGTGGGCGCACATTTCAGAAAGGAAACATGGGGAGACCCTGAAACATTCAGACCCGAAAGATTCCTCGACCGAGAACCCGATAACACTGAATTCCTACCCTTCGGAGGCGGGATACGTCGATGTTTAGGCGATGCTTTTGCGCTGTCTGAAATGCGCAACGTGTTAGCTTTCACGTTAAAGCACTGGTCATTGACTCCAATCAAAGGATACAAAGCCAGACCGATTATTCACGGTTTCTTGGTTGGGCCTCACCGCCCAGTCAAAGCGCAAGTACAGAAACGTTGATAACTTTCAATAAGGGATAACACCATGCGAATACTTGTTACCGGAGCCAGCGGCCATGTCGGCACCTGTTTAGTAAACACATTGCTCGAGCAAGAATACGATGTATCGGTCCTGGTGCACAAGGACTCTGCGGCACTCAAGAAGTTACCCCTAAGAATTTTTTTCGGTGACATTCTTGATATAGATAGCCTAAAACCAGCCTTCGCAGACCAAGACATTGTTGTGCACCTCGCCGCGTTCATATCGGTACAACAAGGTCATGACCAACGCCTACAAGCAGTAAATGTTGAAGGTGTAAGAAACGTTGCAAAAGTCGCGCTTGATAGCGGCATTAAAAAAATGGTGCATGTGAGCTCTGTCCATGCCTATGACACCTACCGTTTGGGGCGTCCTCTGATTGAAAGTGACGGGCCAGCAACATCTCCAAAACACCCGCCCTATGACCAATCAAAAGCGGAGGGAGAAAAAGCCTTAAGAGAGTATATTGATAAAGGACTCAACGCGGTCATATTAAACCCTGTTGGCATATTAGGTCCGTATGACGATCGCCCCTCCCTACAAGGGCAAGGTATAATTACCATGCTAAAATTCCCCATCAGCATCGTACCCAAGGGGCACTTCTGCTGGGTGGATGTACGTGATGTGGCGCAAGCGGTAATAAATTCCTTCGAGAAGGGCAGGACTGGAGAGAATTATTTACTCAGCGGTGGCTCACTCGACATTACTTCCATTGTTCGGCTTGGGGCTTACGCAAAACAACAAAATCAATGGATATTTTCAATCGCGATATCAAGTTTAGCCAGGCTTGTCCCTCTCATACAGCGATTTGGAAAAAGATTTTCCTTTTCCAGTCAATTCACCCACGACGCTCTTTATACGCTTGGCACGGATCTTACAGTCGACGCTTCCAAAGCGGAAAGGGATCTTGATATAAAATGGCGCAACATTGAGACTAGTGTTATCGACGCCATCAGATGGTTGAAAGATCACGGCAAGTTGTAGACATATGAAAAGAATCGATTTTCAGCATTCATATTTCAGCGAAAAATCGGGAAAGCGATTATAAATGCGATTATCATTAAAGCAATTACGCTACATCTGTGCAGTATCAGAACATTTACATTTTGGCCATGCAGCGGAAGCCTGTTTTGTCACCCAATCGACATTGAGCGCAGGCATTCAAGATCTTGAAGGTTCCTTGGAGGTTAAAATATTTGAGCGTACCAATAAACGGGTATTTGTCACCGAAAAAGGCAAAGATATTGTAGAAAGAGCGAAACGAGTTCTACAAGAGGTTAGCGATCTTGTCGATGCCGCGTCTCAAAACCACGAACCCTTATCGGGCAAGCTAATCATTGGGGCTATTCCTACTGTAAGCCCTTTCCTATTACCCAGATTGCTACCCAAACTTCGAAAACAATATCCTCAACTCAAGATGTTTTTACGAGAGGATCAAACAGCGGCATTATTGGAGGACTTAGATAATGGCAGGATAGATGTTGCATTGATTGCATTACCCTTTCCAGTGGATAAACTTGTTGTCACGCCGCTTTTTGATGAAGCCTTTAGCCTCGCCTGTTTGCCCAGTCACCCGACCAACCAGCTAAAACAATTAAAAACACACCACCTTCAGGACGAGTCTCTATTATTGTTAGAAGAAGGACATTGCTTAAGACAACACGCTTTAGATGCCTGCAAATTACAAGCTGCGAGCTATGGCGTCCCCTATCAGGGCACCAGTTTAACAACACTAATACAAATGGTAGCCAACGGAATTGGAATCACCCTCGTTCCTGAAATGGCAATCACATCAGGGCTATTGAAGAAAACAGGGGTTGTCGCACATGGCTTCGCAGATAAGTCCGTCAAGAGATCCATTGGTTTAGTATGGCGACAAAATAGCAGCAAACATCAGGACCTGAAGCTATTGGCGGACTTCATCAAGGCAAACCACTAAAGCCACGCTCCCAGGGTATTTATCCGGACTTAGGGAAAACACCCTGAATGTCACAATGGCGACCCATTTCACGATGCTCGAAGATATTCCAGCATCGTATCAACATCGCTACAAGTAAATGGATCCTCCGGACAGTTGTCCATAATCCCTGGCTCACTAAAGATCTTCTCAACCCTGCCATTATTCACCACCATAGAATAACGCCAAGATCGACCGCCAAATCCTAGATTCTCCTTTTTTACCAACATGCCCATCAAACGGGTAAATTGCGCATTACCGTCCGGCAACATTGCTACGCTTTTAATGTTCATTGCCTTTGCCCACTGAAACATAGTAAATGCATCATTTACGCTTAGACAAATGACGTTATCAACCCCCAAATCAATTAGTTGTTGATATTTCTCTTCATATCCAGGCAAATGGGAACTGCTGCAGGTAGGGGTAAATGCACCAGGCAATGCAAATAGAACAACTTTTTTATTACTAAATAGTTCTTCTGATGTTACTTCTTGCCAACGAAAGGGGTTATCCCCTTCGATAGTTTCGTCACGGACGCGTGTTTGGAATGTTACTGAGGGTACTTGTGAGATAGTCATCATTCATTCTCCTTAAGGATCTTAGGTTATTTAAAGGGGTATCAATGCTTTCTATCTACAATATTAAGGGATTTATTATAAACGATATAATGAGTATTTTTAATAGATACAATCGGTTTTTCCGATCATATAGAATATGGCCTTAGCTTTCCATATTTCGTTATAACTATTTGGAACGACTGTCTCCATCAATCTCTTCAACACTGCAATCAACGAGAACCTCGATTTACGTTGCGCCACCCACCTCTGACGCCTCCTTGGCACGATCCGCTTTCGAAATATACCGAGGCTTATTCGTAGGTTTCAACTTATCACTGGCTTTTTTCGCCTTTTTAATAAGACTATCTTTCACTTTTTTCTTTCTGCTCATAGGATTTACCGAAAACGTATTAAAATCATCTTCATTGTAAGGGTAAACAGAGCAAAAACCTAGAAAGCCTATCCTTGGCCTTCAATTATCGGAGTTCCAGGTCAAGCAATTCACCTACAGTGTTAATAAATACTGCACTAGATTAGACACTTCTTCGGATGATTCCGCACACCAGGGGTGTGGGGCATCAGGCATACCTATCGCTGCGGGTGTCCCCATCTCTCCAGGGCCATATTCGGCTTTCATCATTTGATAATCCCAATAATAGAAATCATCATCCCAAGGGACTTCAACAAAATACTTATGACGTTCAATAAATCGATTTTGTTGGGCACCCGCATCATTCTCAGACGTGCTAGCTGATTTTGGAATCCGAAATACATCACCCTTATTTTGGTAGCTAGGGTAAGGCGTCGGGTGATCTGCCCCGCCTTTGACGGTATTTAGCGGTGGATGCAACGTATAATAGGCATTATATAAGTCGCTATCGTTAGTACAGCGGTCAGGCGTCACAAGGTCTTCTAAATTCCTAATGTGGCTGTCGCTGAGCAAGCCTCTATGTTGCGTCCAATATAGATTCCGGAGAAAGGAAGCCCGTATGGACTGCACTTGTTTTTGATATATGGTTGGTGTGAAGAAACGCCCGACCTTATCTAACCTGACCATTTCCTCATTAGTATTTGCACCGAGCCCATCGCTATGACAGCTACCGCAATCACGATCAAAGGTTGTTTTGCCAGCATTTACTGCCTGGGTAATACCTGGGTATGACTGCCAACCATTAGCGATAAATGCACTTTCACTGGGTGAATCGTTAGTTTGGCTCATCAATAATTGATTTTCGTTCAACCAACGATATAACCCAATGTTACGCAACAGATCATCGTCTTGATTAAGCGTGGTCATATACGCGGTGAGTGCCTGCAATGACTCTTTATCCATAGACCCTTGGGCGCCATCCGGCTCTTCTGAATGGATATAAGAACCTTCAAAACCAACATAGGATTCGGTATGGGATAATGACCGACGAATAGCCATGTAGTTCGTTACCGTAGGTATAGTGATTGGGGAAAATTGATAATCGTTGTCCGTTTCACTGCCTTCGCCGACTGCACGCACCACGTTGTGCTCTCCGGTGCCTTGTGGCATATGATAGATCAGCATGGTTTTATCTACATCTTGCTCGCTGCCATCAGTCCATACCGGACCCGCTTCTTTGGTTTTAATACCATCAAAGGTATCCAACAGGGACCATTTCATGCTCCAGGTTGGATTGGGTAAACCTGGAAATACCTTAGTCGTGTGCTGTCCGGGGGCTGACTCATAAGTGATCTGATAGCCGTGACAAGAAGAACAGTTAAAGCCTACCCACTCGCCCTTTCCCGTATATGGATTCAGCGACTCTGCGAAACGATAACCTGTCCAACCGGTATTACTGGTCCAACCTTTGGTAAGCTGTGGTAATACTGTTAAGAAACCCGGAATGGGATTTTTTTGTGGATAAGGATCGAAATAGATATCGTCTATTGCTTCGCTGGGCACCTGACCAGCAACCGTTGGCACTGCACCAAACAACAACGCCGGGTCAGCCAACAAACCAGTAATGGGGTCAATAGCACGATAGTCGAATATTTTTTCCCAATCTGTTTTTCGAAGGTTGTGCGCTGCACCAATATTGAAATCATAGGACCAGAATATTGCGCGGCCTTGAGCCACCATATCGTCAAATTGAGGATTATTCACCGTAACGGCGATAGGCAAAGTAGATTTTGTCTCAGACAGTTTAGAAACCACATCACAATTGTGAACAAAGTCCGGCTCAGTAATACGGGCCGTAAGTGCGTCGATGACGTTATGAGGTTCACCAGGGCGAATCAACGATTCAACAAAGCCCGTACGCTTTTGAATTTGAACGATCAATGCCCCACTACTGGCATGATCCGGCACACGAAATTGGATCTGGTTATTATCCCACTGGAGAACATTCTTCGGCCACTCACTGCGCACTTCACTGGTTTCGAAGTTCACTTGTTTTAGTATATCCATCTTTTGTTCGAACATCGTTAAATCTGTTTCGAGAATGCGCGTTGTACCAATCATTATTTTTGAGAAATCTATATCAACACCCAGTCCGAAATTTTCTCCGTACAGTGTGATGATGTCACCGGGAGAAACAACAAGTGTATTGGGAACATTGGAATCCCAGACCTGGCTACCGTTAACGTCAATTTTATCAATAACGGGGGTAAAGAATTCGAGCGCCGATGATGTGCGTAGGTCCTCACGACCCGAATCAAAGTAACATATGTCTTCTTGATCAGGAAAATCACCTACCTTCTCGCAACCCGTTAGTAACATTACGGCGATTATGGAACAAAATATAGGCTTAAGAAAATGGCGTCTAATTGATTGCTGGGTGGTTTTTTTCATCATCGATGCGCCCTCGCGGACACTCCTTTCTATTTTTTTAATTATCAATGATTATTGTAATTGTATTTTGATTTCGAGCAAGACCCTATGGAGATCAGTCCTATTCCATTTTCGCCACAAGATATACCAAAATCGCCAAAGGATAGCTTCCCTAGAATCCAGCACCGATTTAGCACTAAAAACAAAAATGCCCCGTTAGTATCAAACTATCGGGGCATTTAATTTTCTAACTTAATATGACTTCATCTACCTTTCTATGGGCTATACCTCAATCAGATTACTAACTAAGCTGTTTGTAAGGCTATAACCAAATGAGGTTTTTCATCTTGATTTCCCTGTTCACACAGATAAACCTAGCAATATCACGGATTCTCAAAGGAAAAATCACCCGAAATAGACTTGCCATTAGACAAGGTCCCGCTAAAAGAGCCCTTTGTCCAAACCAGGCTATCTTCACTCACCGTCATTGTACCGCTAGCTAACGTCATTTCAGTTCTATTATATGGAGCCCTAAAACTTTCAGATTGTAATCGAATACTCACGTCTCCCAGAGCAGGCTCGCGCGACACTGTATAACTTCCTTTTTTCAGTTTACCCATCGCGGTGATATCAATCAGCAATAACTCGCCATTATAGATCGTCGTAGCCGATATATTATCGCTTGCAATGGCTCCCAGCATGCTTGCATCAGATGAAATAACACATAAGTCGGTAAAATTAAGTGACCCCAATTCCGGCGAAGACAGATGCAAATCGCCCATATCAAATTTGGCTGCTAAAGCCATCTTCGAGGCATAGGTAACACCCATTGCATTATCAGCACTTAGGGTATCGTTATCATCAATGCTTAGTGGACTGATGGGTAAACCGACAATTTCTTCGTTCTGTATTCCCACATTGGCGCTATCACGGCTTGTACAATCCTTCATCACCAAGCCATTAGCCGTTTCAACTAGCGTATAACTACTGTAGGAATTTGCCTTCAAACTACCCTGAGATGATTTCAAACTCATCCGCCACAATCCAGTAAGGTCATTACTGTCTGTCGTTGATCGTTGAACATCTCCACCACACCCCGACGCTAGCAGGACTGGAATTATGGCTAAGACAATAATTTTTGAATTGATCATAATATTGATTCTCTTCACTGGCTGTTGCATTTTTGATAGTTTTTTCCGTCTAAACACATTGCATAAACAACACTATTTTAAACTAGTAGTTCGTTGCAGCATTGCTATAGGTGAGTTTCGAAAAATGATTGGCGCAATGAAATGAATGTGCCAATTCCCAATCATCTCTATTCAACACGCCGTAAGAAAAGTGTGGGTGTAACGCACCGGTATGAACTTGGAAATCATTACAGGCATTGCGAAGACGTAAAAACGCAGCGTCCAGTGGCCCCTCGTCCGAAATAGCAGGTGCATCTGGTACTGGCGCCGCTAGATCATGAGTCATATAACCCTGAGATTTAAACGCAAGAAAACCAATTTTCTTCACCGATCTTACAACCGGTGAATCCAACTTTGGATATCCCGTCATCGAATATTCCAAACTTTGTGCCATATGTGTTAAAGCCTTATACAAGGAATAAGGCTGATCCATAATCACAGTGTCAACGTTCGCCTCCATAAGATCTAACTCCGACAGAACCTCATCAATTGTGCTGAAGGTCAATTGTCTGCCCTCTGCCGCACCGCATCCCGTCAGGCTTGTACCAACGGCCGCTGTCACGGCAACTCCCGCGGTCAATCTAAGAAATGATTTACGACTCATGACTAAAGAATCACTTCCTATTATAGAATCAGAGGTTGTTACATTTTGCGAATTATTATTTTTCATTTGTCATTACTCTTTAAAAATTTGAAATGTATCCAGTGAAAACCAAAACCGTTTTCTGATTTTCACTGGACCTGAACTAGACCTAAATTAGACTTATATTACGACCGCACTACGACCGTAATATGGCTTCAAATAGAGAAGTGCTAATTTTTCAATTTTCGTACCTTCAACTCGTACCATTCATTCTCTTCATCCCACGGGAAAAAGGCATTTTCGACTTTTTTGAGTCTACCCGTTAGCTCCGGGAAATTTCGAATAAGCACATGATGGTAATTACTTGCATCTATCCAATCTAATCCTTCTTGGGTATATATTTCTGGTCTGTAGTCATCCGTAAAGAACCGATCTGCCATTAAGCGCCGCGATGCCATCGCAATGAATATTTGGAATGATGTTTCACCAAAACCATAACCTGGAGGACGATAACCTTCAGCAAAGGACCCAACCATTACGTCTAAGGCTTCCACATCATCGTTATAGACAGCACGCAACTTTTCAGCCATCGCCGTATCTGGGGTTATATCGGTAAAATCAGTTATTGGATTTAATCCTAACTGACGACGGAATTCGTTATAACGAGGAATTCCTCGCTCACGATCACGGATAATATCTATTGCAGCTAGGTCAACAACTTTACCCGCAGTTTCCATTGGGAAATTGGTTAGAAAATCCGGGAAATTATTTAGCTCTAGCAAACCGGGCTTGGTACGACCAAGGGAATACATTAAGTTCGTTAAACCAAACTCATCAGCGGTAGCCGTTGACCCACCAAATGAGTGTTCTGGTAACGAACTTGTCCCTATAACGTTATCCGTCACATAATCTCTCACTGGAAAATCATCACGCAGCAAAGGATGCATCCGATAA
>NVVG01000193.1 GCA_002402125.1 Moraxellaceae bacterium
CCTAACGACTCATCAGAAATTTGTTGTTTAATATCACCCATAGATGCTCCAATCTCTGCAAAGTACAGCTCCACTGTCCCATCCGCGTTTTCCATAGTAAAGCCCTCGTTGAGAAACGGAGGGTATCCCATAAGGTCTGTTACATCAGGCATAATTGACCCGTTTTTAGAAAAAGTGGCTCTACAGAATTCTGCGTTACACTGGATGTCGTCAAGTAGAGCACCAGGCAAGTACTCAAGGCTTTGCTCTACCTGATGACGAGCAGTATTCGTTTTTTCATCATCAACATAGTAATAGGCTAAGTTATCATCTATCCATGTGCTTACTTTTGATTCCGGAATCATTTCAGGGCTCGACATCATTATCAATTCATTTTCAATTTCTTGCCCAGGCATATAATTTCCGCCCCCTTCGAGATCGTCCAATCTAGATTCAATGTCGGATAGAGCGTTCTTAAGCTCATCAAAGTCGTAAGTGACATCTTCGAATTGATGATGTATCAATACAAGGTCTTTATCCAGGTCAACATTATCAATGCTGACATCAATGTCATAAATAATATCAGAAGATATTGGTTGGTCAGTTGATTGGTGATATGGCTCTTGGAGAACGATATCTTCTTCGGCTGACGTGTCAAAACCAAATATATATAGTGTCATAGAAATAGGTGCAGCAAATAATATCGATGCTTTTACATGCATTTTTAGTTTCTCCTAGAAGTACTAAAACATAATTATCTCAGTATATTGAAGAGTATTGGAAAACTAGAATTAACCTATAGCTTGCCAATACCCTATGCTGTTCATTTGTTATAACAAATAGCTTGGCAGCGGGCGTCCCCTCCGCCGTTTGATCTTAAAATGGCTTTTAGGTGCATGTTTCCATTACTAGTGGTTATCGTACAGGTAGATCGACTATTTGATTTTCCTAGCTGCCTAAGTCCAACTTTGCTAAGAAAACAAAACTTATTTATGGGTTTTCTGAGTAATTTTGATGATGTGCCTACATCGTTATATCGAGAAACGCTATACATAGAATCATAGGTGGCAGCTTCAGCGGTTATAGAAGAAAGCAATAATATTGTTGTACAGATGCTTTTGGTAAATACGTTTTTCATTTTCATCTCCAGGATTTTATTTATTTTGAAAACTAAAGGTTGTAACAAATGGCGCCACATACTACGTCAGCGTCGGTGTTTTCTATTTGTTCAAGTGTTGCTTTTAGTTTCCAGTTAGAACCAGAGCGTACAGCTTCACACGATCCCATTTCATTTACGCTGTCGATGTCCCTTAAGGAAACACGACTAACAAAGCAAAAGTGATTATTTGTAGCCCTCATTACTGTTACCGTGGTGCCTTTTTCGTTATAGCGGGACGCGCTATAGGATCGGTCAAAAGAAACGGCGTGCGATGGTAATGAATTTAAGATTAAACTCGATAGGATAAGCCCTTTAAATAATGTTTTTTTCATTTTGTGCTCCAAATTGGCATGTGATATGGGTAAATGTATTTTTTTAATCTTGAGTCCCCGATCATTGGATGACCGGATCGGCTATCCCTTAAATTAATTTCATCTGATAACGCGTACTAAGTCATTGGAGGAGCGTACAGTACCTCCGGAGAACTCATTCCCTCTGATATCGCGCTGGTTGTCACCAGATGAACGGTTATTGTTGCTATCGAATTCATCGGCCCTGATAACGCGTACTTCGTCATTGGAGGATCGTACAGTATCTCCGGAGAACTCATCCCTTCTGATATCGCGCTGGTTGTCACTAGATGGGCGGCTATTGTTGCTATCGAATTCGCCAACTCTCATATCACGCCCGTCAGGCTGGACTGGTCTTACAGCTCCATGTGAATAGCATTGAGCTTTACAACTCACTGCAGCATCTGAATTATTTTGTAATCGAGCTTCTAGTTTCCATTTGGTTTCTCCGCGTTTAATTTCGCAGGTGGCAAATTCTTTGCCGCCATCTATTTCTGACATTTCAACTTTTACCAGTACACAGAAATGATTGTTATGACTCTTAAGCGTCTTAACGCTACTTCCTTTATTAAGGGCTCTGCTAACGGAAAACAGGCCGTCAGCATAGATGCCCGCTTGAGAAAAGGTAGCCCACATCATAAGTCCAACGGCTGCGCCTGTTTTAAATGGTAATGTTGTTAATTTCATTCGTTTTGCTCCACTAAGGTTGTTTGTTAACGCTAAAGTTATTAAGCGACACTCATTAAGTATTTATTAAGAATCAATACTTTAGATCGCTGTTCAACTGACGCTGATAAAATTAAGCGGATATTGATTTTGCAACAATAACAAAAACGAAAAATAGTCGTACGTAAACGAATCTATGTTTATTTGTGCCCTTGTCTTGCCCCTGTTTCGTTTATATACCGGTGGTTTTCGCTTTTGATATAGAACTTAAACACGAAGCTTGGGAAGCTAGGCTTGAGCGTTACCAATGAGCAATTAGTTCCTATATGGACTGATTTACTTTCCAATATTTTGTCCTGGTATCACAGGGTTACTCGAATGAATAAACTAAAATTGGTGTTTGTGGTTGGACCTTTGGCAATTGTTGGCGCTGTTATGACAACTAATGTGAATGGGTCAATGGGTGAGAGTCGGATCATGCCTGCTAGAGAGCAGTCACAAATACATGTTGCTGACCGTAAAGAAAAATACGTATGTATAGGAGGTAAAGTTAAAACGGCGTTAGATGACAATAATATCCATCACGATGCAGCCCAATACAAAAAGAAGGTGAAGAATTATAGTTGGTGGTTCTTTTTTTCAAATATGCTAGGATTTTTCCTATGCAAGGCCATTCGAAAAGTAAAGTCTAGTGATGAGTAATGGGCTTGCTGAGTACGTTATATTGCATTGAGAACTATCGCGCTCGGGTCTTCCTTATAGGATTTTGGGGTCACACCAAAGCGTTTTTTGAAGAGTTTAGAAAAATAAGAGGGGTTATCGAACCCCACCTTACCAAACAGTGCTGTTATTGAGATGTCTTCCTTTAGAATGATGTTTGCAGCTGCTTCGATTCGAATTTGGCTGAGTAATTGGCTAGGTGTTTTTCCTGTGAGAGATTTTGTTTTTAGTTGTAAGGTACGTAAAGACATGGCGAGATCCGATGCCAGCTGGGAGGCGCCAAATTCGATAGAATCCAAATTATCCATAACTTTGGCAGAGAGCTTGTCAATAAAGACATCATGTTGAGATTCTGATGTTAGCGGGATGCTACAAACGGTCTGAGTATCAAAGCGGGCCCTAAGTCGTTCGCGTTGTGTGAGTAAGGCCGCTATTCTAAGCGGTAATTCTGTTCGGTTAAACGGCTTTGAAATGTAGTCGTCAGCCCCTGACTCATAACCCTCTAGGCGACTCTCGATCTCGGTTTTTGCGGTAAGTAAGATAAGTGGAATATGGTTGGTATCATTGCTAGTTTTGATTATCTGGCAGAAGTCAAATCCACTCATGCCTCCCATCATTACATCTGACAAAATCAGATCAGGTGTCTTTTTATCCAGATGTTGTATGGCCAACTCGCCACTATTAAATACGTCAATCGCGTAAGTCGGGGATAATAGCTGCGAAACATATTGCTGCATGTCGGCGTTATCTTCAACTAACAATATGGAGGGTTTTTCTCTGGTGTTTGTAATGCTTATATCTGTCTTGGGATTGTTGGTGTCGCTGTTATGGATCGTTTTTCTATTTAAATCATCGATTTGGTTGGGTGTGGGTGTGGGTGCATCAGGATTATTAACCTTTGCCAAACCTTTCTCTGCGACTTCTACAGGGATTTGCAGGTCAAATTGAGTTCCCTTTCCATGCTCACTTGTCACTGAAATTGTACCGCCCAAGGCGTGTAGCAGCTCCTTTACCACGGCTAGTCCCAGCCCAGAACCTTGCTCACCCTGMACAGAAACATCGTTTACACGATAGAAGCGATCAAATATATGGTTGATTTCTGTGTCAGTAATCCCAATGCCGGTATCTTGGCAACAGAGTTCTAAATGGTTATTCTCTTGTTGATAACGTAGCACTACTTTGCCGTCTCGTGGTGTGTACTTGATGGCATTTGCGATTATATTGACCAATATCTTTTCGAAATATTCTAAGGATGACTTGATCCAAATGGRCGCAGTTTTATCRGCAATTAATTCGATRTTTTTATTSTTGGCGATTATGATGAAATCGTGAAATATTCTTTCTACTTCGTCGTTTACGCAAAAGATATCGTCTTGCTTTTGATTGATAACACTAATTCTTCCTAGCTCTAATAGCTGGTTCACGATATGTAGCAGTCTGCCACCACTTYTTTGCGCTACATCGATGGCGTTGTCGATGGTTTTGATGGCGTTTGATTGAGTGTCTTTTTTAAACAATAGATCGTTTAATTGGTCCTTTGCATGCTCAAGGTTGCCTAGGATTAGCGCTAAAGGTGTTCTGAGTTCATGAGAAATTGCGGAGAACTCTTGCATGTTCTGAACCCGTTCAATTTTCCTACCTTCCATTTTTGCGAATCTTTGAGTCTCTGTGCTGTTCAGCATATCTCTTAGATCTTGAGCCAATAATAGGTCATCTGTTGTGAAGAATTGTTTTGCGCCATTCTTTCCAATAAGTTTTAAGCTTCCAGGCTGGTTGAAGTGCTTAACATGTAAAATTGAGCCACGTTCGGCGATAAAGGGTTTTTCAATGCTCTCACTGTTTTCATCAATAGCATCTAGAGAATACGCTCGTATTAATAGTTTGTTCCAAATGGCTTCTGCGACCTGGTTGGACTCAAGGATTTTCAATAGGTCTGAGTGAAGGTGCTTTTCATGGAATGCTTGTTTTTTTCTCAGTTGTTTGATTATGGTTGCTCGTAGCGGTAAGCAAATCCATAAGCTAGCGATAAATCCGATAATAACGGAGATTGTTGGAGCTAGTGAGAGGGAGATGAAAACTAAACCGGATAATGTTAATGCTAGTGCAGCGCCAAAAATCCAACTCCATATTGCAAAGAATCCATGATCAAAAAATTTTAAGTGGCTTCGAAGAATAATGAGGGAAATAAGTGTCCATGATCCTAGGGCTAGAAATGATACTGTTAAGGGAGAATAAGCGTCGGCGTCAAATATAATAAAGCCAAGGTTTCTGGAAATGTTAAATAGAACCGTTGGTAGTCCTACTATGATAGCAAGGTACCAAAATTGACGATTTGTTTTTGGCACTGATTTGCTGGCTTGCCATTGATAATACAGCGTCAGGAGCATTGGAAATAGTAGAGTGATCATCAATTCATTGAAGTTAAACATAAGATCGGAATCAAGAACTGCTAATGAGGCACCAAGAAAAATAACGATAAAATAGAGATAGACAAAACGGTTTTTGATGAGTTGAGTTGGAAATAATAACAGAAAGTTAAAAATAAAGAATAAAGCAAAGAAACGAAATAGAATAACAAAGCGCAATAGTTCAATGGAGAAAAAGTGAATGCCACCCCGATAAAAAGGTGCTTCGGTAATGTTGTAAACACAAAAGCTGATGCCAGCAATCAGTATGACGGTTGCTAAAAGGCTCGGCGGTGAAAAACTTATAACATAGGAAATTATCATAAATATACAGGTGCTACTAAATAGCAGAAACCAAGAATCAAAGTTTAGGCTTGCAAGATAATTATGGCCCGAAGTATTGATGGATACGGTTTGAAGATTGCTAAGGTGTAAATCAACGGTATTAGACTGAAATAGAGATTCAATGTCAGCTATGGTGTGACGCCGTTGCAGATAATTCTCTTTAGATTGTAGCGCGTGATTAATGTCTTTGATGAACATTGCATTGAGCTTATGTTGCTTACCCATATAAGACAAACTCAGTACGGTGTCCCCTGGGTGTAACAAATTAAACGCGGGGCTTGCTGAGTGCACCTGTTCAACGTGTAAACCAATATTGTTAGTATTAGATGACCAGACAATGCCTAGATTGGGTACGCTGGACCAATAGGAAAAAACCGCCAGTACGCAAGCAAAATAGATGGATATAAGAATGGAAAAAAGTGTAATGGGTGTTAAGTTTTTGCCAATATCCAATGTCGGACGGGTGTTGTTTCTATTCATATATAAGCGGTTTCTGCAAAAATGCCGGTGTGTTTTTGAATTGGGAACGTACCTGAACGACGTAGATTAATGTAATTGTGGTTTGAATGCCGGTATGATATCACAATGCGCAGCTATATTGACTAATCATAGGGGAGGGCCGTATCACCGGTTTTGTGCGAAAATGCGCCAAGTTAGAATAGGAGAGGCTTTAGGGCGTTAAGATATGGCATTGGCACCACGACTAGTGCTTGAGTAGATTCTGTAAAGCAGATAGTTGTTCTGCGAAAAGCCCCGATAGATTGATTCTATCGGGGCTTTCTTGTATTAGAAATAGAAAAATGCTTCTAGGAGAATTTCATATATGCCATGTAAAAAACTAGTCGTTGGTAGTTTTACTGTTAGTTTTTTTTATTTTCGGAAAGGGAGCAGAAAGGCTAACTTGGCTCAACAAAAACAGTGATTTCGGAATCGTAGCTTCCTTTCGGAACGGAGCTTAGGTTCGCATCGAGAATGAGAATTTGAAGGTTTGCGGTGCTTCCGTCAGTGCCACAATCTGCTGCCGAGGCGTTGGCTCCAGTTTGAGTGTTCATAACTATGCCCTCGGCTGCTAGAGTATTTCCAGCGGTATTGCGTTCGTCGTTAAAATTTACAGTAATGGGAACGGCATTGAGGTTATCAGAGTCTTCGAGATTGAAGCCTGAAGCAGCGGAGTCATCTGATATTGTGATTTTGTATCTACCGTCTCCGTTATGATAGATGCAAATATCGGTGCTCGTGTCTAGATTGCCAGCTGTCCAATTAATAAAAGAAAATGAAGCAGCTTTGCTTAGTATTAGCTGTTCGGCAATGGTTAGGTTGACGTTGAAATTCGCGATACTACCTGACTTTAAATGATTGTCGTCTGCGATAGCGAGAAGGCTAAAGCAAACCGATAATGAGGATAGGGTGGTAAGTTTGGCTAAAATGTCCATATTCAACCCGTAATTACTGTGCTATTTGCGTGGCTCTATTCGTGTTTTTTTACCGAAAAAACCCCTCCTAGATAACTATCAGGGAGGGGTAACCAAATTGAGAATATGGTTTGCTATATTGTTCGGGTTATACGATCTTAGTTAGGTTCAACCAAAAGAGTAAGTTGCGCGTCATAAGCTCCAGCAGGCGCTGCTTGAAGATCTAGCGCGGCAAGAGTTACTTCGATGCTTGCTGACATGCCTATACCTGCAGAGCAATCTTGGTTGGTTGTGTTAGCCGCTGTTTGGCCGAATATTTTGGTAGCTTCGGCCATGGTAGTAGGAATACCTAGCACACCCTGTTCATCGTTAAAGACAACATCCATGGTGATTGCGGTTGTATCACCTGCATCTTCAACGTTAAAGCCTGCTGTGGCAGAATCGTCAGAAATGGTGATATCGTAAACACCGTCACCATTGTGGTAAACACAAATGTCTTGCGTAGCAGTAAGGTCGCCAGCGCCGCCATAAGCTCCGAATAAGAATCCGCCCATGTTGCCGGCAAGTTCACTTACCATTACTTGTTCAGACAACGTCAGTGTGACATCAAAGGTAGCGGTTGACGTTGCGCCTTCAGTACCATCTGCTGTGGCAGATATTGCAGCAGAAGAAAGGGTCATTAGTGAAACGGCAAAAGCGATTTTGGTTAAGTTTTTCATGATTACAGCCTTTAAAATTTTTGAGGTTTTGGTTAGTTAGTGATTTAGTAGTTGCAGTTGCCGTGCCAATTCTTTATTAAGTGCTTTTCGGAAAAGCCTATTCAGCCAGTGAAAATAGGTAACCCGCTGAATGTTCTGGGGAAATAAAGATCAAAAAACAATCAATAATGTTTATTGGTTGCTCAAATCCAATATCTGAGATGTGGATAGCTTTTTTATTTTAAGAGTAAGCGTGGTTTGCTTTGCTATATGCAAACTATATGGTTTCATATTGCAAGTATATCGGTGCATTATGCACATTTATCAAATTCTGAGCGCAAAATGCAAATATAGGGGGTGTGCAGGTTAATTGCAGGGGCAGAAGATAATAAAGCGTGTATTGAAAAAGTGCTTGTTAGTGATGAGGGTGAATTTTGGGTGCCTGTTAACTTCTTTATGTCTTTTATTGCTCGCTAAACCCTATCGCTGCCTAAGAAAATGAGTTGTATGCCGGTTGGTGCTATAAGGGGGAGGCTAGTCACTTGTCAGTGTTTTTAACGATTAATCATGCATGCTGCATATATAGATAATAGAGTTATGCTGCGTGCCAATCGTGCGCGGGGCTTCGAAAAGGTAATTGCTCTGTTGTGAGTGAGTTGGGTTTTCAATTTTCGGATAGGGGGCTGGAAAGGCTAGCTTGGGCTAGACAAAAAAACAGTGATTTTTGAATCATAGCTTCCTTTCGGGGTGGTGCTTAAGTTCGCATTGAGAATGGGTATCTGAAGGTTTGCGCTGCTTCCATCAGTGCCACAGTCTGTCGCCAAGGTGTTGGCTTCAGTTGGAGTATTCATAATCATGCCGTCGGCGGCAGTCGTATTTTCAGCAGTATAGGGTTCATCGTTGAAATTTGCGGTATTGTTTGATTTTAAATGATTATCATCTGCGAAAGCGAGTGGGCTAAAGCAAATCGATAATGAGGGTGGGGTGGCGAGTTTGGTCAATATGTCTATATTCAACCAATAATTGCTTTGCTTTTTGACGGATTTTTTACCCAAAAAACCCCTCCTAGATAACTATCAGGGAGGGGTAACCAAATTGAGAATATGGTTTGCTATATTGTTCGGGTTATACGATCTTAGTTAGGTTCAACCA
>NVVG01000194.1 GCA_002402125.1 Moraxellaceae bacterium
GTAATGAAGGAGATCAATATCTCCTCTAGAATGCAACAAATAGCAATTTCCATATCAGCTTGTATTCTTGTATCAGTTATATGGCCTCTATTATCTCACCCTATCATCGCTATAGCTGCAGGCATTCTACCCATAGCGATCATTGTTATACTATGGAAACCATTTCTCATGGTATTGCTTTTTGTCGCATTTTCGTTTTTTCGTATACATGAAGTATTCCCACTAATATATGACTTCAAAATACCATTATTATTATCCCTTGCATCATTATCGGCCCTATTTTGGCATATAGCAGTCACTCGAAAAATAACGGTCTATTGGTGCAAAGAACTAACCGCTTTGTCTATCTTCTTTGGCCTTGTACTTATCGGCGTATTCATGGCAAGCAATAGGCCAGTCGCTATTGAATATTTTAAGAATATCTACTTTAAAATCATACTAATGACCTACGCCATAGCGTTCCTCACCAGAACAACCAAGGACTTCTCTCTTGCCGGCATCATCATTACCTTATCTGGATGTTTGGTTGGTATTGTGGCCCTATTCAATAAGGCAAATTCTATCGGGATAATAGAAGGTACAAGAGTTACCATAGGCCGTGATATTGGATCCATTTTAGGTGACCCCAATGATCTTGCCTTGGTACTCATGTTTCCGGCGTCATTTGCAGTTAGCCTCACGTTGACTAAAGGCCTGAGTAAATTCAACCGTTTATTTGGTCTAACTAGCGTCAGTATTCTATTTTTTGCAATAGTTGCAACGCAAAGCAGAGGGGGCCTACTAGGAATCCTCGCCGTATTCGGTATATATGGATACAGAAGAATTAAATCAAAAGCATTATTTATTTCTATATCGATCGTATGTTGCCTTGTTCTCTATCTGGCTGCTGGTATATCAGGAAGGTCAAGTGGCGGCGCGATAGAAGAAGGCATCGATGCTTCATCCATGGGTCGATTATTTGCCTGGGAAGCTGCATTTGGGATGGCGGTACACAATCCGTTAACCGGCGTCGGTATCGATAATTTTTACTCTAACTACTATTACTATAGTTCCCATTGGGATGGCTTAAACCACGCAGTTCACAGCACTTGGTTTGGTGTTCTTGCCGAAACTGGTTTTCTCGGTCTGTTAGTATTTATCATTATCGTCACTCTACTCTTAAAAAGTGCATACCGGAGTCTATTTCTAATTGAATTAAACCAAGACAGTGTTAACCCCGTCATCCATTCAACCTCGCAAGCGGTATTCGCTGGACTGATTGGGACCGTTGTTTCGGGGACATTTCTGACACAAGGCTTCACCTGGCCAATATACATACTATCCGCTTTAGTTGTAGCGATATCACGATGGACAAATGCAAATCTGCATGTCGATTTAACTCCTAAAAAGAAAAGCATTTTGCAATCTTAGGCAAAGAATTAACCTGAAAAATAATAAACCTTCATTATTACAAGGTGTTTCTTAAACCATTCAATCTGGCCTGTTATCTGCATATATCATGTTAACCAATAGCATCATTTGGAGTTAACATCGCTATGGCAGCACATTCAATCCATCAGACAAAGCAGTGGTTAAAGAACAGTAACAATCCAATAGTTATTCGTCTACGAAGGTTAGTAAAGTCAGCAATAACCTATGACATTCCTTCTCCAAAATCCATTTCCCTTCCAGCTTACCTTCTTTACAAGGTAGTTACGTCCGTTGTATCCAATGGGCTACGTATTTTTCTCTGGACACCTATTTTCAAAGGTCGGATTGTCTCATTGGGTAAGCGCCTTTATCTGTATGGAGGCATCCCATTTATTAGCGGTCCAGTGGAAATATCTATCGGCAACAACTGTAGGATTTCAGGAAAAATAACGATTAGCGGTAGATCTAACACAAAACTGCCCCCTACCCTTTGCGTTGGGAACAATGTAGATATCGGCTGGATGACAACAATCGCGGTTGGTAGCCGAGTAATACTTGGAAACAATGTACGCATCGCTGGCCAAGCATTTCTCGCAGGCTACCCTGGCCACCCGTTAAATCCTGAAGACCGATCTGCAGGACTACCGGATACCGACAATCAAATAGGTGACATCCTCTTAGAAGATGATGTATGGCTTGCCACTGGGGTATCAGTCATGCAGGGAGTAAGCATTGGACAGGGGACCATCGTAGCGGCAAATAGCGTCGTTACAAAAAACCTACCCGCCATGGTTCTAGCTGGCGGAAATCCAGCCAGAATTATCCGTTCATTATAGAATATACATAGTCGGGACCTCATAATGCATTATTTAACTCGACCCATTACCCGAATAAACACACTGGCTAAGGCCCACTACAAAAGGCTTCTAGCTCTATTACTGTTTCTTACCCCTGTAATCTATTGTTTACCCGATTCGAATTACACATCGACGGGCTACTTTGGCACATTAAATTTGCTGTTATTAATCTTTGCATTATCCATTAAGAGCATTCTGGAAAAACCCTTTAAGATAGTATTGTTAGCTTCTGTACTTGTAACCTATCTATCTATCGCTATTAGTGGTGGTATGCTTAGTAGCGGCGCTTTTCATTCTATAATAGATACCACAACGTTAGAGATCATTGGTTATATCCCTCTCATATCTTGGCCAACTATCATCATCACGCTAATGGTGTTCGGATGTGGTAGCTATTGTTTTTACACTGCGACCATTAGTTTGTCTTCGCATTACAAGTATTTGTTGCTTGCATCAATTATTTCAGTAACCTTTTCCCTGCCCTGCTACCGATATTTCGTTGATCCCAGCTTTAAGCAATCAATAAAGCAAGACTACTTCAATGCACTCTATAGTTTCAGTGATATGCCGGCTTACAATCTATACCGTGTCGCCATAACGTCCTTTAGGGAACGCTATCTCAGCCAGCAACCCTACGGCATAGAACTTCCTTCGCATATATCTTTCTCTCCAATAGCCTCAAGCAACCAAAGCGACATAATCGTCATCATTGGAGAATCCTCTAGACGCCTATCCTATTCAGTCTATGGTTATGGTATAGACAGCACACCAAAGATGAAAAAAAGACTAAAATCAGGATCAAATTTTATCGCAGTAGACAAGGTCTATTCTCCAGCACCCAATACTCGAGAATCCATCGCACGAACCCTCTCCTTTGCCACCAGCAATACCTATCTACGGGAAGGATTAGAATACCAGACACTACTCGATATCATGCAAAAAGCTGGCTACCTGACCGTCTGGATTACCACACAAGATCTATACACACGATGGGACACCTATTCTGCAAAAATTGCCAATAGTGCTCAAAAAATAATAGCGGGCACCAGCAATGGTAAAACCTGGACCGACCAAAGAGCCATAGAAACCGCATTATTAGAGCTTGCGAAACCCGAAAAGTCATTTGTCATAGTGCATTTATGGGGTGAACATAGCGATTACAGTATTAGAAACAATCAACCTCTACCAGCCACAAGCATTCAAGCAATAGAACGACAAATTGACAGTGAGAGTCCTCTTAACAATATTGAGGTTAGCTATCTGTCTTCTATTCATCATACCGACAGCATCGTGGACAGCGTATTTAGCTATATTGACTCAACCCAAGATCATGACTTAGCAATCTACTTTTCAGATCACGGTGAGGTGATAGGCAAAGGTCATGGGCTTATACCCATAAATATTAGTTCTGAATTGGGTATCCCCTTTGTCATCCAAGGAGAATTGAGCGCGAAGCTATCGGAACAAATTAATAACTTTAGAGACATTTCCAAAGGAATATTCAATACCTCATTTTTTCCTGAGGTAATGATAAACACTCTTGGTGGAAAAGCGGAAAGAACCGATGACGTTGACCTATTGAGCTATTTTTCTATTCAAGGTTACCCTGAGAATATCAACTATAGCCCGTAGAAATGGTATTAAAACTTTGATAGGAAGTTGCATGAGAGAAACTATTACCCATATTAGTCTCATAATAAATTGCATTTTACTAGTTCTAGTACCTTTAGCGGTGTTAACTATAAAAACGTTAAAACCCATTGAGGTATTTTCGGAATACTACATTTGTCGAATATCAACATACTTTGGAAGGGACATTAACGACTGCCACAAACTTCCAACGGTGAAAACCATTCCTCCAGCAAACGCGAACGCTCATGAATTAGGGGCAATTGACCCTCCAGAGCTAAAGGATTTCTTTTTACGATACAGGTTACCAAAACACATTTACGCCCATAGAACCAACTCACCACAAAGAGCAAATATCTACAGAAGTTACTATTCAGCCTTTGAATTTGATGCAATATGGGACGAAACAACCGCCTCAATCGACATATTTCATTGGCCGGAAAGAAGATCGATTAAATTCTACTTAGATGAATTATTATTAATTTTACCTGATGACGCCTATTTGTGGATGGATATAAAAAACCTATCCATAGGAAATCACCAAAAGGTTGCACACTATATTGAGGATCTATTTATAGAATTTCCAAAATTCAACCGGAACAAAATAATCATTGAATCTAAAAATGTCAAAGCTGCATCCAAATTGATGAATTTGGATTTTATAACCTCCTATTACTTACCCGATGTTAACTTCAACGGTCAATGCGAAAACATATCGCAAACTAATACGACCGCCAACAATATCAAAGAATACCCCACCACCCACGTATCATTCCCCTATGAACAACAGAATTATATTGATCTCTGCTTACTACCAACCACAGGATCACTAAGCCAGCTATCATGGGGAGGTTTAGCATTTTCGATTCCCTCTGGCGCCATTGAACGTTATCGCGCTTACATAGTTGATCATGCAGTACAGCATGAAATTTAGCACTCTATTTTTATTGCAAAACGCTTTCAAATTTGCAATTTATGAAACCCATTTATAGAGCACTAATTGGTAACCCCCTATTTCTCCACGTTTTATCCTAACTGGCTCGTTCCATGCAGTATATTTTATATCGGACCTGTAAATATTTTCATTGGAACAAGTAATGCGCAAACAACATCATGACATCATTGTATTTGGAGAGGATTGGGGGGGGCTGCCCAGTAGCACACAACACCTCATCTCGCATCTTGCGAAATACCGAAAAATCGTGTGGGTTAACTCCATAGGATTACGTCAACCAAAATTCACTTGGCACGATATAAAAAGAGTTTGGATGAAGATTTTTAGCCGTACGGTGACTACCTCATGCCAAAGCAATAGAGAAGGCAATGAAATCAATAATATTTTTGTGATTAATCCCAGAACATTGCCTGCACCAAAATCCTACATTGCTCGGTGGATAGCGCGTACCTTATTAATTTTCCAGATAAAACCTGTGATTCGGTTCAACAATTTACACTCTCCGATTCTTTGGACCTCATTACCAACCGCTGTAGACCTCGCAGGTTACCTAGATGAGTATGCACTGGTCTACTACTGTGGCGATGACTTTTCTTCACTTTCGGGTRTTGATCATGMCACAGTGTCAAGTCGTGAAARGGAGCTTGTCAATAAAGCACATCTTATWTTAGCCGCGAGCGAAAGCTTGGAAAAACGATTTCCCAGCCAAAMAACGCGTTTACTCCCTCATGGTGTAGACTACGGTCTTTTTTCCACTCCGGTAAATAGAGCGAATGACCTTCCCGACAATGGCCAACCTACAGCCGGATATTACGGAAGCATATCCGAGTGGTTCAACGTAGAATTATTACGCGATACTATAAAATGTCTTCCTCATTGGAATTTCGTATTTATAGGGAAAATCGAGTGCGATGTATCAACATTAATGAAGTTTAACAACGTTAGCTTTCTAGGTAGTAAACCTCACAATACCCTAGCATCATATTGCCAGCATTGGTCAGCATCACTACTACCGTTTTACGACAACCCTCAAATACAGGCGTGTAACCCCCTAAAATTACGGGAATATCTGGCAGCCGGAACACCCATAATTTCCACGTATTTCCCTGCAATTAGTGAGTATAGTCAAGTCATATATATCGCCAACAACGCAAATTCAATGGTTAATGCTCTAGAACAATCGATAAAGGACAATAACCACAAAATTCGACAAGCCGCTGTTCGCCATCATACTTGGGAAGCTAGAGCAATCCAAGCATCCACATGGATGGATTTATTATGAAAAGCCTATCTTATCGCTTCCATCTAATATTCTCTGGTGCCTGGCGCCGACGCTATATGATTATAGTACCGATAGCCATTTTACCWATAATCGGTTTATGCGTCGGTTTAGGATCACCTAAACAATACTCCTCACACACCAGCATGCTTATTCAAGAAACTGCAAAAATGAACCCTTTTCTTGCGGATTTTGCTGTCTCGTCAATGTTAAATGAGCGTATGGATGCTTTACAAACACTACTTCACAGCAGACACATTCTWGGTACCGTAGCCAAAGATATTGAATTAGTCTCGAAAKCAACTCCTGCCATCGAAGTAGATAGTATTATTGCAAAACTATCGTCTTCACTAAGCGTTTCATTATCAGGCAAGGATCTGATTCGAATAAATCATACATCAACCTCACCACTAAAAATGCGAGAAACATTAAAGTCCGTTAGTAAGATATTTTTAGACCAACTTCTAGCGCCAGAACGCTCTTCTATCAGGGATTCAGATAGATTTCTAAARCARCACCTACAGGAAAGAAGAGTTGAATTGGAAACCTCCGAAGCGTCTCTCGCTCGCTTTAAGAGTGATAATGCTACTGAATTACCAGAGTTACATTTATCGAATATCACACGCCTTACTCAACTAAAACAGCGGCTATCGGAACGACTATCTGAATTGGCTGGCGCAAAAAAAAGCCTTGGCGGCTTAGACCGTCAGTTATCAAAAACAAATCCTGTTGTTGGCACGATAGAAGAAAAGATAATTTCTATTCGCGGTGACTTGGCGTTGCTTAGAGCCAGGTACACCGACAACCATAGCCTTATAAAGGGTGCATTACGAAACCTAAGGCGCCTCGAACATGAGAGACAAAACATTCTATCAAAACCTACACAATCCTTTGATGCCGAGAAATTATGGGATATTGCAAGCAGCGCATCCATCAGTAAAGACAACCATCAACCACTACTCATATCTCAGCTAGATAATTTGCAACGGGCACGGAGCAAGGTTATAGCACTAGGGGAGGAAACAAAGGCCCTAACAAAAATGATCAGTGAACTAGAGAAAAGAACCAGAAATTATGGCGCAAATGAACAAAAACTATTAAAACTCGAAAGAGATTTGAAAGTAAAGGGAGAGTTTTATAACGACCTTCTTCAACGTCATGAAATGGCTAGAGTGACCGGTTCTCTAGGCGTATTCGAACAAGAGAAACGCGTAAAAGTAATCGATCGACCATTTACCCCAACATCACCGTCAAATCTTCCCATTACGTACTTTGTCGTTGCTGGCCTTTTGGGTGGTTTGCTACTCGGATGTGGTATGGCGTTACTGTTAGAAATCACCGACTCGACGATACGAACACGGGAACAGATTGAAACACTCCTAGGCGTACCTGTGCTGAGTCGTATCCCCCCTTTATTAAGTGTTACTGGAGAACTAGTATGACAACAACCGTACAAGTCGTTCAACATCTACGACCTGGTGGAATAGAAACCATGGCGTTAGATTTAGCCAGAACCTGCTGCAAAGATGATAAAAATCATATCATTAGCTTAGAGGGCGAATTGGACAGTGCGCTAGAAAACTGGCCAAAACTGGAAAAACACAAACACCAACTCACCTTCCTCAATAAACAACAAGGAATAAAGCCTACCTTAGTTGCTACACTRKCTKCCGTATTTCGAAAACTCAACGCCGATATTATWCATACYCATCATATCGGACCRTTACTTTACGCAGGATTTGCAACACGCCTTGCCGGGATTCCCATGTTGTTACATACAGAGCACGACGCGTGGCATCTGGAAAATGCTCGTCGAGCATCCATTGAGAAATTGGCTATACGCTTATTTAACCCTACTCTTATCGCTGACGCTGCATTTGTTGCCAACGAAATGGAATCCAAACTTCAGGCTAAAAATATTACCGTCATTCATAATGGAGTTGATACAGAGCGTTTTAGCCCAGGCGACAAACAATTAGCTCGACGATCCCTTCGCCTTCCTGAAAACGCCCATATTATTGGCGCCTGCGGTCGCCTAGAAGAAGTTAAAGGACAACACTATCTCATTAATGCCATGAAGAACTTACCTTCATCTACTCACGTTGCCTTTGCTGGCACGGGAACAAGGGCCGAGCACCTTCGAAACCTAGCATATAAACTTGGGATCAGTGCGCGTGTTCATTTTTTGGGGCAACTAGATAACATAGAGATATTCTACCAATCACTTGATGTATTCTGTCTACCCTCTCTAAATGAAGGGTTTCCCCTAGCGCCATTAGAGGCCCAGGCATGCGGAATACCTTCTGTAGTAACACGGGTTGGAGGGGCACATGAAACGATCTGTCCCCTAAGCGGTGAATTAGTCGATAGAGCCGACTCAACCCAGCTCGCCAAAGCACTAAAAAGAATGCTTGGAAAAAATATTTCCATAGACCCTCGTCAATTCGTTATTGAAAACGGGGACTTAAGGACGATGACACGAGCATATTCACGTATTAAAAAACAAGCTTAGAAACTTGTCTATTTACCACTTTTCTGACGGGGATTTTCATGAGTCACTTGATTATAATATGCATCACAATATTCAGTGGGTTTCTAGTAGTTTATCATCACCTAGGGTATCCACTAATTTTACGCCTATTTCATAGAAACAACGTCAAAAATCATCCGTCGGTTAACGATCGAAAATATGTACCATCAGAACTGGATAAAAACCTACCGTCAGTAACCATTGTTATCCCCGCGTATAATGAA
>NVVG01000195.1 GCA_002402125.1 Moraxellaceae bacterium
GTGTCATAGTTATACTCTTGATAAATATAACGACCGGTATCATCGGAATCGGAGAAAACATAATATTCCTCACTCTCTGTACTATTATCCTGATCGTCCCATTCACGGTATATACCCTTGCCTGCAATACCAAATTGCGCAGAGTTAGAAGAAGTATCATCAGTAAAATCAACACCATTGTTCGTAGCATCCATAAAGCTCTGCGGTATCATTGGTCCTGCTGGAGGATTGAATGCGGCCAGAATCTCTACTTTAGCAGCATTGTTAAATAACACTTCAAATCCGTCGCCTTCAGTAGAGGTCACATCACCTCGGCGCACCATTGGTGTACTTTCAAATGCTGATTCCACAAAAATGAATATGCCATTACCATCTTCATCTCTGTCGGCAAGTTCTCCCACGAACCTTGGCACATCAAACTCGAGGATAGCAACACCACCCACCGTCGAACTAACCAGAGCAACCTCACCAATTATGAAGGTACTACTTGGATCATAGCTCTTGACGAATACAACCCTTCCATTAGCGCCAGTGCCAGTGCCATCATCGGTTTGCAAGTAAGCTTGCACATGATAGTAACCTGCGGAATCCATGTTATCGCCAATATAGATACCTCTACTGTTAACTTCTTGTGTTGGTGATGCCAGTTCTGCTGGAGTTGATATCACCTCAGCTAAGCTAACGGCAGCAATAGGGTCACTAAAATCGCCATCACTATCCAGATCATCGTATCCTTTGGCAACAACGTTAGCGCAATTAAAGTTACTACTTACCCAGTTGTTCCAATCATCATCACACCAGAATTCATAGACCTTAGATGCTGGCGTTACACTGGCAATATAGGCTATTGAACCGGCTCCAAAGTCAGCACCAGAGAACGCATCGCCAAACTCAGGTAAGAATAGATTAATCGGCAGTCCATCTAGATCAATCTCAGCAAGATCAAGTGTTGCATTAGCCCACTCCTCAATCGTGCCATTACCGCCACTGGTGATTTTTATTACTGCAGAATCACTAGAATATGCAGCCGGATCGATAATGAAAATATCATCGCCATTCACCATGCCCTCGGTAGCATCAACGAAATAAGTGCTGCCCACTGATACTGAAGTCATGTCATCCCAAACATCAGCGCCTTCGTTGTAGGTATAGATCACCTCTGGAGCACTATCACTGAACGTGCCGTACTCAAACTCCATTGTCTCCATTCCGTTTTGATCCTGATCGTGATCCGCTTCAAACCAAGACAATCCTGTTGGCACTACGGTACTAGCGGTAACCGGCATCGGTTGAGCGCCAAAAACAGTAGCCATGTAAGCACAAGTAGCACTTGCATTAGCGGTTTGTTGTGTATCGGTAATGCTTCCAGAAATTGTTTGTGACGTATAGGTACCCGTTAAGACAAAGCTTTCTGTAGCAGAGTTGTGCTCACCGTTAAAGGTAAAGCTACCATCAGTTTGAATGATACCAATATCCTTCCAGTCGCCATCTTCATCATGACCATGCATGATGACCTGGTTGCCGATTTGCTCGACACGAACCAATTGGTTACCCGCATCTTCCGTCACTGGAATACAACTATCGTTATTTTCGTCGTATTCTTCATTGCTGGAATTCGAGGTATCGATAGTCCAGTTCAACACATACAATCCAGACATATCCGGCACACTTGGATCATCACAGGCATCACCTAAACCATCGTTATTACCATCAGCTTGATTGTCTTCGCCAATTCCGTTAGCAATATACTGACAGTTATCGGCATTATCACCAATACCGTCGTTATCTGTATCACGTTGCTCGCTAGCGTCATCAGGGAAAGCATCATCTCCGTCCAAGATACCGTCAGAATCTGCATCCGCAACACTCCCTACACCGCCACCGTCACAAACATCACCTATACCGTTGCCGTCAGAATCGGCTTGATCGTCATTCCAAACAGACGGACAGTTATCGTTATCATCATCAACACCGTCATTATCCATATCGCCTACTGGAGCACCTTCACAAGCGTCACCAATACCGTTGTCATTCACATCCATTTGATCCGGATTCGATGTTGTAGGACAATTATCAACGAGATCGTCTATGCCGTCAGAATCACCATCAATATCGCTGTCACAGATGTCGCCAATCTTGTCAGCATCAGAATCGGCTTGATCGGGGTTGCTGTCATTCGGGCAGTTATCCCATTCATCAGGGAAATTATCCGAGTCAGTATCAGGTCCCATGGAGACGCCATACATCATACTGGCGATAAAATCGATATCTGCTAGTTCATGATCATCATTAAAGAACTTAGTGGAAACCCCATCATCACCCGTAATCATCAAGGCAACCTTGCGGCTATAACTGGTAAGAGGCAGGCCACTGGCACTTGCAGTTGCAGAGTTATCCGCGGAATAACGCAAATAACCCATATCCAAGCTCCAAGAACTAATTGCCAGCAAGCCAAAATCTGGGGACTGCACATAACCGCTACCGGTACTTTCGAAAAAGATTACCTCCATGCCGTCTGACCAATAGGTGTCATTGATGTCAGATAAGTCGAACTCGCGCCCAAACCCTCCACAATCGCTAACGGCTTGATCATAAGTACTTTCAGTGGCGCCAGACATTACGTCGCCAATTACGCAGGCCATCGGGGGTGCGCCGCCTTCACAGGCATCACCGATACCGTTGTTATCGGAGTCGATCTGATCGTTATTCGGTACAGAAGGACAGTTGTCTTCACCGTCATCTATACCATCCAGATCCATATCATTTCCACCACCGCTGCCGCCTTGGCACGCATCACCCAACCCATCAAAATCGGTATCGGCTTGGTCTTCATTTGATTCCGAAGGACAATTATCTTCGTTATCTACATGGCCATCTCCATCGGTATCAGGGCGAATATAGGCAAACCCGCTGATCACTTCGTTCAGTGCCTTCGTGTTGATTGCACTGTGTTGTTTACGATCAGAGGATGGCATCATACCGCCTATGCGAACAAACGGTTGTGTATCACCCGCTTCGACTGCCACAAGAATCACGGTAGACGTTTCATCTAACTCCACATCATGAGACTCAAATAACGCCTCTGGTATGGTGAATCGAAGAACCTGATGACCGTCGAATGGCTCAACAATTTCCCAAGTGGCTTCTATAGGCCCACTAGCATCGACAACAGGCGTTACCTGATAGTTACCTGTCGTGTCATGCCCATGATCGGTAAATTGTACGGTACCTACAGATCCCGTAGCGCCGGATGTATCAGCACCGGTTAAGAAGGCATACAGATGAGCACCATTCCTACCGAAGCCTATGAATAGTCCTTTATGATCAATATTTGATTGACTATTCTCTGCACTGATAACGTCGGATAACGAACTCGCCAAATCAGTTTGACTTAGGCTAGGCCAATTACTCCAGTCACGAACATATGCATTGATACAACTCAAACCCAGATCCTGATAATTCTGATCATCAACATCACACTCGAACTCATAAACGTCTTGTAATGATTCGACATCAAATGCAATCGCTGCTGCATCAATATCCGAGAACATAGCGTCTGGGTTTGGGGTTAATTCAACAAATTCCTCATTAACATAACCTTCAAATCTTTCACCGGTGATACTTGTGGCGTAAGCGGTGATGCGCATGCGAGAGAAAATATTTGACCCATCGCTACGCACAAGATCAGCGGTAACGCCAGCCGTACCATCAACCATCAGGAATTCAGGAACTTCAGCCCAACCGGCCGCGCCTAACATGACGGTATTCTCTGGCGCTTCAGTTTCCCATGCACCCGGAGTTGAACCACCGTGATCATTCCACTCTTGTCCCACTTCACCGTTTTCATCAATGGTGGCATAGAAGAATTCAAAGATATCAACACCGGTTTCTTGTACATGCTCATCATCGACTTCAATATGAGCAAAACCTTGGTGTGTTCCCGCGGATGACAATATAGTGCTGGCATCCACCTGCGGTATTCGAGTTAACGTCGCAGCCAGGGTGTAACTACAATCCAAGATTACATCGCCTTCCTGATTCTCTCCCGCAAAGGCTTGGACGTGTTCAGTAACCGTAGTGCCAGTGATAACTGCTGGTGTTACTGAGCTATCTAGCCCACCTTGGAAATTGAACATTTCAGCTACGCTGTACTCAATTAACGCACCAGAAGTTGAGGTTGAGGTTGAGCTATAGTCGTATTGATTCCAATCATCATCTTCACCAAACTGCACCATACCAGTAGCATCAATACTTCCGAAGTTACCATCTTCTGGATCAAAACCATCTTCACCATATACCAGGCCAATGACACTTCCATCTTGTTTGATGGATACCAGGGTACTAAAAGTTTCTCCTGGTGCCATATCACATAGATCATCTGCTTGGTCAGAACTACCGGTAAAGAGATCCACAGTTTCTGTAGCATCGGTAATTTCAACTTCTAGCTTCCAGAAACCGCTGATATCTGGCATACCATCACAAATATCTCCAACACCATTATCATTGGTATCCGCTTGGTCTGCATTTGGAATAGCTGGACAGTTATCCGCGTTGTCTCCAACAAAGTCACCATCAGTATCCATTGTCTCTGTTGCATCAAACGGGAAGGCATCATCGGCATCACCGGTTTGATCTCCGTCACAATCAGCTAACAGTGAACAGGCTATTCCTTCTGCATTTTGGCCGTGATCTAATTCATCCGGAATACCATCGCCGTCATCATCGTTATCACAGGCATCGCCTTTATTATCGTTATCAGCATCTGCTTGATCGGCATTTGGAATTGATGGGCAGTTGTCGTCCTTATCGATAGCACCATCTTCATCACTGTCATTCTCACAAGCATTTCCCGCACCGTCTTGATTATCATCAGCCTGATCGGTGTTTGGAACAGCTGGGCAATTGTCAGTACTGTTCTCAACCCCATCGCCATCCAAATCCGAATCACAAACATCACCAAAGCTATCGTTGTCGGCATTTAGCTGATCGTGGTTTGCAATTGAAGGACAATTATCACTACCATCACGATGCCCGTCTTCATCTCCATCCGCAATGGTTGGAAAAGGATCGTTACCATCCGCTAGGCCGTCATTATCATCGTCATTATCACAAGCATCCCCTAGGTGATCATTATCAATGTTTGACTGGTCTGCATTGGCAATAATAGGGCAGTTATCTACCACATCATCTTGCCCATCACCATCTCGGTCGGTATCACAGATATCATCGATGCCATCATTATCAAGATCGTTGCCACTATTCTTTTTACCAGGACAACTATCAACTTCGTCATCAACCCCGTCATTATCGTCATCAGAGTCACACGCATCACCTAATCCATCATGATCCAAATCAGCTTGATTGGTATTAACGACTATTGGGCAGTTATCGATATTGTCACCAACCATATCGTTATCACTATCGGTTGATAGTGGATCACTGCCTTTACTTATTTCTTCTGTATCGGATATACCGTCGCCATCATCATCAGTATCAGCATTGTTACCGATACCATCGTGATCTGTATCGGTATCTTCTTGATCATTATATGGATAAGCATCGTCCTCATTGTTAGCACCGTCACCATCGATATCGGCATCAGTGTTATCACCTGTGCCATCACCATCTGTATCGACACTCTCAGAACTAATTAAAGGGAAGGCATCGCTCTCATCCCTAACACCATCGTTATCATCATCAGGGTCAGTGGCGTCACCAACACCATCACCATCGGTATCAACAAATGCATCTGCTGGAACGTTGGGATCATTATCATCAGGATCTTGCTCTGAAGGCCAGCCATCATTATCCGCATCGGTTGCATTGGAACGAGTACCGTCAAAAGGAAAATCGTCGATGTCATTATCGACGCCATCGCCATCGGCATCTGGATCGGTTTTATCACCAATACCATCACCATCGGTATCTTTGTGGTCGCTTGCGTCATTTGGGAACGCATCATCAACATCCATTACGCCGTCGTTATCATCATCCTCGTCGGCGTTATCTCCTAACCCATCGTTATCAAAATCGGCTTGCTCACCGGCGTCGAATGGGAACTTATCAATGGCATCGTTGACACCATCATTATCATCATCTGAATCACAAGCATCACCGCGATTACGTTGATCATTAGCGGTTTCATCCGCACCATCAAAGTTTGCTTGATCAGGGTTTGGATTCAATGGGCAGTTATCGTCCCTGTTATCAACACCATCACCATCAGAATCAAATTGTACGGTAGGATCTGTTGGGTCATCATCGACATTATCCAATACACCGTCATCATCAGAATCACGGTCTTTCGGATCAGAACCTAAGGCCAATTCGTCTATGTCAGACACGCCGTCGTTATCATCATCAGTATCTTTGTTGTCACCTACGCCATCACCATCGAAATCTGTCGTTTCAGTTGGATCACGCGGGAACAAGTCGGCTTCATTGTCAACGCCGTCACCGTCGATATCGGTATCTGCATTGTCACCAGTGCCATCGTTATCCTGATCTTTCTGTTCTGAGGAGTTTGTTGGAAAGGCATCATCGCTATCTGCAACACCATCGTTATCATCATCGTCATCAGTGGCATCGCCAACACCATCTCCATCGGTATCAACAAAGGGAACGCCAGGTATGGAATCATCGTTATCGTTAGGGTCTTGCTCCGTAGGCCAACCATCACTATCTACATCCGTGGCATTGGATCGAGTACTATCAAGAGGAAAATCATCCGCACCATCATCAACTCCGTCACCATCATCATCGGCATCGGCATTGTTACCAACACCATCACCATCGGTGTCCGTAGTCTCCGTATTATCTAACGGGAATGCATCATTATCATCAATTACACCGTCATTATCATCATCGGTATCGGCGTTATCACCTATACCATCAAGATCATTATCTTTACTTTCGGTAGCATCTTCTGGAAATAAATCTTCATCATTGGGTACGCCATCACCATCCAAATCAGGGTTTGTTTCTGCAGGCTCCAACACAACAAGTTCGGTTGTCACAATTTCTGTTGTCACACTGCCATGACCAAGGTCGGCTTTCTCTGCATCTATAATTGCCTTCATTTCACCAACGGTTCTACCTAGAGGATCGTTGGGAATGGGTAACGTTGCAGGATCTTGCTCAAATAATTCTAGCGCTGCTGCAGCCGCAGCGGTTGCTGTATCTGCGGAATCAGTTTCTCCCCCATAAATATCACTTGTGACACCGTCTGCTTGACCATCGATCACACCATCTGCCAAATCAGACGTCAATGCTGCTAGTACCGCATTAGAGTCTCCGGTACCAGTGGCATCATCAATTTGATCAACAACAGCAGTAAGTGCCTCTACTGCCGCTCGATAGGCTGCTGCATCTTCCTGTGCTTGCAGTGTAGTCGTGGTGCTATCGATTAATGGTGGCGTGTCAAAAATATCAATGTCTTGAGAAATACCAAATCCCATGGTGGATTTAACTTGAGTCGCTGCAACATCTAGTGCCGTTAAAAATTCATCAACCGTAGAAGTACCATCGCCCAGGCTAACGGTTATATCATCTGTACCGTCATCATCAGCATCCAAATCTCGAACATCCCATGGTGCCGTATCAGTATCCGCATTCAATGCGGCAATATCAATAGCCATAGTCGTGAGTGGCGTTGCATAAATATGCTCACCCGAATTCAGCAAATCTAATGTCAACACCGTACGCATAGTAGTGATAACAGGAGGCAAGCCGGTATAAATATCCGTAGTATCTGAATCAGAGGTAAATTCAAGAATATAGGCTTGAGTAAAAGGGAATGGCAACGCTAAACCAGTAATTTGCGCCTGGCTGTCCGTTGTTGCTGTTGTGACAACAGATCCCTTGAAACTACCACTAGGATTGCTGGTATCTATCTCGTATACCGTAACAATGGCATCAACCAAGGGGCCTTTAATACCACCACCACCAACGTCTCTATTTGCGGTAGCACCTCCGCCTCCACCACCACTGTCTCCGCCGCTTTCTACAATTGGCTGGACATTTCCATCCTCATGAGTCTGCGTACCACTGCCTCCACAGGCAGTTAAGGTTAAAATCATCAGTGCTAAAATAATCTCAGCGACTATTCCTTTATGACTTGGCTTATTTGCAACGGTTCGTGGCATGCTACTTCCTCAATACTATGTTACTAAACTGACTGCTCCATTTTTGTAATGAAGCTTGACAATAACGATTTGACCGCCTAGTTGGGCGTAATCTTCAGCGTAGACAATGAGCACAAGGTTGCCAGTGACAGTGGTCAATTAAACCTGACACAACGCTTAATTAGTTACAGCGTTCTAATTAGCATTTAATTTTCAAAGACTTAGGAACAAAAAAACACTTAATTTGTTTTATTCCTAAAAGAAAGGATATTATAACTATTTGTAATGCTGATTGATTAATGTACATCTAACTTGCACTGAGTGATCAGAAAAAATCTGAGGGGGATTAGGTGTAATTAGGTACCTTTATTTACGCAGGCCTAAACAGCAGAGAGGACTAGCCGTCTTAATCAAGCTAACAATGCCCTCTCACCTGCTACCGCTGCATATTAGAGCTATTTTCGGTCAAATGTACCCGAACTGACACCGCCAGTTGCTGCAGTAAATGCGTCAATTCGATCTGCGGTATTAAATTCTATATAGAAAGTCGCTTCGATCCCTCCAGCAAGCCCATCTTCGTATGGCGACGTGTCACAAAGGTTTGTATTACGGTCAGACGTCTCGGTAAAAATGAGACTATGGCGCTCACCGCTAGTAACCGTTTCATCAAATACAAACGAACCCACACCAATTTCAATAGGCACCCCTGCTGCACCAGAACTCACAGAATAGGCCTC
>NVVG01000196.1 GCA_002402125.1 Moraxellaceae bacterium
TAAATGGGTGTCCAATATTGGCGACAGTCACTGTCGGCCAGTGCATTTAATAGGTCATTTACGCTTATCTTGAGTGGATTGGTTGGTTTTTATAGGGCAAGAGGATATTATTGCACTAACTCTACTAAAACGTACTAGAACGTACGTGAACGATTGGATCTTCGCATGACTGAACAATATTTAACGATTACTGACAGCGCCCAAGAATATTTGCGTGAGTTATTGGAAAAACAAGATACTCCTAATATGGGTGTGCGTGTATTTGTAGAAAAACCCGGTACCCCATCAGCCGAATGTTGCATGGCCTATACCAGTGCCGATGACGCTGAGCCTACCGATAAGGTAATGCAGCTGAAAAGTTTTCCTGCGTATATTGAAGAGGCCAGTGTGCCTTTTCTCGTTGATGCGGTAATCGATTATTCTAAGGATCGAATGGGTGGCCAGCTTACCTTCAAAGCTCCCAAGTCCAAGGTGGCTTTTTTGGGTGACAATGCCACGGTAGAGGTAAGAATTAATTATTACCTCCAATCCGAAATTAACCCACAGCTAGCATCACATGGTGGCAATATACAGTTAGTGCAGTTACTGGAAGATGACACGCTTGCGGTGCTTGAATTTGGTGGCGGTTGCCAGGGTTGTGGCATGGCAGATGTGACGCTTAAGGAAGGTGTGCAAAAAACACTATTGGAGCGTGTGCCGGAGTTGAAGCGAGTCACGGATATCACGGATCACACCATCACCGAGAACGCTTTTTATAAATAAACCCCCGCTTGATAGTGAATTTTTAGTAGTTCTAAACAACAAAGGCTTCCTGATAGGAAGCCTTTGTTGTTTAGAGCGTGTTTGTCTTAACTTTTTTTCAAACGACGTTGAGGCAAACGATCTTTCAATTTATCACGCATTGCTCTAATGGACTTTTCTGTGGTTTCCCAGTCAATACATGCATCGGTAACAGAAACCCCGTATTCCATATCATCAAGATTCGGTTTCAGTTTCTGGTTGCCCCAGCCGATGTTGCTTTCAACCATGAGACCCACAATGGATTTATTGCCTTCGATAATTTGGTTGGTGACGTTTTCCATGACCAAAGGCTGCAGGGCAGGGTCTTTGTTGGAGTTAGCATGACTACAATCAACCATGATATTAGTACTAACTGACGCTTTAGATAATGATTGCTCCGCTAAGGCGACATTAACCGAGTCATAGTTTGGCTTCGAGTTGCCTCCACGCAGTACAATGTGGCCATAGGGATTGCCTTTGGTGTTAATAACCGAGACCTGTCCTTCTTGGTTAATACCTAAGAAACTATGGGGGCTTGATACCGATTGCAGTGCATTGATTGCAACGGTTAAGCCGCCATCAGTGCCATTTTTAAACCCGATAGCGTTCGATAGACCACTAGCCATCTCTCTATGCGTTTGAGATTCGGTTGTTCTCGCGCCTATGGCTGACCAGCTAATGGCATCTTGTAAATACTGTGGCGAAATTGGATCAAGCGCCTCAGTGGATAGCGGTAAGCCTTCTTCTGCTAGGTGGATGAGCAGTTTTCTGGCGATATGCAGGCCTTCTTCAATTGCAAAGCTGTCGTTTAGGTGAGGGTCGTTAATCAATCCCTTCCAGCCAACGGTGGTCCGAGGTTTTTCAAAATACACTCGCATAACCAACAATAATGTGTCTTTTACTTCTTCAGATAAACCTTTAAGACGCTTGGCATAATCCTTTGCTGCCTCAACATCGTGAATTGAGCATGGCCCAATTACAAGGAATAACCTATGATCTTTCCCATCTAAAATGTCCATAATGGCCTGTCTGCCATTCAGTACAGAGGTTTTAGCTGTCTCTGTCATGGGGACGTTGGTCTTTAACTGGTCTGGTGTGATGAGTACTTTTTGGGATTTGACGTGTAAATTGTCGATGTTACTTTCGGGCATTATTGATGAATCCTTTAACTTGGCTCGAACTTGACTTGAACTTGACTATAGATCTTGGTGAAAGCGGGGCTCTATGTGTACCAAGAGTGTAGCAAGTGTCTAATAATATTGTAATTTGAGTGTAATACGATTGTAATAAATAATCGGGTAACCAGTGCATTCTAACCGAAATTTGCGATACTGTGCATACCAATTGTCGCTCAATCGAAATCATACACTGCTGAAATCCCAATGAATGTTGATTTAACCCATTTTTCCCCTGAATTTGCCGAAATATCTGCCGGTGATACTGTTATAACGCCCAATAGGCGAATTTCTGCTTGGCTTAATCAGCAGATCGATAAATATAAGGGCCAAGTCGATGTGGCTCTCACGTCGTCAAACGGTTCTCATGGTTGTGTATGGGAATCTATCAAGATACTCCCCCTATCTTCCTGGTTGGATGGTTTGTTGGAAGAAGCCAGAGATATTGCAGGTTCAGATAGTCAATGGGCACAGCATTCACTTTTAGGTAAGCTAGCGGCCTCTGTTTTAACCAGCACCCAAGAAAAAGCGGTCTGGGAAGACATTATACTGCAAGACGGTAGAGATTGGATTAAGCCGGATGGGGCGGCAAAACAAGCGCAACAAGCATGGTCAATATTAAGTCGCTGGGGGCAAACGGAGGACCTGTCATCCTGGGATGTGAATGATAATACCCATTTATTTCAATACTGGTTGGCAGAATTTCAGCAGAAGTGTAACAGCAATCAATGGATAACCCAGGCAGAAACCTTAGGGCTTATTAAACAGTGCGTTGAGTGTGGTTTGTTTAACGTTGATGGTGCACTGTCTTTTTATGGTTTCGATAGCCTTGAACCGGCAGTTAAGAATATTGTCGATGCGTTTGAGCGGAATGACTCAAATCGTAAAAAAATCCCCCATAGCTTTATCTCATTTCCTGATGCCGCAGACAAAGCGGTTAACAGCAGTGAAACGCAGGCGTTTGCGGATAAAGAAAAAGAAATTAATGCCGCGTTGCAGTGGTTGGTAACATCCAATACTTCGGATCCGGCCGGTACCTATTGTGTTGTTGCGCCAGATATTGCAGATGATCGAGCCACCATTGAGCGTATTTGCAAACGGCTTATCCAACCAGCGAACTATACTCACCCAGGCGATAACCGTTGGCGAGATGTTGTTAACGTATCCGCAGGTACGCCGTTAGGATCGTTTGGCATAGTTGCCGATGCGCTATTGTTGTTGCAGGCATTGGGTAAACCGATAACTCGTGATGAGTGGGGCGTATTGTTACGCAGTCCCTATTGGGGAGCCAGTGCGCATCGGTTTTCTTTATGTTCTCAATTCGCGGATACTATCGCAGAGTCTAAAACCGACACATTAACATCCTCTTATGTGCGTGATGAATATGTCAAACTACTGAATAAGAAGCAGCAGCTTGATCATGGCGAGGACAGTCTCTTCGTAAATTTAACCTTGATGAGTACACAAACGGTCAATGGACGCAAAAACTTTTCTGAATGGGCTGATCAAATTGTTGCTACGCTTTTTTCCCTAGGTTGGCCTGGGTCTAGATCTGAATCCAGTCAAGATTACCAACTTAAACAGAAATTTCTGGAGCAAGTGCGAGCTCTCGCACTCTATGACGAAGTTGTTCCGCCACAGACATTTACGGGTGTACTTAAAAGATTGAAGTCAGCCTTAAACGAAACCATGTTTCAGGTGAAAACTGAACAGGCATCAATGCAGGTTCTTGGTGTATTGGAAGCATCGGGGCTGCATTTTGACGGCGTATGGATCTTGTCATCGGATGATCAACACTGGCCAGAGAGTCCTGCGCCAAACCCTTTTATTTGTCAACAGCTGCAACGAACCACCAGTATGCCCAATGCATCGGCGGAACGAGAGATGGCATATGCGGAATTTATCCTTACCGCGTTTATAAAAACCTCTCCCCTCACTATATTTAGCTGGCATAAAATTGAAGGTGATAGTGAATTCAATGTGAGTCCATTACTTGAAAGTTTGCCTGCTAAAGAGATTGCTTTTGACCAAGGTTGTGAAATTTATGCTTCACCATTGTTGATTGCCAATCCACTGGTGGAGCGCATAGATGATGTTGGACCAGCTTTGCCTGAAGGTAGTAAAGTGAAAGGTGGCGCTTCCATTATTAAGACACAAGCTTCTTGTCCTTTTAGGGCTTTTGCACTGTATCGTTTAGGCGCAAAATCCATTGAAGCCGTTGAAGATGGCCTATCTCCCGCGGAAAGGGGGGAGTTGTTACATGCTTCATTAGAGCGCTTCTGGAAGTCATGCCAGACCTATGAGCAGTTTTTGTTATACCTGGCGGATGCGGAGGCATTTTCTCAATGTATCGCATCCAATGTAGGCGATGCTCTCGCGGAATTTAAAAACTTTACCGCGGCGTTGAATGATGCATTTTTGGCACTTGAAAAAGATCGGCTAGAAAAACTTGTTCACTATTGGTTAGTGAATGTAGAGGCAAAACGAACGCCGTTTGAAATTGTGAGTCTAGAGAAAACTGAGCAATTAACGGTAAGTAATTTGGAGGTGACGGTTAAAGCAGATCGTATCGATAGGGTAGAGGGCGGTCATACGGTCATCGTTGACTATAAAACTGGCCAAAAGAATCGAAAAGCCTGGGAAGGTGACCGACCGGATGACCCGCAGTTGCCATTATATGCGGTTAAACATAAAGATAGTGTCGATGGCATCCTATTTGGCGTGGTAAAAAAGGGGGATTCATCCCTAAAGGGGGAAGTTGATGACGCAGTGGACATCATGCAGAACAGTAAAAGCAAGACTATTGCTAAAATCGCTGATTGGCCAACCCATGTGGAAAAATGGGAAGCCGTGTTAACGACCCTGGCTACGGATTTTAGCTTAGGTGTTGCGAAAGTTGACCCCAAAAATGCATCCAGTTGTGATTACTGTGAGTTGACACCTTTCTGTCGACGTAAGGAATTTTAGGTATGTCTGACAATGATGGGTTAGTGGATTTCCAGCAACGCCAAGAAGCGTTAAATTGTAGTGCCAGCTACATCATCCAGGCGCCAGCAGGATCTGGTAAAACCGGCGTTCTTACCCAGCGTATATTGGGTCTGCTAGCTCTCGTTGAGAAACCAGAAGAAGTCGTCGCAATTACTTTTACCAAGAAGGCGGCGGGCGAAATGCGGCAACGGGTGCTCGAATCACTGATGGCCGCAAAAGGCCAGGTGTGCCCAGAAAATCCCTATGATGCGCAAACATGGCATTTGTCTCAAGCTGTTATTGGTCGAGATCAAGCGATGGGGTGGGATTTGTTGCGTTATCCCAATCGACTAAAAATACAAACCATCGATGGTTTTTGTGGTTCGTTAGTAAAACAAATGCCTTTTGAAAGCAGCATGGGGTCAATGCCAGCTATCGAAGAAGATGCTAGCTTGGTTTATGAGAAGGCCGCTAAGCAGCTATTGAATAGTGTTGGTGAAGGAGAGTTTTACGATAAGGCATTAACCAGTTTGTTAAAACATCTAGATAATAACTATCGGTTAGCGGTTAGTTTGATCGCTCAGATGTTAAGTAAACGTGATCATTGGTTAGAAAATGTGATGTCCGTTCGTTCCCACGATGATCTAAAATATCGGATGGAAGAATCTTTAAACGCCGTGATTGACGATCAGATAAATGCGATAAATAACAGTGTGCCTAGCGACATACGGCAGCAATTGATGTCGCTTTCTTTGTATGCCGCACAAAACTTGCAAGCTGAAGGCCATGAATCTCCCATCAGAGCGGCGTTAGAATATGAGAACGATGCAGGGTTTATCGATACTCCTCAGGCTTGGGTAGTTTTCTCAGAGTTACTATTAACTAAGGGTAAGCCAAATTATAGAAAGCGATTGGATGCAAAAACGGGTTTTCCTGCCCCAACAGGTTCCAAAAATGCAGAAGAGAAACAGCTGCGGAAGGAACGCAAAGACAATGCGATGGCACTGATTGCTCTGTTAGAAGAAGAGCTACCTGGTTTTAATGATCGACTGTATGAAGTGAAAAACTTGCCCCTTGCGGGTTATTCAGATGAACAGTGGGCTTTGTTGGTCGATTTGTTGGACCTTATGCCTGTCGCTGTGGGTTATCTTAACCTCATGTGGCAATCCTCCGGTAGTGTTGATTTTACCGAGATCTCAATGGCAGCATTACGGTCTTTAGGGTCAGCAGAAGAACCAACGGATTTGATCCTGAAATATGACCATCGAATATCCCATCTTCTGGTGGACGAGTTTCAAGACACATCCATTTTGCAAATACAATTGCTAGAAAAACTCACCAGTGGCTGGCAGCAAGGTGATGGCCGTACGTTGTTTTTAGTGGGCGACCCTATGCAGGGAATCTATTCCTTTCGTAAGGCCGATATTGGATTGTTTTTAAGTGTGTGGCATGAACGGCGGTTGGCTGATGTAACCTTAACACCGTTAAAATTGGAAACCAATTTTCGTTCTGATCAAAAAGTAATTCATTGGGTGAACAATGTTTTTTCTTCCGCGTTTCCTCGTCAGGACGATAGTCGGGTAGGGGCGGTCTCCTATAGCCACTCGGTGGCGGCTAAATCCGGCGGAGAAAAGGCTGGGGTCAGTTTAAAGATCTTTCAACAAAACACTATCGACAAAAACTTAGAAAATGAAGATGACCAATTCGAATATCCTGATAAAGAAGCAGAATATATAGCTCAAACGATAGAAGCTCTAAGAGAAAAGGATCAGGCCAATAACAAGCGCTATGCTGTATTGGTACGTTCAAAGTCCCATGCTAAACCCATCATAAATCAGCTTCAGGCGCGGAATATCCCAATTCGGGCAGTAGATATTGATACCTTGCAGGAAAGCCCTGTTATTCAACAATTGCTGGGCTTGACTCGAGCGTTGTTGCGTCCCTCGGACAGAGTTGGATGGTATTCGGTATTACGTGGTGCTTGTGTTGGGTTGACGTTATCGAGTCTAGAAAAATTGCACAGTGTGAATATCTATGCACCGATATGGGATAACTTATCGTTTGTAGTAAACAGGATCGGCGAAGACGATTCGGTAGATTTTGATGATGCAGAAGCGAATAAATTAAAGCAAGTTGTTGCTCTTTTTTCTTTTTACTATAACAAGAGAAAGCAATTCAATGTGCGGGATGCGATCGAGTCCTTGTGGCTTAATTTGGGTGGTTATCTTGCTGACCCTTCGCTGCAAGCCCGAAATGATGCAGAAAAATACTTTGCCCTTTTAGAAACCTTTGAAGATTCTGGTGATCTGGCGAATATTCAGGCCTTAGAGCAAAAGGCAATGTCTTTGTTTTCTTCGCCTGGCAGTGTCGACCCTAGTGCCGTGCAGATAATGTCTATGCACAAATCTAAAGGTTTGGAATTTGATTATGTGTTCTTGCCCTATGCCGCCAAACGCGGCAGAGGCGATGATCGACCGTTACTCATTGTTGATAATCAGTTATCACCAGCAACTGGGCAGCAAGCACTATTTTTGGCCGCATTACCGGAGCGAGGAGGGGATGCACAGGGTGATGCAGTGTATGAGTTTTTATGGAGTACCCATTCCGCCAAACTGAAAAATGAGTTGTCGAGATTGACCTATGTTGCCTGTACCAGAGCAAAACAACACTTATATATAACAGGGACACTTGGAACGGATAAAAAAGACAATATCAAACCTCCTAGCGGTGGCACGATTCTGGGTTCCTTATGGGCCGGTGTAGAGATGAATAACCTACTCAATGATGTTTCTCTGGTGGATCCAGTCGTAAAAGCAATTCAGCAATTAAATCATGGCAAAGAAATACGAATTGATACGGTCAAAATGAATGGACGGCCATTTGTGAATTTGGCTGGATTGGGATTTGATGGTTGGGTTTCGTACAAATTAAAGGAAAGTAAGTTTCGAGGTTTTCTAGGTTATGGAAAAATCGTAACTCAAGAATCATTTAAATTTAAACCTCAAACTTATCAAATTAATATTGATGGGAAAATTCTGGAGGAGGAATGCCTTTGTTTAGAAATTGTAAATGCTCCAATGTTTGGATATAATTTCGAAATCGCTCCACATGCTAAATTTAATGATGGAATCTTAGAAATGGTCATTGTTAAAAAAATGACTCCTTGGAAATTACCACAATTAGCATGGCATTCTTTTCAAAAAACAATCAACGAAAGTGGTTTAACAAAATGCTATTCTGGAAAAAATATTAAAGTAAAAATAGTGGAAGAAACGGCTGTCCATATTGATGGCGAAGGAATGTTGGTTAATGAAGATCTAGAGTTTTCTATTAATCCTTTATCTTTGTCGGTGTGGGTTCCAAAGTAATTTTTCCAAAAAAAATATTATCAAAATAATCATGAACAAAGAAGACGATAACGATATCACCTCATGGATTTTTCAAAATAGAAATATGAGTGTCGCTGAAAGTATAGTCAAAAATGTTATCCCTGAAAAATTTGAAACTTACTTCAAATTGTATTTCCCGATCATTTTTGAAAACGAAGAAACTGGACAAAGTAAAAAAATCAGTTATCAGGAAATTGCTGAACTAGACAACCTTCTTTTTAAAGGAAACTTTAGTGCGAAAAGTTTTCCAAATTATATCACACCTTTTATTACCGCTTCAGAAAAAGATGAGTATGAAATGATTTCCAACTTGGAAACTATTTTAGATCAAAATTCTCCAATTGTTTTCTATGGTTTAGGTGGAGAAAATTTACCTGAAAAATTCACAAATCCTTGGGCTTCGATTGGGCATATAAAAAGTTTAACAAATATTGTAAACGCAATGAATGAGTTTGCAAAAATGGAAATTGTCAATTTTCCAAATTATATCTTTCCGCATAATCGGAG
>NVVG01000197.1 GCA_002402125.1 Moraxellaceae bacterium
GTTAATACAAATCGCACACCGCCATTTCCAATAAAACTGGTCCAATTTTTTATTCCCTTATCTCTTTTGCTGCCAGTCAGTAACTCGGTTTCTATATGAGTTTCGATTTCTTGCAAGCGTTTTGCGGTATACGTCAAAGGCGTACCAAGAGGAAACTCAATCTCAATGGTAAAAACAGGGTCAGTTTTAGGCGGAAAGAATATTTTCGGGACAAACCCCAGGCCTTTCAGTGCCATAAAAAACACCAGAAAAACCACCGCAAGACTTATTAATCGCTGACGCAGTACGGCATTCAGACAAACCAGATACCAGCGTGTAATATGTGAAAAGATGCTTCGCTCTCTCTGCTCACTACTACTTTGCTTGATCTTAATAAATAACATACACAGCAATGGAATTAAAGTAAGCGCAATCGTCAAGGAACACAGCAATGTAATGGTAACCACCTTGAATAATGGCGCTGTATATTCTCCCACTGCACTTTCAGCCAAGTAGATAGGTAAGAAAGCTGCAGAGGTCGTTAATGATGATGTTAGCAGTGGGATTTTTAATTCATTTGCTGCAGAAAGTGCCGCTTGTTTCCTCTCTATACCGTCTGCAATTTTAACCATTATGTTCTCAGCCATAACAATCGCATTATCGACCAGCAAACCGAGTGATATCATTAACGCGGCTAAGGATATTTGATCCAAACCAATATCAAGTAAGGACATAACAAAAAATGCACAAGCCATCGTAACGGGAATCAGCATCGCTACGATAAACCCTGTCCGCAAGCCAAGGAAAATCAACATAACTAACGTCACAATAGCAACCGCTTGCAAAAGATTGCCTAAAAAGTCACTGACGATTTTATTGACCAAGTCAGATTCCATTGCTACCTTATGAAAATCTAACCCTACAGGATAGGCAATCACTAACTCGTTCATTTTTGCTTCAACTAAGGCTCCTAAGTCAACAACATTACCCCCTGCCCTCATAGCAACGGCAATGCCTAAACCTTCCTTTCCATTAAAGCGAAGCATACTTTTTGAAGGATCAACGTAACCTCGGTATACTTTCGCAACATCTTTCAATGAAATAACTTCGTTGCTTCCTGGTAGTTTAATAAGCGTTGCACGTAACTGTTCAATGGATTCAAAATTCCCACTAGGCTCCAGCGAAATGGTCTCGTAAGTTGTATAGACTGCGCCACCAGGATTGATGATATTACGACTGCTAAGAGCTGATGCTAACTGCTTAGGGGAGATTCCCATTTCATTTAGGTGGCTCGGGTTATATTCAACATAGATCCGCTCATCTTGAGCTCCCAAAATATCCACTTTTGCAACATCATCAAGCGACAAAAGCTCATCTCGAACGCCATCAGCGACCTCCTTTATCTCCGCGTAAGAAAATCCCTCTCCGGTAATGGCATAAACCGTACCAAAAACATCACCAAACTCATCATTAACAATAGGGGCGGACACTCCGTCTGGTAGATTGCGCTCTGCTTCCTGTACTTTTCGGCGTAAACTATCCCAAATCGGGCGCATATCAGAAAAGTTCTCACGAATATTAACAATAATTATCGATACACCGGATTTATTTTGACTGCTAACATAATCCAGCTCGGGCATTTGACGAATCTTTTCCACGAGCTTTTCACTCACTAGCTCTTCCACTCTTTCAGGACTTGCTCCTGGAAAATACGTAATCACTTGCGCTGCTCGAATAATAAATCCTGGATCTTGTGCGCGAGGTATATTCAAATAAGCCTGTATACCCGCAAGAAACAAAACCACGATAACTAACAGGGTAAATTGACGACGCTCTAGCGCTATTTTTGTAATATCCATTATGTTAGCCCCAACTTAACGTGTTTGTTTAGCGCTGTTTTTTTCAACACGGCTTTGGACTGGTTGATATTTCACTCGCATACCGTCGTACAGCTGACTTATACCTTTTGATACAACTATCTGGCCAGACCTCAGACCTGACGTCACCAGTAACTCACCGCCGTCAAAAGGCCCAACCTCAACGGTGGTTTTCACCAATTTTGCACTACCATCATTGTTGTCACTCAGTACATAGACAAAGGTATCTTCACGCTCAGCTTGAACTGTATGCAGGGGCAAATATAAGTTTTTTCCGTTTTTATCTTTGTTCTGTTCAATGTTAAAAAAGACAATTGCTGCCATACCAGGCAACGCAGGCACATCAGCCGCCACTAATGCAACGGTTACAGGGTACGCAGTACCTTTTGCATCAACACCGACTTCCGTCACCACTGCCGAAAATTTTTGATCCTTAAATGCATTGAACTGCACAAACACATCATCGCCATGCTTAACATGGGAGATAAACGTTTCAGAAACCACCGTTTCCACTTTCATCGTATTTCCACAGTTAACGACAACAACGGTACTGCCTGCGCTCACATTCTCGCCTGACTCGATAGCTGAGCTTGCTACCAAACAATCATTTTCTTGATTAATCAATCGCGTATACCCTAAGCGCTGCTTAGCCAATGCTAAGGCATTTTCTGCCTGGTTAACCATCGCTCCGGCTGCCTCGCTACCCGCTTGGGCATTATCAAGCTCTGTTCGAGAAGCGGTTTCTGTTTCATACAGCGACTTAATCCTTCGATAGCTTGCCGATGCATTACGGGCCTCTGCTGTTGCTTGATTTAAAGCAGCTTGAGACTTCTGCCTTTCCAACTGATAGTCGGAAGGGTTAAGTGTTGCTATTAAATCTCCCTTTTTAACCTTATCGCCAACCTTTACATTTAACGTTTCAACTTTACCGGAAATTCGAAAACTGAGTCGAGAAGTCAGTCCAGCTCTTGCCACGCCTGAAAACTCTTGATAGCGCAGTTTTGTAGAATGCTGCATTATGATTGTCGCTACCGGTCGCAATCGCTCCACCTCGGCCTCTTGTTGAGCTTTCTCACAACCGCTCAATAGGGTAATCAGCATTAACAATATGGGTATGTTTTTCATGGTCATCGTTTTATGTCCGTATCAGATTCAGCAGTAGAGGTATCATTAAACAATATTGAATAAATGCCCTTTGGATCGTCAAAATAGAAGAAGTAACCGATAGAACGTTGGTATCGAATATAGTCTTCAAGATAGTCATAGGTTGCATTAGCAGAAGAACGTTCTGCGGCGAATACTTGATTCTGCGCATCGAGGAAATCAACAATGGATACGGTTCCACGCTCATAAGAATCACGCACCATCTCATAATTTCTTTTTGCGGCAACAAGGGCGCTTTCTGACAAACCTATGCCCGGAAAACTTGCGGAGAGTTGATTGAAAGCCGATCTTACCCGTTGTTTTATGGAAACCTCAACTGACGCCTGCTGGTAACGCAGCTGGTAAAGTGTATTTAACTGCTGTGCAACTTCGGCTCGGCGCTCGCCCCCACTATATAGTGGCAAACTTAACACTACAGCAGCACTCACATCAGTATCATCGATATCCACGCCAACTGGATACTCATCCCCATTGCCGGCTTTATCTAAGTGCTGTTGAACCGTCATCTGAACACTGACATCGGGTACATAATATTGGCGTTTTTTTGCCTTTAACAAGCGTTCTTGCGCTATGATAATCGCCTTAATACTTTTTAGTTCTGGTGCATGCTTAACAGCGTATTGCTCGCTTCTATTCGTAAAACCTTCTAACGCAGAAGGTCCTGTAAGATATTGGGATATTATTTTTCGATTAAAATCAAATATCGCATGCTGTTTATCGATCTTATCCACGGTAAAAACTGTATTAAGTGGACGATTTAGTAATTGATTGATTTGCAATAAACTATTTTTGTAATTTGCTTTAGCATCCAATAACGACCGTTTGTTGCCAGCAACTTGGCTTTGCCAGCGGTATATTTCTGACTTTCTAGCAACACCTGCTACCACCCGCCTTTCTGCTCGCTTTAAGTTAGCTTTGGTTAAATCCAGGTTGCTTGTTTCTATCTCCACAAGACTCAGCGCCCTTAATACAGATATATATGCAAGGGTTGACTGCTGGAGCACATCTAATTCAGTGACAGAAAAATYGTATTGRCGAGATTGCTGCAAGAATTYTTGTGCATAGACGTTAGACCAGGCAGATTCATTATAAATAACTTGCTGCAAGGTGAGTGATGCAGACAARTCTCKCTCAGCACTACTTCCGTTGCTAAATTTCGCTCGGTCATCATCTATCATTGTTTGCTGTAACCCGAACGACAACTGTGGCAACCTTTTAGCATTTGCAATATCGACATCTGACATACCTGCAGCTAAGGCTTTTCGTTCGATCATTAATTGTAAATTGCTTTCTAACGCTTCTTTTGCCATTTGTGGCAACGTCAGGTGGGAAGACTCGACACTATTTGCATTAACCATATTGACCGCATTGACCGTATTGACCATCTTGGCAYTTCGCAAGGTTGACCAGGTAAGATCCAGCCCCAAAGCGTTCAATGTTTGTTGGTTGATATACAATTGATAATCGATCTCTATATATACATTCAAATCTTTAGCAGGAACCCCGTCCAGAATATCCTTAATGTTTAACGCAATTCGACGGTGGGCTCTCTTGTAGGAATTCTCATGGCTATAAACCGCAAGAAATCCATGTTCAATTACCTGACTATCCAGCATCGCAAAAGCAGGAATTTTTCTTTTTATTAGTTCTGCACCAAGTACACTTAACCCTTCATCTGATAAGCGTTCATTCGGCAAAAGATAAACGGCATCATTTTCTGTAATAGTATTATCAATTTCAGAGAGTATCGATTTGACATTGCCGTTATCTGGAATAAAAATAAACTTTATTCCAACCTCTTTAACTCGTCTTTTTGCTTCTTCTAACATCTGCTGAAATTCAGGGATCTGCCTCAACGATGGATCACCGATAACAGCCAAGGTTTCAAAGGGTGCAATTTCTCGATAGCGCTTTATGTCTTTTAGGAAAGACTTTTCATTCTGAATATACGTGAGATTATGTCGGCCGCTTGTTTTTCCTTCCTTAGGAACAGATTGCAAATCACTGTCCAAAAACAAGGTTGCTATCGTGGGCTTTTTTAGGTGCATTGCATTAATTGCAACATGACTGGAAACCAAACCATGAGCAATCACCAAATCAATATCATCCCTATTCTGTGCCGCTGCAAACACCTCCTGTATTTTTTGAACGGACCAGCGCCCATCAAACTCATCACCGTCATAAAAGGTTATTGTATACTCACCGTCTAATAGCTTAGACACTTCAGCTTGCAAGAGCTTACTGTGCTTTTCAAAGGTTGTTCCTGTACCGTCAGTAACAATGGCAATGCTTACGGATTTTGCATAGTTGCTGTTTTCTGGATAGGTTTTTCTTTCTGCATAGGCATTTATAACCAACAAAAAACTTAGCAAGCTACTGAACAATAATACCCTAATAATATTTAACTGCCGAATCACAACTCGCTCCTCAGAGGACTATTTTATTTAATATAACGCCTGGCTAACTCTTTATAGGGAAGCGCTTGCATCAAAACGCTAAAATCATTCTCCCCGTCGCGCTGAAATTTCAAATATGCTGGTTCATCTGTTTTAATCCAAGCGTCATGAAACGTGCTTCCTTCTGCTGTTTTCTGATCCGCATCAATGAGCTTAGATAGTGTCATATACAGAAATAAACCGGCGGTATTTATCAGGTGAGTCGATTCCGCTTTATAACGCGGAAAAGAAACAACGATATTATCCATATTACTTCCATTGCGTCCCAACGCATCTAGCTGGTGATGCTGATAATTCGCACTTATTAACATCAGTTTATCGTTTGATAGTTGGGCCAGAGCATTGGTAGCGGGTTGATACAGCGCCACAAACACGGCGTCAACCTTCTCAAAGATAGCCAAGTGGCTGAGAACTTTGTCACTAGCAACGTTCTCGGATAAAAGCGGGTCGATATAAACGCCGCCGCCTACAGAACCACCAAAATCCTGCCAGCTCTTGGTAAACTCTGCCACGGCATCCTTTCCATACGCATCCTCCGTGGCAATGTAGGCAGCGGTTTTGAGCCCTTTATCAAATGCATACTTAGCGAGTACTTGCGCGTCCTCTCGGTTTCTAACAAAAAAACGATAGAATTGATCCTTTGCTAAAGGCATTTGCATCGATGATGACAGTGTGGTCACGATGACTGGCCTAGTTGATATACCGGCAGTCTCTGACAGCTTATCCAAGTTATTGGCTAACGTGGAGCAAACATCACTATAAGCACAAATAAAATAATGGGTTCCTGATTTAAGGTGTGCGACAACAGCTTGTTCAAATTGACTACTATAATGATTTTTATGGTCGATAAATTCAAAATGGTATTGATTAAATAACTCTGGATTGTTAATTAGAAAACTGCCTAAAGAGCGTTTAATTTGCAGGACATCCTCTAATTCTCTGCCCAACCGGTTACTAATCGGAAGTAGCATGGTTATGTTGGTTAATGCCGTTTGATCGAACTGTTCTACGGCATCAACGTATTTATCATAAATTCTGTCGTACACATAGTAGGCACATATCCCCATCGATATAAATGCAATGGGTAAGTACAACATGATAAATTGATGACGAATTAGATAGGGTAAATGAGCTATGCTCTCTTGCTTGATGACCTCTCGGTGCTTCCAGAACAACCACCACATGATCACAGCAAGAACCACTGACAGACACGCCGTAAGAAAAGCGGTCATAAACACGTAATTAATGTATTTGTCAGAAAGGACAGTAACCACGATAGAGATTAACGCTAGCGGTGCATAAATAATAAATAACATGTGGTAAGAGCGCTGGATCAAACCCTCTTTATGCCCCTCCCCTTTTTGGCCATGGCCTTCATTACTGCTCTTATTTGATGACTGCGGAGATGGGGGTTGGTGTTCACCTGACATGCTTATTATCCATTACCATTTAGTCTGGTTATCTTAGTCGTTAGAATGCACATTACAATCATTTTCCCCTAGAATAGCTGCCATATCATCCGCCCCACTGATAACATTCTAGGCTCAATAGATGAAATGTTTTTTCTGCGTTCTACTTCCATTAATAATCACCCTCACTAGCTGCACCACTCAATTGGTTAAACCCGCAGAATTTGGTGGCCATTTAACCAGCTACGAACAATTAAATGTCACTACTGCCGCAGATGGCACAGAAACCCTACGATGGGTAAGCCCAAAGTTCACTTACAGCAACTACTCAAAAGCTCACTTCGACGAGGTAGTTTTTCACCCGAAACCTAAAGTAACAGAACAAATTGGCAACACTGTCTTATCCGACTTACAAATCTATACTGGTCAAAAACTTAAAAGTGTCGCAAAAAAACTAGGCATACTGACCAATTCAAAAGGAAGTAAGGTAGTGTCGGTAAGAATGGCCATTACGGGCGTCAAAACAACCAATGAGTCATTCAAACCATGGGAAGTTATTCCGTTTAAGCTTGTAATGGCTGGCGCAGGTGCGGCGATTGGTTTTAGAGATCAAGACCTCACTGTTTATTTTGAAATAATTGGCGAAGACAGCCTCAGCCAAGCACCGCTATTCACCATCGTTCTCAAGATAAATGGTGATCAATTAGATAGTAAATGGGATCAAATGGAGTTGAAACATATTCAAAAGGCTTTCGACAAATTCTCGGAAAAAGGTATTGCCGCTCTTGCTAAGCATCTGTCCCAATAAACCAGCGACGAGAGCAATCATGAAATTAACTGTCACCAAAGTAGCCGCCTTAATAGTAACCGCCACCAGTTTCACGGCTTGTTCCCTTTCTGCCCCGGCTGTTAACCCACTAACCATAAAGCAGCCTATCGCCTTTGATTCAAATGGCAACAAACTTAATAGCGCTCCGTATACAGCTGTTATCAAGCTACAGCACGATGGTAAGTTCGCGGCCTATTTTGAGCACCCCGCCTCCACAAACCAACCAACGAAATATTTCTAATCAACAGAATTTTGAAGCCTAACTCCCCTCAACCCCTCTTCTTTCCTTAGGTTTTATCTTTGCAACCTACTCTTACCCCTCACTAAATCACGTTAATATAGCCAGGTAAATCATTGGTTTTAAACAGATTATCGATAACCTGCACTAAAACACTTCATCTTTTTTCAATTTGTATCACATGTCCCCGTATTTTTGTGTCACATAATTCCATATTTTGTATCACAACTATTGACACAGTGAACCAGTAGGCCTATATTAGATAACAGCTGTACACTGAAACGCAGATAATCTATTATATCTCGCACACCGAGTTTGCAGATAATCAAAAAAGGCATGGCGCAATGGCTGATAAAAGCGAACGAAAAGAAAGGGTAATGCATACACGCATACCAGAATCATTAGATATACAGTTAAGAGATAAGGCCAAGGGACTTGGGGTATCCGTCTCAAACCTCGTCCGAAACGCCTTAGCTAACACAATTGATCTTGTGGACGATATCGTCTCTGACAGTGTAGATATCGCAAGAACAGCAACAAAAGAAGCGGCCGATATTTTGGCTGATGCTGAACTTAAAGTTCAAGAAGCAGAAATACCGGCACCAAAACCCAGTACGGAGCAACACCCAATGGTATTGGGGTGGCAGCGACTGGTACTAAATCTTGAAGCAATATGCAGCAGTTGTAACGTCACACTGCCGAAAGGCGTAGAAGCTGCCTATGGAATAGTCGCAAGCCCAGGTACAGATACTGGAATCCCCCCATTTATTTGCACGAAATGTCTTGAGGAGTTAAGTCATGAACCAACAATTAACCGCTGAATCAATT